>JBCBWI010000075.1:0-16795 GCA_039817185.1 Cyanobacteria bacterium J06648_16 | reverse complement strand
GGAGACAGCAGCTAGAAGCCTCCTATATGCTGCCTTCTATCTCCTAAAGACAGAACCTTGGCGTCTTACCTTTAATTAGGTCAACCTACTTAGTAGATAAGCTGATGATAGATAGGCCTACTGATATCGTAGGTGGGCGTTATGAGGAAGTTGTGAGAATTCATCACCGTTGAATGGGCCCACACCTACTCCACAACCCCCTCCTGAAAGTACTCCCTTTGAGAGAACCGCGAATGGAACCGCAAATGAAAAATTGTGTCATCTGCCAACAATCCGCGTAAAAGTTGTTAATATAGTAATGGAGGGTGTAGAAAACCTACCTCCACCATAGACAAAGCGGTAACGGCCTGCTGAAGCGGCACAGTAAGCACAATACCGAACTAAGCTCTCAGAAAGAGGCGGCTATGTGAGGACAGAAGGTTGGCTACAATCTCTGTAAACCCGAGAATGGTTCAGGAGGGAACCTTGCGAAAGTTAATACGTAACGCTTGACGGACTAGATCGCTAGAGATCGGGTCCGTCAAGTTTTAAAGGTTTTTACAGCGTGGGTTTTAGATTTAAAGGAGACCGTCTGGATAGACGAAATTGTCTCTACTGAGTTGCCTGATGGAGGGCAGCTTTTGTGGTGGCTGCGATCGCACTTTCGCTAGCCTGGGGAAGCCGGTAATACTGTCCCCCTGCCTGCTGGGCCAGATCTGGTCCCAGTCCAGTCGAGCGGTACTTCCGTTCGGTGTCGATTACCAGCAGTCGCATATCGAGTGCTCGCAGTCGAGCGGCAATTCTCAACAGTTCGGTTTTGAGGTCGGGCGTCTCTGACTGCCACTGGGGTTCCCGCAGGGAGCGCGTCAGCGAAATATTGGCCCGACCGTCGCTAATTAACACGACGACAACCTGGCCGATGTCTTTGGTTTGCAGCGCGTTGTTACCCATACGAATCGCCAGGGCTAATGCGTGAGATAGCGGCGATCCACCGCCACAGGGTAGACGGTCCAGCCGTTTTCGAGCGGCTGTGATCGAACGGGTAGGTGGCAGCAGCACCTCAGCCTGCTCATTGCGAAAGTGAATCAGCGCTACCTGATCGCGGTGACGATAGGCCTCGGTCAAAATCTGTAGCGCGGCCCCTTTGGCTGAGCGCATTCGATTCAGGGCCATTGACCCCGAGGCATCGACCACAAAAATGACCAGGGCACCAGCCTTTCTCGCCATCCGCTTGACCCGAATGTCGTCTTCTGTGACGATCACGCGACGGCCCGACTGGTGCCTGCGGCGGTAGCTCTGGTGGGGGGCCGCGGCCCGGAGAGTAGCATCGACCGCAATCCGTTTAATCTCGCCTTTAGGGAACACCGGTTTGACGTATCGGCCCCGCTCCTGCGAAAAGACCCGGCTGCGGCTACCGGCTTTGCCCCGCCGTCGGGTCGCCTGAGCAAAATCGAGTACTGACGGGTCAAGTACTACACCTTCAGGATCAAACACAAACTCTTCTGGAATTTCTATCGTGTCGGGTTCAGATTGATCCTGGTCGGCTGCGTCTTCAGTGGGAGATGTCTCCTCAGGGGGTAACTCGGGCGGCGGGGACGGCTGGGGCGGCACGTCGACGTGGAGGGCTCGCGGCACAATGGCCAGCTCAACCGCACAGTGCAGGTCCTCAGCATTGACGGTCAGGCGACCGTTCAGGGCGGCATGGGCTTTGGCGATACGCACTGCAAACAGCTCGGCCCGGTGCCCCTCTACCCTACCGCGAAGGGCTTCAGTCACCAGGTAAGCCACCTGTTCGGGTTGGATAGTGACGGTTTTGAGCCATTCTCGCGCCAGGGCGATTTGGGTTTTGAGCGCGTCAATTTCTTCTGTGTATTTCTGTAGAAAGGACTGCCGGGCGTCGGCGTACTGCTGGACGCGGTTGACGGCTTCAACCCGCTGGTCAATGTCTAGGGGCGTGTCGGCGGAAAGTGCGATCGCAAACCGATCCAACAGGTGACCCCGCAGCTCTCCCTCCTGGGGGTTATAGGTCGCAATAAACAGCGGCCTGCAAGGATGCTGAAAGCTAATCCCCTCCCGTTCGATGATATTGACGCCGTCGGTGAGCACGCTGCTCAGCAAATGGGTAATGTGCTCATCGAGCAGGTTGAGTTCATCGACGTAGAGCACGCCTCGGTGCGCCTCTGCCAGCAGGCCAGGCTGAAAGACGGTGTCGCCCTGCTGAATCGACCGGCTCACGTCGATAGAGCCCAAAAGCCGATCTTCGGTGACGCCCAAGGGTACTTGAATAAAGGGTGTCGGAATAGCGATGGTGGGTAGAGCTTGAGGACACGCCGCGAATTGCTCAAAGGTCTCGTCATCCCAGTCAGTCGGCTTAGCCGGATCGCAGTTGCAGCAGGTTCCTTCAATGACTTCAATCGGGGGAAGCAGGGCATGGAGGGCGCGGGCCATCACCGATTTAGCCGTCCCGCGGCGGCCCGCAATAATGACGCCACCCAGACCTGGGTCAACCGCCAGTAACAGCAGCGCCCGCTTAATCGCCGCCTGGTTGACAATAGCGGGGAGTGGAAAGGTAAGGGGCTGAGATGCGGTCAGCGATGGCACTGTTCCCGTCTGCTCACCCTCAACAGCAGGGGATGCTGGAGCAGAATCGGATGGCTGTAATTGAAATTGAGCAACCATCTATTCCCCCAGGATCGATAGACACACGTTCCCATGTGTATTCAAACAACAGAATCTGAGATTTTTGTGAGCCTGTTTTCGGTTGATGGGTTGACACCCAGTTTATTTGATCGGCACTGACGATTCGCCAAAGGCGTTAAGATCAATCTGTCACGGATGAGGCCCCCGTATGGTTCGCATCGTTCTGATTGTTGGGTTTGAGTCGTTCAATCTCGATCTGTATCACCAGGCGATCGCGGCTGCCCAGTCGCGCTGCCCAGATTTAGACATTCGCGTATTTAGCGATCGCGATCTGACCGTCCAGTCCGATACGGTCGCCGCTGCCCTCGACGGGGCCAACGTGTTTTTTGCCAGCCTCATCTTTGACTACGACCAGGTGATGTGGTTGCGGGAGCGGACCCAGACGATTCCCATTCGTTTGGTATTTGAATCGGCGCTAGAACTGATGAGCCTCACCCAGCTGGGTCAGTTTGTCATCGGAGACCGCCCCAAGGGCATGCCAAAGCCCGTCAAGTTCATCCTCGACAAGTTCAGCGGCGGGCGTGAAGAAGACAAGCTGGCGGGCTATATTAGCTTTCTTAAGGTGGGTCCCAAGCTGCTGAAGTATCTGCCCATCGGCAAGGTGCAGGACCTGCGCAACTGGCTGATTATCTACGGGTATTGGAATGCGGGCGGCCCCGAGAACGTGGCAGCAATGCTCTGGACCCTGGGGGAAAAGTATCTGGGGCTGTCCGTGGGCGAGATTCCTGCGCCGCTAGAAACGCCCAACATTGGTCTACTACATCCTAGCTACAGCAGCTACTTTGAGTCTCCCCGAGCCTATCTAAGCTGGTATCGCCAAACTTACCCTGAGCGGCAAGGTTGGCCCACCGTTGGCATTTTGCTGTATCGCAAGCACGTAATTACCCATCAACCTTACATTCCAAAACTGATTAAGGGGTTCGAAGCCGCTGAGCTGATTCCCCTGCCCGTCTTTATCAACGGGGTCGAGGGGCACGTTGCGGTTAGAGACCTGATGACGACGGACCACGAACAGACCCAGCGGCAGCAAGGAGAGACCGCGCTAAAATCCCTTTCTACCGAAGCGGCGGCAGTGGATGCGATTGTTTCGACGATTGGCTTCCCACTCGTGGGGGGACCGGCGGGGTCGATGGAAGCGGGGCGACAGGTGGCCGTGGCCCAGCAGATTTTGACGGCTAAAAACGTGCCCTATCTGGTCGCTGCGCCGTTGCTGATTCAAGACATTCATTCCTGGACGCGTCAGGGCATTGGCGGGCTGCAGAGTGTAGTGCTGTACGCCCTCCCTGAGCTGGATGGCGCGATTGATACGGTTCCCCTGGGGGGGCTGGTAGGGAACGACATTTATCTGATTCCCGAACGGGTACGGCGACTGACGGGGCGGCTCAGGCATTGGATTGAGCTACGGCAAAAGCCCCTGGCCGAGAGAAAGCTGGCGATTTTGCTCTATGGCTTTCCGCCTGGATACGGCGCGACGGGAACGGCGGCGCTGCTCAACGTACCTCGGTCGCTGATGAACCTGTTGCGATCGCTCCAGGCCCAGGGCTACGACGTGGGCGAACTGCCCGAAGACGGCGAGACTCTGATCGAGCAGGTGCGCCAGGCTGATGAAGCCTACACCATGGGTCCGAGTCATCCGGCAGAGACGAACGGTTCTGCCTCGATAACGGTCTCGGCCCCTCGATTGCGGCAGTGGCTGGGCTATCTGCTAACCCGGCGAATTGAAGGCCAGTGGCAGAGCCTGACCGATACCGGCATCAAGACCTTTGACGACAACCTTTATCTGGGCGGAGTGCAGCTTGGCAATGTGTGGATTGGGGTACAGCCACCCCTGGGGATTTCTGGCGACCCGATGCGGCTGATGTTTGAGCGTGACATGACGCCCCACCCCCAGTACGCGGCCTTTTACCAGTGGCTGCAAAAAGATTTTCGAGCCGATGCGGTGATTCATTTTGGCATGCACGGCACGGTGGAATGGCTGCCGGGCTCACCCCTGGGGAATACGGGGTATTCCTGGCCGGACGTGCTGCTGGGAAACCTGCCCAATCTCTATCTCTATGCGGCTAACAACCCGTCGGAGTCGATTTTGGCGAAGCGGCGGGGCTATGGGGTGCTGATTTCTCACAACGTGCCGCCCTATGGCCGAGCCGAGCTGTATAAGGAGCTGGCGGCGCTGAAAGATCTGATTACGGAGTATCGAGAAGACCCGATCAAAAATGAGGTGCTGCGAGATGCCATCTGTAAAAAGATTGCGGATACGGGACTAGAGGCCGACTGCCCGTTTCAGCCAGGCCGCGAACTGGGCATTGAGTTCACGCCTGAGAATGCGCGGCTGTTTAGTCAGGCGGCATTGGTCAGTTACCTGATCGAGCTATACGACTACCTGCTGGTGCTAGAAAATCGGCTGTTCTCGTCGGGGCTGCACGTTCTGGGCGAGGTGCCTGATGCTGAGGCGCTGGCCAGCTACCTAGAGGCCTACTTTTGCAATCGCACCGCTCTCCCTGCCGAAATCATCGATGCCATTGCCCACGGCAGCGACCGAAAAACGGCTCTGGCCGCCTTCGAGACCGCTCAGTACCAAAAGCCGCCTAGCCAGCGCCAACTGCTGCAGCCCGAGTGGGGCGAACGCTGCGACGAAGCCATCCGCATCCGTGACTTGCTTCACCAGACCTCCGACGAGTTGACGAACCTGCTGCGCGGCCTCAACGGAGAATATATTCCCCCCGCGCCCGGCGGCGACCTGCTGCGAGACGGTCCGGGCGTCTTGCCCACAGGACGCAACATTCACGCCCTCGACCCCTACCGCATGCCCTCGCCTGCCGCGTTCGAAAGGGGCAAAGCAATCGCCCACAAGCTGATTCAGCAGCACCTCGACGAGCATCAGACCTATCCTGAGACGATGGCGGTGATGCTCTGGGGACTCGATGCAATTAAAACAAAGGGAGAATCTCTCGGCATTTTGCTAGAGCTGGTGGGGGCCGAGCCGGTGAAAGAGGGGACCGGGCGCATCGTCCGCTACAAGCTGAAACCGCTAGAGACGCTGACCCACCCCCGCATTGACGTGCTGGCGAATCTTTCGGGCATCTTTCGCGATAGCTTTGTCAACATTATCGAGCTGGTTGACGATCTCTTCCAGCGGGCCGCTGCGGCTGATGAACCGGTGGAACAAAATTTCATTCGCAAGCACGCCCAGGTACTACAAGAGCAGGGAGTTGAGAACCCGTCGGCGCGGCTGTTCTCGAACCCTGCGGGAGACTTTGGTTCGCTGGTGAACGACCGCGTGACCGATTCGAGCTGGGAGTCGGGAGCAGAACTGGGGCAAACCTGGTGCGATCGCAACGCCTTTAGCTATGGTCGCAGCGACAAGGGGCAGGCCCGCCCTGAAATCTTGCAAACGCTGCTCAAAAGCACCGGACGCGTCGTGCAGCAGATCGACTCGGTCGAATACGGCCTCACCGACATTCAGGAATACTACGCCAACACGGGCGCGCTCAAGCAGGCGGCCGAACAGCAGCAGGGCCAAAAGGTGACCGCCAGCTTTATCGAAAGCTTCTCAAAAGACACGACCCCACGCCGATTAGAAGACCTGCTACGCCTGGAGTATCGCACCAAGCTGCTCAACCCCAAATGGGCTGAGGCGATGGCTGACCAAGGCTCCGGCGGGGCCTATGAGATCTCTCAACGCATGACCGCGCTGCTGGGCTGGGGCGGGACGACGAACTTTCACGACGGTTGGGTCTACGACCAGGCAGCAGAGACCTACGCGCTAGACCCTGAGATGGCGGCTAAGCTGCAGCAGGCCAATCCCGAAGCCTTTCGCAACATCGTCGGGCGGATGCTCGAAGCCCACGGGCGGGGGATGTGGCAGGCCGATGATTCGACTCTGGAGCAGTTGAGATCGCTCTACGACCTGACCGATGCCAAGCTGGAAGGGGTTGTCTGAAACAAGGATGAAATGCTGTGTCAGGGTTCAAAATCTTCTTTGTAAAGAACATGGGTATCGCTTTACAGTTGTGTAGACAGCATCCGGTGAATCGGTAAAATTAGAGTATAGAAACAATCAGCAAGCATTTGCGGCGAAGCTGAGCTTCATGTACCCAGCAAGATTTGACCCCGGCAGAATTTCTGTTGTTAGGGATTACGAGCCAGCCTCGAACGCAGGGTGGGGGCGAGATGGATACTCAAGCGCTACTCAAACAATATCTAAACGGAGAGCGAGACTTTCATGGAAAAGACCTCCGAGGGGTCAAGCTGGAAGCTCAAGAGCTGAGCGGGATCGATTTCCGGGGTGCGAACCTAAGCGGTGCGAACCTGGGAGGCAGCAACCTGAGCGGTACCCTGTTCTACAACGCCACGCTCAGCGGAGCCGATTTTAGTCGGGCAGACCTTAGCGGCAGCGACTGTCGGCTTGCGAACCTGACAGGGGCAAATCTGATCCAGGCAAATCTAGACGGGGTCAATTTGAGCGGCGCGATTTTAGCGGATGCCAAGCTGAGCCAGACAGAACTTTGCCGTATCTGTTGGAGTACCGATAATCCTGGTCGTGCTGTACTCACACGAGCTGACTTTAGCGGGGCAACATTCTGTGGCGAAAATCTTAGCGGCCTGGATTTCTCCTACGCAAACCTCAAGGACGCCGATTTTAGTCGGGCGAACCTGAGTCAGGCGAACCTGAGCGGAGCCGATTTGAGCTTTGCTAAGCTGCACAGGGCTGTTCTTAACGGTGCCAACCTGACGAATGCCGACCTGAGGCGAGCCGACCTGAGCGGAGCAACCCTCGGCGGGGCCTGCCTGGTAGGGACCGATCTAAGTGCTGCGAACCTGTTAGATGTGGACCTGTACGGGGTCGATTTACACCGGGCCAAGTGCTGGGGAACGGTTATGCCCGAGGGCGACCGCGATTTCCCGTAAGTTTCTTAACTCAACAGAGTTGGGGGTAAGCGTCCTCCCAGCTTCCCCAGATTGTTTGAATATCGTTTAAAGGAGCAACGCACAACGCTTTAGCAAACAGATGAGGATTGGCCAATGGCAGTAGAGATGAACGGACAGGGGCACGCCGATGAAGTTGCCATCGCACCCGAGGAGATCTGGTCAGGTATTGCGGCGCTGTTGGCGGCTCCGGTCGTGTTACCGATGGCTGCGGCAATCAACCAGCCGCTGGTGAGGTCTGTGCTAACAGATGCGATCGCATTTTCTGAGCGCTGTCAAAAAGCTGTGGCCGTCGCACAGGAACAGATCGAGGACGGTCTGGCAGAGATTCAGACAGGGACGCAAACCGCTCGCTATCAGTCTCCCAGCGCCGCCGTCGTAGGGGACTCAGCACCAGTGTCTCAGGTGGCCGGGCAGCTCCAGGCGACGGCTCAAGATTGGAATGCTCAGATGCAGGCTCTAACTGGTGGTCAGCTAGATCTGCGGATGCTGCTGTCGATGGGGCTAGGTGCGATCGCACTGCGCCAGCTCATGCGTCGGGGGCTGCAGCTCGACGATATGCCCTGGTATGTGATGGCCTGGTACGCCTTTGACACCTTCGTCAAACTTCATCCTGCCCCTGCCCAGACAGCCGCCTATTCAGTCGCGACGTCTCCGACCCCCGCCCCGCAGCCGGACCTCAACTAGCCGACTTGTCCACGCTGAGCAAACGATTCTAGAGACTTTGGTGAGCGTTCACGAGAGAGAATGCCGTGGTCCAAGCCATTCATGCGATTCCTGGTAGAGTGCGATATGCGGTGGAGGGGCTATACCGCTCTCCTGAGCTAGCCCGCTACCTCGAAGAACAGCTATCGCAGCTCACCGCCGTTCGGACCGTTTCTGCTAGTGCGCGCACGGGCAACGTGCTGGTGACCTATGAGACCCAGTCAGAGGTCCAGGCAGAGGCCCAGGCAGAGATAACGGCTGACATCGTGGCCTGCATCAAAGACAGTTGCGATCGCTTTCAATCAGAGTCAATAGCACCGCCCTCGCCAATCCGGCCAGACAACAAGGCAGCCACGCCATCCTGGCACACGCTCGACGCCGACGCGGCCCTGACCCAGTTCCAAACGTCCTGTCCAGATGGCCTGACTGCAGCTACCGTCCAAGCTCATCAGACGCGCTACGGACTCAACCAACTCGTCGAGAGCCAGCCGCGCTCGGAGCTGAGTATTCTGGTTGAACAGTTTCAGTCGCCGCCCGTGGCACTGCTAGCCGTGGCGGCGGGTCTGTCGATGGCAACGGGCGGGCTGACCGATGCGGTAGTGATTGCGGGGGTGGTGGGCATCAATGCCGCGATTGGCTATCTCACCGAGAGCCAGTCCGAACGCATCATCCGGTCACTGCAGGCGACTGGCGAGCAAACGGCCTGGGTTGTCCGTGACGGGCAGCGTCAGACGGTCGCCGCTGAAGCCGTGGTACCGGGCGATCTGATGGTTTTGCAGCCCGGCCAGCCCGTGGTAGCGGACGCTCGCCTGCTGGAAGCCGATAACCTCAGCGTTAACGAGTCGGCCCTGACGGGCGAGAGTGCGCCGGTCAACAAACAGACTCAGTCGCTCGTTGGGAACAACATTCCCCTGGCTGAACGAACCAACATGGTCTATAAGGGCACCGTTGTGACTAGCGGTCGGGGGCAGGCGGTTGTGGTCGCCACTGGCCGCTTTACCGAGATTGGCACCATTCAGGAGCTGGTGGGTACCGCCGAGTCAGAAGATACGCCCCTGGAACGGCAGCTAGATGAAGCTGGGGGGCAGCTGGCGCTGCTCAGCAGCGGCGTCTGTGCGCTGGTGTTTGGGATTGGCTGGCTGCGGGGCTACCCCCTGCTGCCCATGCTCAAAACTTCGATTTCTCTGGCGGTTGCCGCCGTGCCTGAGGGGCTGCCCACTATCGCCACCACCACCCTGGCTTTGGGCATGGAAGACATGCGCAAGCGCCATATTCTCATTCGAAAGCTGCAGGCCGTAGAAGCCCTAGGGTCGCTGCAGACCGTTTGTCTGGACAAAACCGGCACCCTAACCGAAAACCAGATGGCGGTGCGAGAAGTCCGGATTGGGAAGATGACCCTGCGGCTCCAAGACAGCGAGTTTGTTACCCCCACAGGCGACCACGTCGAGCCTCACCGCTGCGAAGAACTGCGGCGGCTGATTGAGGTGGTGAGTCTCTGCAGCGAGAGCGAACTCGACGTTGACTCTGAGGGCGGCTATCGACTGAAGGGAACACCAACCGAGAATGCCCTGATTCAGCTGGCGCTGTCTGCTGGGGTCGATGTTGTTTCCCTCAGGCGGCAGCATCCCTGCCTGAATCTCTCGCTGCGAAGTAAAGACCGCAACCTGATGAGTACGGTGCATACCCTGCCTGACCAACATCGGCAGCTAGTGGCAGTGAAGGGGAGTCCGGCAGAAGTTCTTGCCCGTTGCCAGTCCTGGCTGTGTAACGGCGAGGTGCTGCTGCTAGACGACGCTCAGCGCCATCGAGTCAGCCTGGATAATGAGCGCATGGCCGGGCAGGCGCTGCGGGTACTGGGCGTGGCCTACAAAACGATGGATACTGGCACCGCTGCAGTGGCAGAAAGTCGGCTGATTTGGCTGGGGCTGGCGGGCATGGCCGATCCGATTCGGCAGGGGGTGACGGATCTAATTGAGCAGTTTCACCAGGCGGGGATCAAGCCGGTGATGATTACCGGCGACCAGAGCCCAACGGCCTATGCGATCGCAAAGGAACTGCAGCTGAGCCGCCACCGCCAGACCAAAATTCTCGATTCTGCCGATCTTTCTCGGCTGGAGCCTTCGCAACGGCAGGCACTGTTCGACAAGGTGGATGTGTTTGCCCGTGTCAGCCCGGCCAGCAAGCTAGAAATCGTCCAGGCGCTACAGTCTACAGGCACTGTTGTCGCCATGACCGGGGACGGCATCAACGACATGCCCGCCCTCAAGGCCGCCAACATAGGCATCGCTATGGGGTCTAGCGGCGTTTCAGATAGCAGTACGGGCGGGACAGCAAGCACCGCCAGCAACGTCGTTCACGATGTGGCCGATGTGGTGATTGACAACAACAATCTGCAGACGCTGATTACCGCCGTCAGCCGGGGGCGCACCACCTACAGCAACATTCGTAAATCCGTCCACTTCTTGCTCTCGACCAACCTGGGCGAGATTATCGTCACCCTGCTGGTCACGGCCATCGGGCTGGGGCAGCCGCTCAATACGATGGAGCTGCTGTGGCTTAACCTGGTCACCGACGTCTTTCCGGGGTTGGGGCTGGCCCTGGAGCCGCCCGAGCCTAACGTGCTAGAGCAGCCGCCCCGCGACCCGAACGCGCCCATTCTCAAGTCAGCCGACTTTGGCCAGATTGTTCTAGAGTCGGTGGTGATTTCTCTTTTGGCGATGGGGGCCTACAGCTACGCCCTGCTGCGTCACGGTCAGACCCGCCAGGCCAGTACGGTGCTGTTCATGAGCCTGACCATCAGCCAGATTTTGCATACCTGGAGCTGCCGCTCCGAAACCCATAGCCTCTTTACCCGCCAGCCGCTGCCGCGCAATCCCTACGTCGAAGCGGCGGTGATCGGCTCTCTGGGGCTACAGCTGCTGCCCATTCTTGTGCCGCCCCTACGTAACCTGCTACAGCTGGCCCTGCTCGATCCGGTGGACTGGGCTGTGGTGTTTGGCAGTGCCCTGCTGTCGCTGCTGGTTAACGAAAGCACCAAAATCGTTCTTTTTTCTAGCTCGCCCGAGGTCTGAACCATGCGCAACAACTTTATGTTCACCTCAGAATCGGTCACACCGGGGCACCCTGACAAGCTGTGCGACCAGATTAGCGATGCGGTGGTCGATCGCCTGCTCCAGCAGGACCCGCTGGCGCGAGTGATGGCCGAATGCGCCGTCTCGACGGGGGTGCTGTTCTTGTCGGTGCGCTTTGAGCCGAACGCCGCCGTAGACTTTACCCAGGTGGCTCGCCAGGTGATTGACCGGGTGGGCTACCACCAGCCGCCCTTTAGCAGCAAGCACTGCACGATTTTGACCAATTTAGAGGAGCTGTCTGGCCAGCGTCGCGATCGCACCGAGCAGCTCACCGATGCCCAGATCGAGCGCATCGCCGCCAAGGACCAGGCGACGGTCTTTGGCTTTGCCTGTAACCAGACCCCCCAGCTGATGCCGCTACCCGTGGTGATGGCCCACGCGCTAGCCCGTGCGCTCACCGCCGCCCGCCAGCAGACCTTGCCCTACCTTAACCCCGACGGCAAAACCCAGGTGGGCATCGAATATCGCCATCGCCAGCCCCACCGCATCCACAGCGTCACCGTGGTCGCCAGCCAGGCCGAGTCCGCCGAGATCTCCCTCGAACAGCTGCGGCAGGACATTCGCACCGAAGTGATTGTACCGGCCTTTGCTGAACAGCCATTGCAGCCTGACCCGCAGACGCTCATCTTTGTGAATCCGGACGGGCCGGTGATCAACGGGGGACCGGCAGTTCACGACGGGCTCACCGGTCGCAAAAACGGCATCGACACCTACGGCGACTACGCCAAGCACAGCAGCGCCGCCCTCAGCGGCAAGGACCCGCTGCGGATTGACCGGGTGGGGGCCTATGCCGCCCGCTATGCGGCCAAAAACGTCGTGGCCGCCGGTCTCGCAGCAGCCTGCGAAGTGCAGCTCAGCTACACCATCGGCCTCAGCCATCCTGTCTCAGTACAGGTAGAAGCCTTTGACACCGAACAGATCCCCGAGGAGGCGATCGCCCAGCGGCTGGTGCAGCATTTTGACTTTCGCCCCGCTGGCATCATTCGAGACTTTGGCCTGGAGACGCTGCCAGCAAAATTCACGGACGGGTTTTACCAAAAGCTGGCGGTGTATGGGCACATGGGCCGCACCGACCTGGCCCCGCCGTGGGAGCAGACGGATAAGGTTAGCCTGCTGCGGGGAGAGATCTGTTAGATCGGCTGATGTAGATGCGATCGCACATCACCGTCCACATCACCGCCACCAGACCAATTAGCGATCCGCTCACCAACACCTTCAGAGCCCAGCCTGGCGGCCCTAGCCAGCCAGCCAGCTCACCCAGCAGCACCATGCTCCCCTTCGTGACCAAATAGGTTGTGCCCACCGACGTCACGACGACTAACCCCACCTCTGCCAAAATCTCTAACAGCTCTTTTTGAGCGAGATCGTCTTCAAAGTAGATCTTCCAAATTGTGACATACAGCAGCGTATCGGAGGCGGTCAGGACAACCTGTTTGGGCAGCTCTAGCCCCGGTGTTGGGGCAGTCACCACCGCCCCGCTGCTGGCGGCGTAGCTTGCAATCGCCAGGGCAGCCTCCAGTCGCTTTTTCTCCAGCTGTTTCATGTTTCAACGCCTCTGCTAAACCCCCTCCAGTTCGAAAGCCTCAGTTTCCCTCGTAAAACAACATCGGATCTCGACGTGGCCAAGGTTTAGCTAGCTTAAGCGATTAAGCCTTGACAAAATCAGCATGACGCCTGGCCTGTTTAATCTGCAGGACATCTTGTACCGAACGCTTCGGATGACTGACCCAGACCGAACAGGCGGCACGATGGCTGACGTAGTAGCTGGTGCTACCCATTAGCAGCTCCTTTAGTCCAGACAGACCCCTGGCTCCCATTACAATCAGGTCGGCGTTCCAGGCTTGAGCAGCCTGACAAATCTGTCCGCCTGCAAGGCCTTGCGACACATCGCAGCTCGCCTCAATGCCGTCTGCCTGAATCTCTTTAACCCGCGCCTGCAGCCAGACCCACCAGTCATTCACGTAATTATTCCACTCTTTCTCGTACTGATTTAGCAAAACGCTGCTGTGCTGAATCATGTACTGACTATCGCTAAAAAGCGCTGCTTTGGGGCTGCCGGGCTCTCCATCGACTAGCACATGGAGCAGCCTCAACGCGGCCCCGTGAGACTTGGCCAGGCTAATTGCATCTTCGAGGGCTTCGGCGGATGCTAGCGAGCGGTCCATTGGTACCAAAATGCGATTCAGCGCTGTTGGCGCGGTCGAATCAGCGGTGGCAGCCAGTTGATTTTCCTGCCCGGCTCTGCCTTGTCGTGTGGCGGCGAATGCTGCTTCTAACTCGTCGCGGGTGTGAATCACGACAACAGAACAGGGGGCATGGTGCATCACGTAGTTGCTGACGCTGCCTAGCACCATCTCGCCCAGGCCGGTACGGCCCCGACTGCCCACCACGAGTAGGTCGGCGCTCCAGGTCGCTGCCGCGTGGCATAACGCGCTGCCAGGACTGCCATAGGCCAGCTCACAGCTGGCCCGTAAATCTGCCTCGTGAGCCACTTCGGCCTGCTGACTCAGCCAGGTCTGATACGCTTCTACAAACTGATTCCAGTCGTGTTCGTAGGCCTCTACAAGGGCAGTGTTCAAAAGCGGGTAGTAGTGCTCACTTGTATACGACAGGCGTTGCGGTGCGCCTGGATCGCTGTCTGCCAGCACGTGGACTAGCTTTAGCTCGGCGTCCAGTTTTTGGGCTAGGGCGATCGCGCTTTGAAAGGCGTGCGTACTCGTTTCTGAGCGATCCAGAGCCACTAGAATTTTTCGAATCATGGTTCTTTCTCCGGCTACGCTTGAGTTATCTTTCCTTATTGGATCGTAAAAAGTTGGGGAAGTTGTGAGGCGTAGCTGCCGTCATGCCTGTTGGGGTTTCTAGGAGACTATCCCCATCCCACCCTCACAGGTTCCTCAAAGTGTTTTTTTATCCTAAACATAGTGGATCAGACAGTAGCATCGCTGTATGAGAAACGGCTCAGTTTCTCAGACTCCGCTTCTCTGTCTGGCCCGATAACCGTGCATGTTTTGGAGATGACACAAATGACGACCCTCACACATTGGCGGCCATTCCGACAAATCGAAAGATGGGAACCATTTGGCGAAATTGAAACACTGCGCCAAGAAATGGACAAAGTGTTTGAACAGTTTATGCCGGGTATTCGCAAAGGTTCGAATGGCTTTGGCTTCATGCCATCTGCCGAGATGGATGAAACGGAAACCGAGATTCACCTGAAGTTTGAAGTTCCGGGCATGACAGCTGACGATCTGAACATTGAAGTAACAGACGATGCTGTTACCGTTAGAGGTGAGCGCAAGTCTGAAACGAAGACTGAAGAAGACGGCGTCAGCCGGTCTGAATTTCAATACGGTCAGTTCGAGCGGGTAATCCCGCTAGCGAGCCGGGTTGTAAAAGACCAGGTTGCCGCTGAGTACAAGGGCGGAATCCTCAGTCTGGTTCTGCCGAAGTCCGCCGAGCCCAGCGCTGAGAGCGTTAAGGTCAAAGTAGCCCAGTAAGGTAACCCAGAGAGCGGTTTGGTTGCGATCGCAACGCGTCGCGCTGGCAAAGCGTAAGGCAGCAGATAGATTCTACAATCTGTCTGCTGCTAACTGTTTCGCATTGCCTGTTTTCGCATTGCCTGTTCTCACTGTTCCCTGACCTAGCCAGACTCCAGGGAATTGGCCAATGAATCGGTTATTCGGTGCTGATTTCGGCAGGGACTTTAGCCCCTCTCAAGCGGGCCCCTGTAAAGTTGGCACCCGTCGTTTTGGCTTGGGTCAAATCGGTCTCAATCAGGTAGGCCCCCACCAGCTCGGCCTGGGTCAAATCAGCCCCAGTCAGATTCGCTCGGGTCAGGTCGGCGTCTCTCAAAATGGCGGCCTTGAGGTAAGCACCCTGCAAATTAGCACCACAGAAAAGTGAGCCAATCAGGTGGGCCTTGGTCAGGTTAGCATGCGTTAAGTTGGCCCCATTGAGGTTGTTTTCGCATAGGTCAACGGCGCTGAGGTTTGCCCGACTGAGATCGGCTTGAATAAAATGGGCACCGCACCCATGAGCCTGGACCAGATTGGCTCTACGCAGATTGGCTGCAATCAGTTCTGCCCGACCCAAGCGTGCCCGGGTCAGATTGGCTAAACTCAGGTTCGCACCATTGAACTCGGCCCCACTCATGACCGCATCGGTTAGATTCACCGCGTGGAGATTAGTCCGCGTGAGATTCGCTCGGCTCAAATCGGCACCGTGTAGGTTTGCCTCGACCAAGCTGGCTCCGACCAAATTTGCTTCTAAAAGGTCTGCCGAGGCTAGATTAGCCTGATCTACTGTCGCCAACTGCAAGTCCGCCTCTAGCAGGTCTGCCTCACTGAGATTGGCGGCGTATAAATTGGCCCGACTGAGGTCGGCACCGCGCAGATTCATCAGACTCAGGTCAGCCTTACTGAGATCCGGAATCGTCTTGGGATGGCGCTCGCGCCAGAGGTTCCATTGCGTCACGCCCTCTTTTAGAAGTGAAAGATGTGTCGGATTGGGCATCGTTTTTTCCCCTGAATGCAAACTCTATTGATTACCTGATTTGCGATCGAAGCTCAGCGATAAAATCTCATAAATAGACATCTCACCCTTCCCCTTCAGTCCATGAGCAGATCAGTCCATGAGCAGAAAATTAATTCTGCGACTGTAGGTGCTACTGTCCAAGCCTCGACCGACCGATGCCTGTTCCGGCTCGATGCTTTGCTCTAGGGCAAGAATTCGATCTTCTGTATCAGGATGGGTGCTCAGAAATTCAGGCGTCGAATCGGTCTGGTCGAGCAGCTTTTTCAAAAAATTGACCGATGCGATAGGCGCATAGCCAGCATTTTTTAGTAGCTCTAGTCCGACTGTATCTGCTTCGAATTCGTGCTCCCGGCTATTGGGGCGATGCAGTGCCAACTCCACCCCGAGATCGATCAGCGCATTTTCTTCTATCCCCCCCACAGAGAGAATACCTTCAGCGATTGCGGCCTGCTGAATTTGTTGAATCACATGCCGTTTCTCGATGTGTCCCATTTCGTGGGCGATCACGCTCGCGAGTTGAGCTTCATTATCCGCTGCTCTTAGCAAGCCTGTGTGAATGTAAATGAAGCCGCCAACCGTAGCAAAGGCATTGATACTGTCATCTTTGACGATTTGTACTGTGTAGTTAATTTGGGGACGACGGCTACCCTGCGCCAGGGATTGCGTAATCCCATTAACATATCGGGTCAAGGTAGGGTTGTCGTAGATAGCAACCTCTTGGACGATTTGGGCATTGATCTGCTGCCCCATTTCAATTTCTTCTTCATCTGACAGGTTGGCCAGTTGAATGACGCGAATACTTTGAAAAATCAGGTCGAGAA
>JBCBWI010000074.1:0-17502 GCA_039817185.1 Cyanobacteria bacterium J06648_16 | reverse complement strand
CTTTGGATCTATCTGCTGTGGACTCGTATCACGCTTCGAAGGCAAGGAGGGCGGCTAGTTTTGCGCTTTTTATTTCCCCTCAAAACCATGCTGGAATTTTTGGCTCACGCGGTTCAAAGGCGATTCCCACCTATCCATGCCATTGTCTTGCCTGACGGTATATAACAACTTTCGTTTTCGATCTACTGAGACTGTCAAAGCTGGCGCTAGAATTCTCTACAGTCAGCAAGGCCAGGTTCCCTTACCACTCATTCTAGATGTGGGGTACAACAATCCTGATGCCTATGCCGACTTGGTACAGGAAGAAATCGAGCAGACGGCACACGACCATCATCACGGGCACAAGCATCACGGACACGAACACGAGCATCACGGACACGAACACGAGCATCATCATTCATCCCATTTAGAAAATGATGGTTTTGTGTCCATCGCGTTTGAGAGCAATCGCCCCTTTCAGCTCCAGAAGTTCGAACATTTTCTGAAAGAAGAACTTTCGCAGGATGTGTTTCGAGCTAAGGGAATTCTTTGGTTTCAAGAAAGCGAACTGCGCAACATCTTCCAGCTCAGCGGTCCCCGGTTTGACTTGCGGGGCGAGGATTGGCAAACGCCCCCTCGAAACCAGCTTGTTCTAATTGGGCGACATCTCGATGCTGAACAGCTGCGACAGCAGTTATCCGATTGTCTTGCCTAATATCCAGTCTTTCAGCATTGCTGTCGTGTGCTGAAGGGGGTGTGGTTGCTATGCGATTGCGCCCCATAAAAACGACCGATTGTTTTACCTATCCAGCCTATTCATGACCTTTTCTATCTCATCCGACGATATCCGTAAGCAGCCGATTCGCACCCAGGCTGAGCCACCCGTTTCCGATGAAGAAATGCAGCAGGCAGTGCGCACATTGCTGCTGGGCCTAGGCGAAGACCCCGACCGCGAAGGACTGCTTGACACGCCCAAGCGAGTCGTCAAAGCCCTGAAGTTCTTGACATCTGGCTATCACCAGTCGCTGGATGACCTGCTTAACGGAGCCATCTTCCACGAAAAAACTAATGAAATGGTGCTGGTGCGCGACATCGATCTATTTAGCTCTTGCGAGCACCATATTCTGCCAATTCTGGGCCGCGCCCACGTCGCCTATATCCCCAACGGAAAGGTAATTGGGCTGTCAAAAATTGCCCGCATTTGTGAGATGTACGCCCGTCGCTTGCAGGTGCAAGAGCGGCTCACCCAGCAAATTGCCAGTGCCTTGCAGGGCATCTTGCAGCCCCAGGGTGTTGCTGTTGTGGTCGAAGCTAGCCACATGTGCATGGTCATGCGCGGCGTGCAGAAGCCCGGTTCCTGGACCGTCACCAGCTCCATGCAGGGGGTCTTTGCCGACGATGCCCGTACTCGCCAAGAGTTTATGGACCTGATTCGCCATCAGCCTGCATTCCGGTAATGATGTCGCGACGAGTTTTCACTCCACACCAGGCTGTCAGTCTCTCCCCAGGCTGACAGCCTTTCCTGCTGTTTTACTGACATCGATACTGTCTCCTTCACCCATGCAGTCAACATCGCCTACAACTGATTCCCAGAAGCTGCCCGTAACCGTCATTACAGGGTTTTTGGGCAGTGGTAAAACGACGTTGCTGAATCATATCCTCGAAAACTTTGAGGACTTTAAGGTAGCGGTGTTGGTAAACGAGTTTGGCGACATCAATATCGACAGCCAGTTTTTGGTCACCGTTGAGGAAGACATGATCGAGCTCACCAACGGCTGTATCTGCTGCACCATCAACGACAACCTCGGAGACGCGGTCTATCGCGTTCTACAGCGACGCGACCGGATTGACTATCTGGTACTAGAAACTACGGGCGTTGCTGACCCGCTGCCCATCATGCTGACCTTTCTGGGTACTGCGCTGAGGGATCTGACCCAACTCGACGCGGTGATTACGGTGATAGACGCTGAAACCTTCGACCCCAAGGTCCACTACAGAAGCGACGCGGTCATTAGCCAGCTAAAGTACGGCGACATTCTCTTGCTGAATAAAGCAGACTGCGTCCCCGAAACAAAATTGCAAACGCTAGAAGACTATATTCACACCCTCAAAGAAAGAGCCAGAGTGTTGCGGACTAACCACTGCCAGGTGCCCCTCTCACTCATTCTAAATGTGCAGCTGGCGGAAACGACCACAGCCCAACTGCCTGCTGATCAGGCCGCCGCATCTACTCAGCATCTGCAAAACGATGGGTTCACCTCGGTTTCATTTACGGGCGATCGCCCCTTTGCCCTCAAAAAGTTCCAAGAGTTTCTCACCTACCGCATCCCCACCAACGTCTTCCGCGCCAAGGGCGTCCTCTGGTTCGAAGAAAGCCCTAAGCGCCACTTGTTTCAACTCAGCGGCAACAGATTCACCCTGGATGACAGCGAATGGGCTACGCCTCCCAAAACGGAGATGGTGCTGATTGGCCGCCAGCTTGACGTCATCTCGCTCATGCAGACATTAAACAACTGTTTAACGGGATAAAGCCCTGCCAGCCTATCCTACGAGGTTGTCGATCTTACCCACGCTCTCAGCCCTCGTACAGCACTCACTTCGCTCATTTTGGCTGTTGCTAAAAACTCGTACAGCTTTGTCTTCTGTACCTGTGGAAATGAAGGGCTCTGTTCAACCTCTTGGTAATCGGCCCCTTGAAGCTGGTAAATCCGTAAAGTCTCTCCATTGTATCGCCAAAATTCTGGCACGCCCATCGCGGCATACAGGCGCAACTTGTCGATATCTGTATGGGTAATATCGACCTCCACGACTAGGTCTGGCGGGGGATCCTTCTCCAAATCAATTTCACGCCCCGCGACCCTGCGATGGCTTTGGATATAGTACGCATCGTCCGGTTCAGCAGATCGATCAAGCACCTCCCGTTCCAACGTCGTTGAGCCCATCGTTTTCATATCTAAACCCAACTCCTCCACCAGAACGGCAATGAATCGTTCAATCAAGCGGGCTGAGAACTCGTGAAGCTCAAGCGGCATCGTAATCTCTAATTTCCCTTCAGAGTAGGTGAGGCGCGTGTTTCGATCGCTGCTAAGCGATCGCCGCACCGCCAAGAACCCCTCCCAGGTGAGCGATCGAAACACCACCCGCTGCTCCCCAATGGGTCTGGGAACCGGCTGCTTGATTAAAGGCGCTACGCTGACCATTGCAATGAGACTGTACAACTATTTGTATTTTAAGCAGTCTCAACTATCGTGGACAAATCCGTGAGTTGCTATTCATCCGATAATTTCCCTTGAGCAGACTGACTATAATTTTGCCGTAAGACTATATTTTGCCAGAAGACGATATTGAGACTGAGAAGTGTAGAGAAATTAGGCACGAGTACCACAATGGCAAAATTCGAGCGATGGCCGACAGCAACGCCTAAGGAAGATTTAAATAAACCTTAAGAGCGAGAACGATTATCATTTCTGACCTATACTCAGAATCTGTGCATCTTTTAGGAAAGCTATGTCTCTAAACGTGAGTGACGTAATGGTCCGCCAGGCCGCCTCTGGCAGTATAGACGACGGTGACTTTGCTGAGGCGATTCGGCAGTCGCTGCCCTACGCCTGGGGAATTGTCGAATCTTTGGCCGCGCGTGTCTACCAGCAGGGGGAGCCGTGGGCCGACCATGCCACCCCGCCACCGAGTGAACAGGCGCGAGGGCAACTGCTGCGCATGGTGGGCGGCGACGCGATTCGGCGGACCGTTGAGCAACACTTTAAGGTGAAACTGGCCTTCCAAAACTGTCACCGCCTCGCCGCTTTTCGACCCGACACCGTGACCTCCCCGTCCTATCTGGATTTCATTTCCGTCCGCAGCCAAATTCTGAACCAAACGCCTGAACTGGTGGACTGCTAACCACATCCAGCCTGAAACCTATCGTTTCTTTGGAAAACTCCAGTTCTGGACATGTCCGAGGTTGACATCATGCCTAACCCCCCCAACATCACAGTTGTTGCTGGCCCACCGGGCAGTGGTAAAACGACCTGGATTAGCCAGTTCCTGAGTGGCGCTGACGCGCAGCTGGGCTACCTCTACCCAGGGGCGGGGGCAGAGGCCGTTGACCGGCTCAGAATTGGCTACCGTTTTCCGCAGGTATCGGTAATCGAAGAGGCCGAAGCCCCAGCCCTACTGATGGACCTGCCCAACTCGGCGCAGGTTTACATAGAGCTGGGGTTTCACCTGGATTTAGCCACATTGCCCTTCAACGGGCTACCCTGCCGCCGGGTTGCGGTTGTTCCCCCCAGCCTAACCGAATCTGAATGGCACGATTGGGCCGATGAAGTGGTGGTGGGCAACAACATCGAGATTCCCCAAGCAGACGCGCTGCCGACTCTGTGGCGAGCGCCCCTGACGGGGCAGGTGTTCGATCCGCCCAGCTTAGACGAGCTGCTGATTGAGCTGACAGGGGAGGCCTACGGTAGAGTCACCCGCTTGAAGGGGATCTTTGAGCTGCCCGACGGTCAAGCTTTTTATGTCGATTTTGTTGCGGGGATGCCTGGTCTGGAATATACCGAACTGAAGCTGCCGCGCTGGCTAGAAGGTCGCCCTAGTCGGCCCAGTGGTTTAGAAGTCGTGGGGTATGACCTGCAACAGACCCTGATTAAAGAGACGCTGCTGGCGTCCTGCCTATCCGACGACATCCTGGCACAATATCAGCGTCAGTATCGGCAACATTACGCTCAGTCCGAAAGCGTATCCAACATGGGGGCAGCAGTCGCATGAAGCTGGCAGTTATGTCTTGCATTCACGGTAACTACGAAGCGCTCAATGCGGTACTGTCCGACATTGACGCGCAAAAGGCCGCGCAGATTTATTGTTTGGGCGATTTGGTGGGCTACGGCCCCTACCCCAATGCAGTGGTCGAGATGATTCGCTCGTTAGATATTCCCACCTGTCAGGGCTGTTGGGATGAAGACATTGTTGAGGGTCTGAACGCCTGTGAGTGCAGCTACCCCTCGCAGCTGGCCGAACAGCGGGGACGCGTCGCTCACGAGTGGACTAACGATGCCATTCACCCCGAGGTGCGAGAGTACCTGGCAACGCTGCCCATGACGCTGAAAAAAGACAATTTGTGTTTTGTACATGGCAGCCCCAACAGCCAGCACGAATATTTGCTGCCGAGCATGGACGGCTTTGCAGCGCTAGAGCGGCTGCTGAGTGCCGATGCAGATGTGTTGTTTTGCGGCCATACCCACGTCCCCTATGACCGGCGGCTGGAAGATGCGGCGCTGTCGGTCAAGGTCGGTGCGATGGACAGTGACGAAACCCTACAGCAGCTCCAAGTGCCGCTGAAGCGCATTATCAATGCGGGCTCGGTGGGTGAACCCCGCCACGGTCGGCCCAACGCCACCTACGTGATTTATGACACTGATACGACGGAGGTGACGCTACGAGAAGTCCCGTATGACTACCAGAAAACCTGTGAAGCCATTATCGAAAAGGGTTTACCGCCAATCTTTGCGTGGCGGCTGGCAAGGGGCATGGAGTTTGCCGAACGGGCCGACGATCCGAGCCATGTGTGCGAGCGGTAGCGCAGAGTCCTGATCGAGAAATCCTGAGCAGTCCTGGGAGAGCACGCCTGTGAGATGGGCAATTTTGAGCGGCATTGAAGGAAATTTACCGGCCTACGAAGCGGTCTTGAAAGATCTGCGGAAGCTGCGGCAGCCCGCTACTGAGCTGTATATTTTGGGCGATGTTGTAGGCTTGCAGGGCGACAACGAGGCGGTGATTCAGCGGCTGCGGTCTCCCAAAGCGGGTGAGCTGGAGCCTCAGGTGTGCGTGGGCTGGTGGGAAGAACAGTGCTTTAGCCTGCATGGGTCGAGCGCGCTGCCGGATGCGCCGGAGCTGATGGCCCTAGCCGGGGGTGATGGAGTCAAGGCGCTGTGGGAATCGGTGTCGCGGGCCTCGGTGGGGTGGTTGCGATCGCAACATTTCGGCTTCCACGAGCTGGACTGTCTCCTCATCCATGGCAGCACAGCAGGCTACGCCGACGAACTCACCCCAGAGACACCAGCCATCGAACTGTGCGATCGCCTCATCCGCGCTGACGCCAACCATCTCTTCTGTGGTCGCTCGGGCCGCACCTTTGAATGCTGGGTCACCCCCAGTCACTTGAAATCCACCGTGACTACCCTCGACGGCCCCCAAGCCCCGCAAGACCAGGGCAAAACGCCCCGCCGTGTCATCGGTGTCGGCTCCGTCGGGCGCATTCCTGGACAGGCTACCTACACGCTGTACAGCCCCGGCAGCAACCAGCTCTCCTTCAGGACTGTGAACTACTCAAAAGCAAAAGGGTTTGCGCCCGCTCAAAAATGCCAGCAAATCTCGTCTTCTGTCTAAATTTCTAAATTATTTAGCAGGTTGCTAAGGGCCTATCTACACCTCTAGCTGCTCTCCCTCGGGTTCTGTCTCAACCTGACAAGGCTGACAGAGGCCGAAAAACTCTAGGGTGTGGTAATAGACTGCAAAGCAACTGGAAGGCTGAGGCTGAAGTTTAAGCCCCTTCAGCGGACAGGCTTCTAGCGGAAAAGACTGCCCACAATGCAGGCAGGTCAGGTAATGCCGGTCTTGCTCAACGGTGTTGTAGAGCGTTTCCCCAGTCATTGTTGTGCGATGCTGCACTCGTCCTAGCCGCTTCAGAGCATCTAGCGCCCGGTAGACCGTCGCTAGCCCAATCCGCTTGTGTGCTCGCATCTGCACGTAGAGCGCCTGGGCAGAAATGGGCTGCTGCTGTTGACGCAGAGTATCCAACACGGCAGTTTGAGCGGGGGTGCAGTGGGTCATGATAGATACGTGCAGTCCGAATTGAGTTCTAAAAAAGTAATGTAAGATGTGCAGTAACGATAATCGTTATCGTAATATTATGCCATTCCAGTCAAGTTGCCAGTCAGACTGTTAACGCCTGGGATGAACCAAGCCTATAGCGGTTACATTGCCCCGTCACGTTGAGGACGTTATTCCTATGAAATCTGTGCGCTTCATTCCATCGTCGAGCCGTTTGCAGCGGTTTTCTTGGGTCGCTATGGGTGCGCTCGCGCTCGGTCTAGGCAGCTGCACCACCCCTACGACTGAATCAGCCACCGAAGCCGATCCGGCCAATGCTGACGCAGGTGCAGAACCCTCTTTGCAGGTTGTGACCACCTTCTTGCCCATCACCCAGTTCACTACCGCCGTAGCGGGCGATCGCGCCGAGGTCACCCAGCTCCTGCCCACCAACGTTGGCCCCCACGACTTTCAGGCCACCCCCAGCGATGTTCAGGCCATTGCCAATGCCGACGTACTGGTGAAAAACGGTCTAGAGCTAGAGTCCTTCTTGGACGACATGATCGCAAATGCCGAGAACTCCGAGCTGGTCACCGTTGACTCCAGTGAAGGCGTCGCCACCCTTGCCAGCAGCGGTGAGCATGATGACCACGATCACGGCGCAGAGAAGGCCGATGAGCACGACGAACACGACCATGAAGAACATGAAGGTCATGACCACGGTGAAGAAGAAGATCACGACCACGGACGTGAGGAAGGTGAGGCTCACGCCGAAGGTGAAGCCCACGCCGAAGACGCTCATGCCGGTCACGACCACGGCGAGTTTGATCCTCACGTCTGGCTAGACCCCAAGCGGGCCGTTGAACAGGTCGAAAACATTCGCGACGGCCTGATTGCCGCTGACCCCGAGGGCGAAGCCGAGTACACTGCCAACGCCGCCGCCTTCATCGAAGAACTCGAAGCGCTGGATGCTGAGATCACCGAAAAGCTTTCTCCCTTTGCTGGACAGACCTTCGTCGTGTTCCATGACTTTGCCGCCTACTTTGCCAATAGCTATGGCCTAGAATCTGAAGTCTTGGTGGGTCTACCGGAAGAAAATCCCTCTCCTGATGATGTGAAGCGGGTGATGGAAACCGTTCAAGCAGAAGGGCTCAAAACCATTTTGACCGAACCCCAGGCAGGCGGATCGTCCTTTGAAACCATCGCCCAGGATCTGGATATCGGCGTTAGTGAATTTGACCCGATGGAAGTCGGTGGACCGGAAGCTACTGAACCAAACTACTATCTGGAGACCATGCGCGAAAATGCCGAAAATTTAGCCAGCGGGTTTGACGGGTCTCAAGCCTGGTATCCTTTCAGCACAGCTCAGCCAGTCGCGATGGTTCCGCTGGGACTGAGCCTATAGCGCTGCGACCATCACAATGGGGGAGGGCGATAGGCGCTATCGCCCTCAGCATCTGCCCTTCTGCCCCCCAGCAGGAGAATCGTTAACCCCCGTGGACCCCGTTCTCTCTGTGGAGAAGGGGTTTCAGAATATGTAGGGCCTGTCTCCAGGAGAAAATCGTTGAGCGATCCAGTTTTAGTAGTGCAGGGTTTGACCGTCTACCGAGAGTCCTACGCCGCCGTGCAGAATGTCTCTTTTACGGTACCCGCAGGTATGGACACCGCCATTGTCGGACCCAATGGAGCCGGTAAGAGTACTCTAATTCAGGCGATTCTGGGTATCTTGCCGCGCCGCTCAGGCGATGTGTTTGTGTTGGGTCAACCGCTCTCCGCGAAGGGAAGTTTGCCTGCCGCTGTGAGAGAACAGATTGCCTATCTTCCGCAGAGCTTTCTGTTTGATCGCCGCATCCCCATTACCGTGAGAGAACTCGTTGGACTTGGCTGGGACCGCTTGGGTCTGCAGCTGCCTTGGGTCGGTCAACGGGCACGTCGTCAGGCCATACGAGAGGCCCTGACGCGAGCCGAAGCTTGGCACCTGCGCGACCAGTTAGTGAGTGCGCTATCGGGTGGAGAAACCAAGCGGATACTACTGGCCTACTGCTTGGCCCGTCCTCGGCGGCTGCTAATTCTGGACGAAGCGCCTGCAGGGCTGGATGCTCGCAGCTCGGCAGATTTTTACCAGCTGCTACATCAGCTCAAAGCAGAGCAGGGCTGGGCCATTTTGCAAATCTCTCACGATTTGGATATGGTGCGCCAGAGCTGCGATCGCGTCCTTTGCCTCAACCGTACGGTACTCTGTGAAGGCACCCCAGACCGCGCCCTTAGCCCGGAGACATTGTCTCTAGCCTATGGGGCTGATTTTGTTCGCTACCACCACTCCTGCCAATCCCGCACTCGCCCAATCCTTGACTCACGATGACTATCCAGGCTGAAATCGTCCGCGCCGTTGAACTGTTTCAACTGCCGTTTATGCAGCGGGCGCTCATGGGTGGGGTGCTGACTGGGCTCTTGGGCGGGCTGATGGGTAGCTTTACCATTCTGCGGCAGCTTTCTTTCTTTAGCGATACGCTAGGGCACTCGGCACTGCTCGGCATCAGCATTGGCTTCCTGCTGGGGCTAGATCCCTCCTGGGTGCTGATGCCCTTCACCGTGATATTTGCGCTGGGCGTCACCTACTTTTTAGAACGTACCGACCTGTGGACGGACGCGCTGTTGAATATTGTTTACTCTGCGTCCTTGGCGATTGGCATTATCTTGCTTAGCCAGCAGGATGGCTACCAGGTCGGCATCAGCAGCCTGCTGTTTGGCGATATTCTGGCAGTACAAACGGGGGACCTGATTTTTAGCGCGGGGCTGCTGGTGGTGTGTGCGTTGTTTATTGGGCTGACGTTGCGATCGCAGATCCTCCTCACCCTGCACGAACCGATGGCGGTTTCTCGCGGAGTCGCCGTTTCAGCCCAGCGAACCGCCTTCATTGTGCTGCTTTCCCTGGTCGTCGGCATTTCTATCGAGGCAGTTGGGGTTTTACTCATCAGTGCGTTCATCGTGATTCCTGCCTGCGCTGCAAGGCTTCTGAGTCGCACTTTCACCCAATACATTCTCATTTCTACCGGGCTAGGGGCACTCAGCGCCGTAGTCGGGATGGTCATATCAGCCCTTTTAAATTTGCCCTCTGGACCCAGCATTGTTGCGACTCAGCTCATGCTCTTTGTCCTAGCGATTGCGGTGCCAAAGCCCCATAGTTGGGCAACCCTCCCCAACGAAATATTGTCTGATTGAGACAGAGGAATCCACTTCAGCATCCCAAGACCTGGGATGCTGATTGAGCAGCGGGCGTGATATCGGCAAGATACTAGAACCTACGAGCACACTGATCAGGCCGTCAGTGCTTGAACGGATCGCCAAATTTACGATTTGAGCATTTTTCGCAGGTGTAACCTTCCTGGCCCATCGTGTGTCCTTCGTAGGCGAGGCGAATAATGCGATTGCACTCGACGCAGCGAGTAGGCTTGTAGGCAGGCGGATTCTTTAGCTTTTCAAAGTTATATTCATTCGTGCCGAAATAGACGTACAGTTCAGTTTCGTAAAGGTCTCGACATTCACTGCAGTCCTGCCAGTCGCCTTCATGCTCGTTAGCGTGGTGGATGCCACAAAGCGTATAGCGTCGATGGTTGCGGATGCAGCTATTGTGAGCGAACGAAAACATAACGTAATTCTCTTCGTCATCACAGATCCAGTTACCACAGCAATCGGTCTGAACCAAATTTTCAGTCTTGCCACAGAGCCCACAGCAGGGGCCTTTGTCTTGGCCTTTCTGGCGGGTCTGGGCTTTATCCAGTTGCCAAACTTGGCGGAGTGCTCGCTTAGCCATGATGTAAAAGGTGAGCGTTGGGGTCGCCTGAGTTTAGGCTTGGCGTTTTATCCTAGCGAACAGCGGCAGGGTTTCCCTGGATGTTTACCAACCCTAAAGGTTTAGGAGGTAAGACGATGGCGGATGCGGTGCCATTACTGAAAACGGTAGCTGAGGGATTGGCCTTCCACACGGTGGATGAGCTGAAAAAGCTATTGAATCTGCTGCCGATACAGCCCAGCGGCACTCGTAAGGCTGAGCTGATCGACGCGATCGCAACCCAGCTCACGGGCAAATCCCTTAAAACCCTCTGGAAAAGCCTGGACGACATTCAGCAAGCGGCAGTGGCAGAAGCGGTCCATAACACTCACGGTCATCACGATGGTGAGGCATTTCTCGCCAAGTACGGTCAAGCCCCCGATTGGGGCAGTCGGGATACCTACAGCTATGCGCGGGAACCCTCCAAGCTGCGGCTCTTTTTTCTCTCTACGGGCATGTACAGCCGCGTGGCCTATCTGCCCGTGGAGATGCAGACCGAGCTGAAAGCCTACGTGCCTAAACCCAAGGCGCTGGCGCTCGACAGGTCTGACCAGCCCCCCGAGGAACTCACCGTCGAGCGTCGATACTACGACTTCGAACGGCGCACGCTCATTCAAGAAACGGTCGAAGTGCCCATTACGGCCTACGAAACCGAACGCCTGGCCCAGCAGGAACTGGCGGCGGTACTGCGCCTGGTTCACTTGGGTAGGGTCAGCGTCAGCGATAAAACCTATATGCCAACCAAGGCGACGCTGAAGGCTATTGCTGAGGTACTGCCTGGCGGCGACTACTACGCCGAGGCTGACGACCCTGAAACCGATCAGAATCGACCCCCTAGCGATCCCATCGGAGCAATCAAACCGTTTGCCTGGCCGATGCTGCTGCAGGCTGCCAAGCTGGTCACCCTGGAGGGCAAAAAACTCAAGCTCACTAAGGCAGGCCAGAAGGCACTAACGGCAGACCCAGCAAAAACGATTCAGTCCATTTGGAAAAAATGGCTAAAGACGACACTGCTCGACGAGCTACGACGGGTAGACAGCATCAAAGGACAAACCGGCAAAGGCAAGCGGGGGCTGACGGCGGTGAGCAGTCGGCGGGGTGCGATCGTAACCGCCCTGACCCAATGCCCAGTGGGCCAGTGGGTCCTGTTTAAAGATCTAGAGCGCTTCCTGATTGCCAGCCACCAGACCTTTACCGTCAGCCGTAACCCAGAAAATCTGTACATTTCTGAACCGGGCTATGGCAACCTGTACGACACCGTTGGCGTTTGGAGCATTTTAGAGGGCAGCTACCTGCGCTGCTTACTGTTTGAATACGCGGCTACCCTGGGGCTGCTGGATATTGCTTTCGTTCCACCTTACGATGCCCCCGGCGGCGATTGGCAAAGCTTTTGGGGCGCAGACGACCTCAGCTTTTTGAGCCGCTATGACGGATTGATAGCCTTTCGCCTGACGCCGCTGGGAGCCTTTTGTCTGGGGCTAACTCCTGACTATGACGCCCCAGAAATCACGGCTGACACCACCCTGCGAGTGTTGCCCAATTTAGATATTGTGCTCATGGGCGCGCCACTACAGCCCGCAGAACGGCTGATGATGGATACCTTCACGCTGCAAACCTCTGATGCGGTCTGGAAGCTGGATCGCGATCAGGCACTGAAGGCAACAGCCGAGGGCCACGACCTGAAAGCATTCCAAACCTTTTTGACCGAGGCCAGCGCTGACGCCCTACCCCAGCCGGTGAAGCAGTTCTTCAAAGATTGCCTGAGTCGCTCGACCAGCCTGCAAGATCGAGGGCTGGCCCGCCTGATTGAATGCAAGGAGGCCAGTCTGGCTACGCTAATTGCCAACGACTCGCGCACAAAAAAATACTGCTATCTGGCGGGCGATCGCCATCTGGTCGTGCCCACGGACCAGGAAACCCGCTTTCGCAGCGGTCTGCGTAAACTGGGCTATAGTTTGCCCCTGAGCTAGCGGCCATGAGCTACACCCCCGACAATGCGCTGATCGTGCAAAGCGATCGCACCGTGCTGTTAGACGTTCACGCGCCTACCGCTGAGCAGGCTCAAGCTGCGATCACCCCCTTCGCCGAGCTGGTCAAAAGCCCCGAGCACATCCACACCTACCGCCTTAGTGCCCTCAGCATCTGGAACGCTCGCGCCGCTGGCATGGCTGTCGCCGAGATGGTAACGGCTCTAGCCGACCATGCTAAATACCCCATACCCGAGTCGGTTGCCCAGGAACTGACGCTACTAGGGCAGCGTTACGGCCTGACCACCCTCAAAAAAGGTGACCCGGACCTGCAGCTAGATGTGGCCGATGCCCCGCTGGCTGAGCTGCTGCAACGGCACGAGCAGGTCGGTCCCCTCCTGGGTGAGCGGCTGACTGAAACCACGTTTGCGATCGGCCTGGCCCACCGGGGCGTGCTGAAGCAGGCCCTCCTGTCAGCGGGCTATCCAGCAGAAGACCTGGCTGGTTACCTAAGCGGCGATGACCTGCCACTGGCGCTACTGGACAAGACTGAGTCGAATCACTCCTTTACGCTCAGACCCTACCAGCAAGAAGCCGCCGCTCTGTTTTATCAGGCAGGCCAGGCCAAGGGCGGCAGCGGTGTGATTGTGTTGCCCTGTGGTGCGGGTAAAACGATGGTAGGCATGGCAGCGATGGCCGCCATTCAGCAACAGACCCTGATTCTCACCAGCAGCCTGACCTCTGTGCGCCAGTGGCGGCGGGAACTGCTCGATAAAACCACTCTGACAAAAGAACAGATTGCAGAGTACAGCGGCGAACACAAGGCTACTGGCCCCGTCACCCTGGCAACTTACCAAATTCTCACCTACCGGTCGAACAAAGAAGATGAGTTTCTTCACCTCGGATTGTTTAATCAGCAGTCCTGGGGGTTAATCATCTATGACGAGGTGCATCTGTTACCGGCTCCTGTGTTTCGCGTCACCGCTGACCTGCAGGCCAGAAGACGCCTGGGTTTAACGGCAACCCTGATTCGAGAAGATGGCCGAGAAGGAGACGTATTTACCCTGATTGGCCCCAAGCGCTACGACGTGCCCTGGCGAGAATTGGAAACACAAGGCTTTATCGCTGCTGCCACCTGCACCGAGATTCGGGTGCCTCAAGACGAGGTCCGTCAAATGAAATACGCGACTGCCCCGCGTCGCTATCAGTTTCGCATTGCAGCCGAGAACCCTCGCAAGCTGTCAGTAGTAGAACAACTGCTAGAAAAAGAACTAGGGCATCGAGTCCTGATTATTGGCGAATATATTGACCAACTGAAAGAGATCGCGCAGGCTATCAGCTTTCCGCTGATTACGGGCAAAACCAGTCAGAAGAACCGAGAGCAACTTTTCCAAGCCTTTCGTGAGCAGGAGATTTCAGGACTGGTTCTCTCACGGGTGGGCAACTTTGCGTTAGATTTACCCGATGCCGATGTATTGATTCAAGTCTCCGGCAAGTTTGGCTCGCGTCAGGAAGAGGCCCAGCGATTAGGTCGGGTGCTGCGCCCTAAAGCCAATGGCGGCAGTGCTCAGTTTTACACCCTGGTTTCGCTGAGAACTTGCGAAGAAGATTTTGCCCAACATCGTCAATTGTTTTTGACCGAGCAGGGTTATCGCTACCAGATTGAGGTTTTATAGCAACCCCGATCAGCTTGAGAATATGAGTTTTCCCTGTACTGCTGCCTATGGGGTCAGGTGCTAGTGCCCATCAAATCAAGCCAACAGGCAAGAAATTAGGCCCTATAGCTCCCAGGAGTGTTTTAAGGACGAATTAAGGCATTCAACTGTATTTCAAGGCGCTAATATCAAGGATTCTGCGCCAGAAATTATCGTTAGTAGCGCGACAACCGCGTTCTGTTGCTATTAATTACAAATCCAGTGGACTCCGCACTCCACGTCCACCGCGATTCAGCACGTGGGTGTAAATCATTGTGGTCTTGACGTCTGTGTGACCGAGCAGTTCTTGAATGGTGCGAATATCATAGCCATTCTGTAGCAAATGCGTTGCAAAGCTGTGCCGAAATGTATGACAACCGACTTTCTGGTGGATACCGGCTTGGCGTACAGCCTGTTTAACAGCTTTTTGTAAGCCTGTTTCATGTAAATGATGTCGCTGCCATCGACCGGTTCGAGGATTTTTAGAGAATTTTCCCGAGGGAAACACATATTGCCATCCCCATTCCCGAGATGCATCGGGGTACTTTTTAGCCAAGGCAAATGGCAAATCGACAGCTCCCTGCCCCCTCTCTAAATCTTGATTATGCAGCCGTTTAACACTTTGCAAATGTTCTCGCAAAGGAACTACCAACAGGTCAGGTAGCATGGTTAGCCGACTTTTCATCCCTTTTGTGTGCCAAACAGCAATTTGATGTTGATTAAAGTCGATGTCTTTAACTCTAAGCCGTAGACATTCAATTTGCCTGAAGCCACATCCGTATAAGAGCTGTACTACCAGGCGGTAGACGCCTGAAAGTTGCTGAATAACGGCTCTCACGTCCTCTTTTGATAGAACCGTGGGAATGTGCTGAGAGCGTTTAGCCCTAACTGCATCCAGATTTAGCTCTAGGTCCAGCTGAAGAACGATACGGTACAGAAATAACAAAGCACTTAGCGCTTGATTTTGAGTCGATGCAGCAACCTTTTCTGTAACGGCTAAATGTGTTAAGAAGGCTTCAATTTCTGGCCCTCCCATCTCTCTGGGATGCTGCCAGTCATGAAATCGAATGTATCGCTTGATCCAGTTGATGTAACTTTTTTCGGTTCGATACGAGTAATGTTTTATACGAATAGCATCACGGACAGCTTCTAGCAAGGTCCTCGGCCTAGGTTGCATACGAATGACCACACAAAAATCATGAAACTCCTATGTAGCAATTATCACTCAATAGTTCACGTGAACTATTGAAGATATCTTAAAGCTTTCTGGATAACTCCGACTCTGAGGATATTATCCAGAAAGTTTCTGGGCGATACGCCTGTAGGGTGATTATCCAGAAAGTTTCTGGATAACTCCGACTGAGAGGTATTTATCCAGACAAAGTCTGGATAACGTATAGTTAGGCAGCTTTAATATGTAAAGAGTGATAGGCTCAAGTCCAAACGTGAGGTGAAGCTCAGAAGAGGTGACCTTAGTGAAGAATCAGACATTCGGATTTTTGCCGAAGGAAGCAGCAAATCACGCAGCGCAGGCTCTTTATGGGTTGTATGCATTTATTCTGGATCGAGCAAACAATATTGAGTTGTGGAATAAAGTTACAGATTCAATACTAGAGACACTCAGAATTATAAAAGACCAGTCTGACCAAGAGAATTTAGATAGCTATGTTGAGCTTCGAGAACTCTTCTTTCAAGCGTATACCAAGCGAAGCTACTCTGTTTTCCTGAATGACAAGGAGCGTAGTTGGAAACTATTTGTTGAAAGGTTCCACTTATCAACTGGCCAGATGCGTATGAGTGTAAGTGATTTGTATGAGTGTTGTGATTATCAAAAACTGGCTCAGTCAATGAGCAGAAGTGAATTATACCTTCGCAGATTGCCACCCTCTAGTGAAATTGTATTAATACCAATGAACGGTGGAGTAAGAGCAGAGATTGTTATACCGCTACGATTACTCGTGTTGGACATGATACTAATGCTGATTCATGCACGAAATGAGCACTTTAAGCTTCAAGAAGCGTGGCTAAATCAGCAAGAGAAAGGGATATTTCAACTGCATCCTGATGGCAGACTAGATACGTATGCTCGGCAAGTCTTAATTCTTGCGACTACGATATGTGATGCTGTACTTACTGAGTATGGCTACATTGTTGAATCTCTAGCCAAGAAGGCTATTCAGAAAGAACAACTTGAGGACTTAAAACGCTTTCACAAAGGAGGCGTAACTAAGCGCCTTCAAAAAGTACCACTTCTTTGGTCAAGCATATTAGGAACCAAGCAATCTGACAGAGATGATGTTTTTAATGACATGATCGGACTAATTACTATTCGCAATAGACTAATCCATCCTGATGGAAAAATTAATGGGTGGTTTGCTTTTCAAATTAGTCCAATGCATGGAAATGGTTGGAAGTTTAGTGAAAGGTTACATCCATACATGCAAGAGCTTAAAGGCAGCTTTGCACGATACAACATTGGATACGAATATGCTACTTGCTTATTTTGTGTGGATACGACCATTGCCGTCATAAACGAAATTCACAGTTTGGTCTTTATGGGAGATACACATGCTTACTGGCTTGATATAACGATGAAGGACGCAGAAAGAGTAGATCTTGATGCTGTTATACAGTTAGAAAAATCCCTTCAGATTTAGTTCAGTTCCCCATTTTCAGAATATGATATTTGATTATATGAAAGGCTATAACTAAATTTAACGGTAATATTAATCACTGCCTAACAACTCCGCTGCACCGGAACGAAGTTAAAAATCGGTGAAGTATAGAGGTTGTCTGCGTCCGGTGAGCGGGAACGTTATGCGTCCCCTTCAGTCCTTTGAGAAACCGCTAATACTTTTCCTTCTTGGAAGGGCCAATATTGTCATAGAACTAGACAGGATTGAAGTGATGCCCATGAATGATGGAGGGATGGGAAGCCTGAAGTTCTGTACAAGTCATGGCGAAAATCGCAGATTCGGCAAAGTTGTATCAGAGTGCAAATTTTGGGACGCAGATGATAAGGAAGTCTCTGCGGCGCTAAATCTTGATCAGGATGGCAAACTTTTTGAGCTTGACGTCTTTAAGTCTGACTTTTCGCCTTTGCTCAGATGGCCGACGCAGGCAGAGCTACACGAAGCTAATGTTGATGGGTGATAGATTTTCAGGTGAGATGCTCGCTTTATCTTTAGGCATTACCAGACGGGTGTGACCGAAATCTAATGTG
>JBCBWI010000073.1:0-18161 GCA_039817185.1 Cyanobacteria bacterium J06648_16 | reverse complement strand
GGCTTTGCCAAGAACCCTAACGTTTTGCCAAAAGATTCAGTGCGCCGAGTCGCGGCTTTGTACGCTAGTACTGGGGTAGGCAGACAAGCTGCTGCGGGGCGGCTCCTGGTACAACAATCCAGATAACTGCCGCTCGGCCAATCGCAACAGGAACGCGCGCGACAACATCAACAACACCGTTGGTTTTCGCATTGTCAGTTCCGCCTCGTGCACTCTTCTACAGTCACTGTGCCAGTCACAGCGGCTCGGTCAGAACTGGCAGGTGGGAATCTGTCAGGCGTACCTCAGAAGAGTCCAGACCTACTCCGGCGATATCCATCGCGGTATCCAAAAAACAAGCGGGTGCAGATAGCCTGGTAAGCCTGGCTGAACGGTTAGCTGCACCCAGCTAAAATAGGTAGGCTAAAGGATATTAGCTCATTCAAACATCCTATGAACGCCAGCTATCGCCTTAAGGCTAGTGAACTCAACGAGCAGTTTCTGGAGAGTCTGAAAGCCATCTTTCAAGACCAGGAAATTGAAATCATGGTTTACCCAGTCGATGAAACGGCTTACTTATTGGAGTCTGAGGTCAATCGCAATCGGCTATTGACGGCAAAAGCCAACGTAGAAAGCGGTACTAATCTGGTAGAGGTACCGCTGGAGTCGCTCGAATGAGTCGTCAGGTCGCGTTTGAGGCGTCTGCCTTTGAAGATTTCAACCAATGGGCTCTCGAAAATAAGAAAATCTACAAAAAAATTGTCGAACTGATTCGCGATATCGACCGCTCCCCTTTCAAGGGTTTGGGCAAGCCAGAAGCCCTGTAACTCGTGCTTCAGGGCTTCTGGTCGCGTCGTATCAACCAAGAGCATCGACTGGTCTATAAGGTCAGCGACCAAGCAATCACGATCATTGCCTGCAGATACCACTATTGAGATCCTGATATGTCCTCTGAGCCCGAACTCTACATCATCACCGAAGTCGAAGAAACCGAAACCGTCGTCACCATCGATGGCCAGCGTGACGGTAGTATCGATACCGGCGGCGGCTGGGACAACGAACCCAAGCGCAGTACAGCAGAAATCCTGACCCAAAAGCTCCGGCGCAAGCGTGTTCCCCTCGACGCGCAGGCCCTTAAAACCCAGATGCAAGGCATGCTGGCTATCGTCAATGACCTGTTCGATCAGGCTCAGCCCTCTGACGGCCTCCAGCTTAATGAAGTCGAGCTGTCAGTTGAGATCAATGCCGAAGGCCAGGTCAGCTTGGTCGGCAACGGTGGCAAGCTGGGCAATACCGGCGGCATCACGCTTAAGTTTACGCGTCCAGACAAGTAGTCAGCCAGCTATGCAACGCGTCTATGGCCTGGGCTGAACGCGTCTAATGCGCTCGATACGTCCTCACCTTTCGATACGGATCCTGTTTGCGAATCCAGGCGAGGAACTTTTCCATGCGGGGGTGGGACTTGAGCTTATCGACGGAGTTGAGGTCGGCGGCCAGTTCTTTGTTGGTGAACAGGATATGGATTTGCTTATGGCAGGGCTGGCAGATGTCGGTGGTGGGGCCGATGTCTTGCTTCTTGCGCTTGGTGTGCTGACGGGGAATCAGGTGGTGGACGGTGAGCTTGGGGCAGGTGCGATCGCACAATTCACATACCGGCATTTCACGAGCGGGCATAAACACAGTGAGCGCAGCCCCTTCATTCTACTGCTCAGCTTTCCTGCAATCTGCCACGGCTGGCTGACGGCTCAACGACTAGCGCTCAACGGTTAGCGCGTCTGCGGCCCGGCCCATCAGCTGCTGACGGAGCGACACCAATAGTCCACTGGCTAACCCCCCGCCCACGATGATCAATAGCCAAAAGTGGGTTGCTAACCCTGGCTGGTCCAATGCCCAACCGCCCATGGCTGGCCCAATAATAAAACCCAATCCCCAACACTGCGATTCCATCGCAAAATACATCCCCCGCAGGTTTTCGGGGGCCATCTCACCGACCAGCGACACCCCTGCCGGAGAGTACAGCACCTCAGCCAGGGCAATCAGCGTAAAGGCCAGCCCTGCAAACAGCAGCGGTTGGGTCAGCGACACCCCTGCTCCCCAGATCAGTAAAAAGCCACCGCTCCATAGCCCCAGCGCTACTAGCAAAATGGTCACGTGATTAATCGCCTGCACGGCCCGCGTGACCGGCAACTGAAACACAATCTTCAGCAGTGCGTGCCAGACAAAAAAGTAGCCAATCCACTGCTCAGAAAAGCCCGTTGTCGTATTGCCCGCGGGGATGAAATTGGCCAGATAAAGCGGGAGGGTACTGGTGTGCTGCGCGGCATAGAGGGTAAAAATCAGGTTGCCGGTCAGATAGGTCAGAAAAGTGCGATCGCAAATAACAACTCGCCAGTCACCCATCCCATTGGGCGCGACCGTTGCTGCCGGTCGCGTTTCCGCAATCGCTGCATAAATTACCCCTGCAAACAGTAGATAGGTGATGCCTTTAATCACAAACAACAGACCGTAGCTGCCCGACATCGCCATATATTGCCCCGCCAGAAACGCACCGAGCCCCAGCCCCAGATTGTCGACCAATCGCGTGAGCGCAAAGGCCTCAGTCCGATTCGCCGCTGTGGTTAAATCGGTTGTCACTGCCAGCGTCGCGGGCCAATACAGACTCACGCCCAATCCCAGCAACAAATTACCCACGATCAACAGCGGAAACGTTGCCGCAGACGCCAAAACAAAACAGCCCAGTGCCGTCAATACTGCCGCTAGCAGCAGCGTACCTCGTCGTCCCCAGCGCGCCGCATCAATTGCGCTACCGGCCCAAAACCGCCCTAAAATGCCCGCGAGCCCACTGCTGCCCAAGGCCAATCCTACCTGCGTGGTCGAAAACCCCAGCTGGTTCACAAAGTAGATCGAGGCATAAACCAGGGTGAACCCCTGTCCCAGATAGAGCAGCAGCTGCCCCGCTGCCAAAATCCAAATCTCTCGCCGCAGCTGTGGCAACCAGCCCCAAAAATGCTGCATCGGCTTAGGCGTTTTCTCTGTCGCAGACCGATCCATTCAGGGCCAGGGGGGTATCCGCTGTATCACTGTAGCGTGAGCCGGCCATTCCAACCTGCGACTCGGGCGGGCCTAAACGATAGCCCCAGCCAGAAAAACTAGCCAGGGCGACTGCCATCATCGATGGGTGACGGTCTGTTTGCGATCGATCACAGCCAGTGAACAGATGCCTTAGCTAATGGCATCCATCACCGAGAAGATCGGCAGGTACATCGAAATTAGAATCGAACCCACCATACCCCCGAGTACGATAATCATGATCGGCTCCATAATACTGGTCAGAGCCTTCACCGCTTGCTCAACCTCGTCCTCGTAAAAGTCTGCGACCTTCATCAGCATCTGGTCCAGCTCACCGGTTTCCTCACCAATACTGATCATCTGAATCGCCATGATCGGAAACACCTGGTGTTTTTGCAGCGCCAGGGAAATCATCCCGCCGGTTTGAATCTCCGCTCGCGCTTCGTCAATGGCGTTAGCAATCACCTGGTTGCCTGAGGTGTCTCGGACAATCTCCAGGGCCGTCAAAATCGGTACACCCGAACGCGATAGCGAACCAAAGGTGCGGCAGAAGCGCGCCGTTGCTGACTTCTGTACCAGATCACCGAATAGGGGCATCTTCAGAGACAGGCGGTCAACCGTTTCGCGGCCTACGCGGGTTTTGTAATACTGGCGGAAGGCAAAGATGCTAATGGCGATGACCGCAATCGCCAGCACCATCAGTACCGGATTCCGTAAGAACTCGCTGATGTTCATCATGAACTGGGTAAAGACAGGGAGGTCAGCCCCCAGTTCTTCAAAAATTTCAGCAAAAATCGGCAGCAAAAATACCGTCATCGCAATGAAGATGACCGTCGCTAGAATGCCGACGGTGACCGGGTAGGCCATTGCCGAACGAATCTGGTTTTGCAAGCGGTTCAGGTCTTCTAATAGCTTTGCCAGGCGATTGAGGACTTCGTCGAGGACACCGCCAACCTCGCCCGCCTGCACCATGCTGACGTAAAGCTTGTCAAAGCTCGAAGGGTGTTTTTCCATCGCATCCGACAGGTTGGTGCCCTGCTGCACGTCGGAGTTGATTTCCAGCAGTGCCTTCTTTAGCTTGGGGTTGGGGCACTGCTCACCGAGAATGCCGATGCCCCGGACCAGCCCCACACCCGCATTGACGAGGGCCGCAAACTGCCGCGAAAAGATAGCTTTGTCTTTGACGGTCACGGTCGTCAGGGATGTCTGAAGCTCCTTCAGATCCAGGTTCAGACCGCGATCTTCGCGAATGCTTTGAATGTAAACTCCCCGTTCCCGTAGCTGTGTACGCGCCTCGTTGGGGTTGGCTGCAACGACCTTCTCCTTTCTTGAGCGGCCCGTCGTATCTCGACCCGTAGCAACATAGGTAGGCATGGCTTCTGATTTAACGATTTGGGAAATGTTGGGGAAATGGGTAGCAATGACGTAAAGCCTGCTGGACAGTCAGCGGGCAACGTCAGCAACCGGCGAAAAGCAGCCCCTGCGGGCAGCAAAAGAAACAGGGATAGTCCTAGCATAGCGAACGCTTGCCTTTAGACTACCCCTGCACGGTTTGAGTGTTTCACTGTGGGCGATAGGTGCTCTGCCGTCCGTCCACACGAACGACTATCCGCACTAGCGACGGGCTGACCCAGCGTAGGAGCCCTGGGGCCGAGCACCGGGCTTAGCGCCGGGTTTGGGCGCGCCCCCAACGAGGCGCTGTAGCTCGTCCGGACGAGAGGTCTTCGACATCATGCTCTCGAACGAGATTTTGCCAGATTTGTAGAGTTCTGCCAGGGTCATCTCTAAGGTCTGCATTCCGAGCTTACCGCCGGTTTGAATAGCACCGTAGATCTGAGCCGTCTTCCCTTCTCGAATCAGGTTCGAGATAGCGGGCGTCACGACCATGATTTCCTGCGCCATGATTCGGCCAAACTCGCCGGGTTTGGGGTTCATCTTGGGAATCAGGGTTTGACTTAGGACCGCAACCAGCGAGTTGGACAGCTGTACCCGTACCTGCTGCTGCTGCTCAGGCGGGAAGACATCCACCATCCGGTCAACGGTTTGCGCCGCAGAACTGGTGTGTAGCGTCCCAAATACGAGGTGGCCCGTTTCTGCTGCAGAGATCGCTAGCGAGATGGTTTCCAGGTCCCGCATCTCACCCACTAGAATCACATCGGGGTCTTCCCGCAGGGCAGCCCGTAGCGCATTGGCGAAGCTCTTGGTGTCCTCACCAATCTGACGCTGGTGTACCAGACTCTTGATGGGCTCGTAGACAAACTCAATCGGGTCCTCTACCGTCAGAATGTGCTCAGCCCGGTTGGTGTTGATGTCGTTGAGCATTGAGGCCAGCGTGGTGGACTTACCAGAGCCGGTGGGTCCAGTCACCAAAATCAGCCCGCGAGGCTTGTTGGCCAGCTCTTGGACGATGGTGGGTAGGCCCAACATATCGACGCTTGGAATTTTGGAGCTAAGGGCGCGAAGGCAGGCCGCATAGGTGCCCCGATCTTTGTAAACGTTGACGCGGAAGCGAGCCAGGCCGCGCACGCCGTAGGAGCAGTCCAGTTCCCAGGTTTGCTCGAGCTGTTTCCGTTGGGTGTTGTTCAGCATGCTGAAGATCAGCCGCTGGCACTGCTCAGGCGTCATTGGCGGATGCTCAGTCGGTGTCAGGTGCCCGCTGATGCGAATGTAAGGGGGTAAGCCTGCCGAGAGGTGTAGGTCAGAACCTCCCCGCTCCACGACCTCTTCCATCAGGTCTTCAATCATCATTTCCATAGGGCTGCCTCAGTAGACGGTTAGAACGGTTTCGAAATTCGGGTCAAGATACAAACTTGGGTTCAAGATACAAACTTTCTATCGGTCTGCCGCCAGTTTGACAACGTTTAGTTTGACAACGTTTGGCGAGAAAATCGGTTCATGTGAATCTTTCTCCCGGTCATGCCGCGCGGGTCTAATAGCGTGGCGTTAGGCAGTAGGGGCAGTCGAGCCAGTCATGATGCAACTCTGCGCCGCAGGTCTGGCAGCTCAATACGCTCTTGCGCTTGGCTTTTAGCTCGGCCTCTAGACCCGTGTCGGTAAAGGTTACCCGTTCGACCTCATCCAGGGTGGTGTAGCCCTGCTTCACCAGATTCAAGCTGTAGGCCAGCAGGGTCTGCATGCCCTCTTCGACAGCAGCCTCTTTAATATGCTCCGTGGGTGCGCCGTCAGAAATCAGCTTCTGCAGGTTTTCGGTAATCTGCATCACCTCGTACACGCCGACTCGGCCCTTGTATCCTGACCCCTGACAGGTTTGGCACAGCTGCCCAGCAGCTCGCAGCGATTCGATCTGCTCATTGGGAACGGTGGTTGCCTTGTAAAAGGTGACGTCATCGCCGGATGCGCTGAGGCCAAATCGACCTAGCTCCTCGGGGGTGGGATGGTAAGAGGTGCGGCACTCGGAGCAGACTTTTCGCATCAGACGCTGGGCCAGGACGCCGATCAGCGAACTGGAAACCTGGAAGGCTTCAACGCCCATCTCAGCCAGACGTGCGATCGCACCGGCGGCATCATTCGTGTGCAGCGTTGTCAGTACCAGGTGCCCCGTCAGCGCCGCCTCAACCGCCGTTTTGGCCGTCTCAGGGTCGCGGGTCTCACCCACCAGAATCACATCGGGATCCTGCCGCAAGAACGCCCGTAGAATGGTGGAGAACACCATGTTTTTCTCACGGATGACCTGGCACTGAGTGATGCCCGGTAGCGTGTACTCGATGGGATCTTCCGCTGTACTAATGTTGATAGCCGGGTCATTCCGCTCAGACAGCACCGAGTACAGCGTGGTCGTTTTACCCGAACCCGTCGGACCCGTGACCAAAATCAGACCGTAGGGGCGGCTGGCCATCTCCTGTACCACCGTCAACGTATCTGAGTCGGTAATCAGCTTGTCTAGACCCAGCTGCGTCGAGGAGTTGTCTAGAATCCTCAGTACTACCTTCTCGCCGTAGTTGGTGGGTAGGGTACTGACCCGGAAGTCTACCTTACGCTCTTGGAATACCCGGCGAATGCGTCCGTCCTGCGGTACTCGGCGCTCGGCAATGTCCAGATCGGAAATGATCTTGAAGCGGGCGGTGACTGCAGGAATAATTTTCTTGGGCAGGTTTTGAAAGGCCTGGCGCAAAACACCGTCTTTACGGAAGCGGACGCGTAGGAACTCCTGTTGGGGCTCAACGTGAATGTCAGAAACCCCCTCCTGGAGAGCTTTGACGAGGATCTTGTTGACCAGCGCAATGACGGGAGCCGCACCCGCATCGTTGAGTGCTGCGTTGAGGTCAGTTTCCTCATCCATCGACTCCTGGAGTTCGCCATCGGCGTCCAAATCCAGGTCTTCAAGATCGGCATTCACATCGACCGATTGCTCAAAATCGCGCTGTTTTTCCTTGGCGACCTGTTCGTCAAGATAGCCAGAAATGAGCCGCTGGTAGTCTTCTACCGTGATCACCATGCGCCGCAGCTTGATCGATCGCGGTCGCAGGATGCGGTTCAGGTCGTCCTGGGCCTCTAAGTTCTCCGGATCGACCATGGCCACCAGTACGGTGGTACGGTCGCCCTCTTCCGACTGTGAGAGCGGCAGCAGCTTGTGACGTCGACAGATATCTACCGGAATCAGCGTGTCAATCAGCTGACTCACATGGGTATCAGAGATCGATTCGATCTCAGGGTCTAGCGACTCGACCCCGTATAGAATCTTCAGCTCGAAGAGCTGCTGCTTTTTGTACTGTCGTAGCAGTTCAGGGGACAGCTGCTGGCCGGTCAGGGCCTCTAGCACATCTGTAAGTGAGCGCCCTGTTTTGCGGCTCTCGACCAGCGCCTGCTGCATCTGATCGGTGTCGACAATGCCTGCCTGAATGAGCTTGTTACTAAACGGAGAAAAGCCCCTTTGAAGAACGAGCGCCTTTCTGGAAGAGGAGGAGTTGGTCATAGCCGATGTCGAAAAACCTTACAAAAGGGTGCCCATAAACTTTGGCCAAGAGACAGCTACCAAGGACAAACTTTTGCCCTATTGCCAATCAATTACGTGTTTCAGGCATTCTAGGGCTGGCTGCCGAACCAGCCCGACTGTGACCGATAATAGCCTGTTCTACCCAACACAGACCAGGTTATGTTGATGGGTTTGGGAGCCCGCTGAACGCGAAGGGCGCTGTCGGAACAAGTCTGAGACGGCAACGGCTAGAAGCGATGTTCTGGAGCAATGTGGGGTAAGGTACTGATAGCCGGACCCGTTTACCGGCCCGATTCAAAATCGTCTGAGCAAACCCCCATAAGCGCCACACAAGCCCTAAGCAGCATACGGCCCGAACATTCGATTAGCCGGTCATCAGAAGGCGGTAGTGTGGCGGACGCTTTAGAATTTAATCCTAGAATTTTAGACTAGCAAGACTGAGTAGAGGCCAACGAGCGATGGTAGAAGACGCAAATCCCACTGAGAAGCCCCAGACCGCTGAAGGGGCCGAGGGCAATATTGAAGAGCTGACTTTGGAAGACGGTGCGGTCGAAATTGACTTCGATTCCGATTTCTCCGATGGGGCTGATGCGGGCGAAACGGACGCAGCCAATGCCGAAAGCGAGTCCGTTGCCGAGGTTGCCCAGCAGGTGACTGCGCTAAAGGCGCAGTTAGAAGATCGCACGAACCAGTACCTGCGTATTACGGCCGATTTCGAGAATTTTCGTAACCGTACTAGCCGAGAAAAAGAGGAGCTGGAATCTCAGGTCAAGCGCAGCACTATTCGCGTCTTGTTAGAGGTTGTGGATAACTTTGAGCGGGCGCGATCGCAAATCAAGCCTCAGAACGATGGTGAGATGGCGATTCACAAGAGCTATCAAGGCGTCTATAAGCAGCTAGTCGATGCGCTCAAGAAGCTTGGCGTCTCGCCGATGCGGGCGGAAGGTGAAGAATTCGACCCCAATCTGCATGAAGCCGTCATGAGGGAACCCAGCGCAGAGTATCCCGAAGGCACTGTTATTGAACAGCTGGTGCGCGGGTACCTTTTAGGAGAGAAGGTGCTGCGTCACGCCATGGTCAAAGTGGCAATGCCACCGGAGCCATCCAGCGGCGAGGATGCGCAGACGGACGCCCCATCTTAGAAGGTAGTGTTCTACAGGCACTGCTAGGCAGATATACCGAACTTATGCATGAAGTTTGCTTAAAGCTGACGCTGTTTTCCCCGGTCCTCAGTGTTTTTTTGCCGTAGATGCGACCAGCGATACAGCGCGCATGCTTCTGATTGGTCATGTTTGATATGTGACTTATTTGATACGTTCCCTATTTGATTACGTGTCAATTAAGCCAGTCAGGGCTTGGGTTCAGGTAGAAATTAGAAAGTCGATTCAGCGCTATCAGCTCAGCTTTAGATCGCTATTGTGGGGTTGGCGATGCCCGGCTGAGAGCCGTATTGTCGATGGCGTCATGTTGGAACGGTCAGCTGAACAGTCAGATGAAATCGCTTAATAATCAGGCATCATAATCGCTCCGGGCTAGAGAACATGGGAAAAGTTATTGGCATTGATTTGGGTACGACCAACAGCTGTGTGGCTGTTTTGGAAGGGGGTAAACCCGTCGTCATACCCAATACTGAAGGCGGGCGAACGACACCTAGTATTGTCGGTTTTGCTAAAAGCGGAGAGCGCCTGGTCGGCCAGTTGGCCAAACGTCAGGCGGTGACGAATGCCGAAAACACGGTCTACAGCGTCAAGCGATTTATTGGCCGTCGGTGGGATGACACCGAAAGCGAACGGTCAATGGTGCCTTATACCTGTGTGCGCGGCAAGGACGACACGGTCGATGTGCTGATTCGGGGCAAGACCTACACGCCCCAAGAGGTGTCGGCCATGACGTTGCAGAAGCTCAAAAAAGATGCTGAGGCCTATCTCGGAGAAGAGGTGACCCAGGCCGTCATTACCGTGCCTGCCTACTTTACCGATGCCCAGCGTCAGGCCACTAAAGATGCCGGTACGATTGCGGGGCTTGAGGTGCTGCGCATCATCAACGAGCCAACGGCAGCGTCCCTGTCCTACGGGCTCGATAAGCAGGACCAAGATCAGATTGTCCTGGTATTTGACCTGGGCGGTGGAACGTTCGACGTTTCGGTGCTGCAGCTAGGTGACGGGGTGTTTGAGGTAAAAGCGACCTCAGGCAACAATCATCTGGGCGGCGATGACTTTGACAACTGCATCGTTGAAGCGTTGCTTCAAAATTTTCGCGAAAGCGAAAGCATGGATCTGTCGACGGATCGGATGGCGCTGCAGCGCATTCGTGAGGCGGCGGAGAAAGCCAAAATTGAGCTGTCAAGCATGGCGACGACCCTGATCAATCTGCCCTTCATCGCAGCGGACGAAACCGGTCCCAAGCACATGGAGACCCAGCTCACCAAGGCCCAGTTTGAAGAGCTGGCCAAGCCTTTGGTTGAAGCTACGTTAGAACCCGTATCCCAGGCGCTTAAGGACGCCGGGTTGGGGCCAGAGGACATTGATCGCATTCTGCTAGTGGGCGGTTCCACGCGGATCCCAGCTGTTCAGCAGGCCATTACTAGTTACTTCGGGGGCAAAACGCCCGATCGCTCGGTCAACCCAGATGAAGCGGTTGCGTTGGGTGCCTCGATTCAGGCCGGGGTGTTAGGCGGCGAGGTCAAAGACCTGCTGCTGTTGGACGTGACGCCGCTGTCTTTGGGGATTGAAACCCTGGGCGAGGTCTTCACTAAAGTGATTGAGCGCAATACCACTATTCCCACCAGCAAGGGGCAAATTTTCTCGACCGCCACCGATGGTCAGACCTCTGTCGAGGTCCATGCGCTGCAGGGCGAGCGGGCGATGGCGAAAGACAACAAGAGTTTGGGCCGGTTTGAGCTGACCGGAATTCCGCCCGCCCCTCGGGGGGTGCCTCAGATTGAGGTGTCCTTTGAAATCGATGCGGACGGCATTCTGCAGGTCTCGGCCCGTGACAAGGGGACCGGACGCGAACAGAGCATCCGGATCACCAACACGGGTGGCCTGACCCCGGATGAGATTGAGCGGATGCGTAACGAGGCCGAGTCCTTTGCCGATGAGGACGAGCAACGTAAGCTGGTGGCCGATCTCAAGAATCGGGCAGACACGGTTTTTTACAGCTACGAGTCGACCATGCGCGACAATGCTGACTTGATGACTGACGAACTCAGGGTCCAGGCTGAAGAGCGAGCGAGCATGCTGCGGGCAGCCGTTAACGACCGGAATATTCAGCCCAATGAGCTCCAGCAGGCATTAGATGCCCTGCAGCAAACGATCTTTACGATTGGGGCCAATCTCTACCGGCAGGCGAATGAGGAAAACTACGACGTGGCCAACGAGGGTGGGGATGCCGACGTCATGCCAGAAATGGAGGAGATGCCTGCAAACGGGGCTGACCCCGGCGCGAGCGCAGCTCAGTCCGCACCCACGGTCGAAATGAGCGAGCCCGAATTTGACCTAGACGCAACGATCACAGCAGACTACGAAGCAATTGAGTAAGCGTGATTGAGTCGGAGCGCTTGAGTAGATGCAAGCACCCGTTTGCGGCGCTCACCAGCGGGTTGGCCTCAACCGAAGCCCCAAGTACGGAAATCGCTAATCATAATTTGGGCAGGCTTTCGTACAATGGGGAGACGTGCCCACCGCTGCTAATCACAAAAACTAACGCTCTATGGCTCGCGACTATTATGAACTGCTGGGTGTTTCGCGCAGCGCCGATCAAGATGAGCTGAAACAAGCCTATCGGCGACTGGCTCGGAAGTATCACCCTGACGTCAATAAGGAGCCTGGCGCAGAAGACACGTTCAAGGAGATCAACCGAGCCTACGAAGTGTTGTCGGAGCCAGAAATGCGGGCACGCTATGACCGCTTTGGCGAGGCTGGCGTCGGCGGGGCTGCCGGGGGCGGGGCCGCCGGTTTCCAAGATTTTTCTGATATGGGCGGTTTTGCCGATATCTTTGAAAGCTTTTTCAGCGGGTTTTCGGGTGCGGGGGGGCAGACCCGGCGGCGGGGGCCCATTCGGGGCGATGATCTGCGTCTGGATCTGCGCTTAGACTTTGCTGAGGCCGTCTTTGGCGGCGAGAAAGAAATCAAGATCAGTCATCTGGAGACCTGCGCGAACTGCAAGGGTTCGGGGGCTAAGCCGGGAACGCGACCGCGGACCTGTTCAACCTGCAGTGGTGCAGGCCAGGTTAGGCGGGCCACGCGTACGCCGTTTGGCAGCTTCACTCAGGTGGCGGCCTGTCCGACCTGTAACGGCAGCGGTGAAGTGGTCGAAGATCGCTGCGAAGTGTGCGGCGGTAGCGGCCACAAGCAGGAAACAAAGAAGCTCAAGATTACCGTTCCTGCCGGGGTTGATAACGGGACTCGGTTACGGGTATCGGGTGAGGGGGATGCTGGGCAACGCAGCGGTCCGCCGGGTGATCTGTATGTCTATTTGTTTGTCAACGACCATGCCAGCTTCAAGCGAGATGGCGTTAATGTACTGTCTGACCTGAAGGTCAGCTATCTACAGGCGATTTTGGGCTGCGAGCTCAAGGTCGACACCGTTGATGGGGAGGTCGATATTCAAATACCGCCGGGCACTCAGCCGGGCACCGTCTTGACACTAGAGAATCGAGGAGTGCCCCGATTGGGCAACCCAGTTGCGCGGGGTAAGCACCTGCTAACAGTTCAGGTGGATATTCCGACTAAGCTCAAAACAGAAGAGCGTGAGCTGTTGGAAAAGCTCGCTGAGATTCGTGGTGACAACGTGGTCAAGGGCGGAATTGAAGGTTTTTTAGGCGGGCTCTTTAGGGGCTAGTCTTTGGGAAGAAAATTCATGCCGGATGAAACGCTTGATCTTAGAGGAATGCCCTGTCCGCTCAATTTTGTGCGGACGAAACTTAAGCTGCAGCAGATGGGCGTAGGTGCCCTATTGGAGGTTTGGTTAGATGCGGGTGAGCCGATTGAGCAGGTGCCTGACAGCCTGAAGATGGCAGGCTATCCGGTCGAGAAGATAGAAGAGCAGTCTGACGGTTATTTTGTCCTGCAAGTTCGACGGCACGAATGATGCGGGGATGGTGTTATGCCGGGTGAGACGGTCGTACTGCCGACGACGGCAGTGGGGACGGTCCTGGCTTCGCAGGCGAACTATTATTTTGTGCAGCTCGATATTGAGTTAGAAGGGTCGACTTTTCTGTGTCTGCGGCGAGCGTTGTTGAAAAAGCTTGGTCAGCAGGTACTGGTGGGGGACCGGGTCGAGGTTGAAGAGCTGGACTGGACGGACAGGCGGGGTGCGATCGCAACTATCCACCCCCGTCGCACCCAGCTCGACCGTCCGCCCGTCGCCAACGCCGATCAGATTCTGCTGGTGTTTGCACTGGATTCCCCCACGCTAGACCCCAACCAGCTCAGTCGGTTTCTAGTCAAGGCTGAATCTACCGGACTGGCTGTGATTCTATGCCTGAACAAGCGCGATTTGGTCTCCGATGAGTTTTTGGCCACCTGGCGTAACCGCCTGGCAGGATGGGGGTACTGGCCCATTATGGTGAGTGTGCAGACCGATCCGGCGCTACCGGAAGATCTGCTGCAGCGATTAGGCGAACTCACCAGCATTGTTGCGGGACCTTCTGGCGTGGGCAAGTCTAGTCTGATTGGGCGACTGATTCCAGATCTGACGCTGCGAACGGGTGCGGTCTCGGGCAAGCTGGGCCGCGGACGGCATACGACCCGGCATGTGGAGTTGTTTGAGCTGCCGGGGGGCGGGCTACTGGCGGATACGCCGGGTTTCAATCAGCCGGACCTGACTTGTACCGTTGAGCAGCTGATGGATTGTTTTCCTGAGATTCGCCAGCGATTAGTGCAGGCTAGTTGCCAGTTCAACAACTGCCTGCATCGGGATGAACCGGGCTGTGCGGTGCGGGGTGACTGGGAGCGGCACGACCACTACCTGACGATGCTAGAAGCGGTGCTGGCGTACCAGCAGAGTCTGGAAGACCAGCCCGATAAGGAAGCCGCAGAAAAGGTGAAGGTAGGGGCGTCGGGCCAGATCCAGCACGAGCCCAAGCTAGAAGCGCGGAAATATCGGCGGATCTCGCGGCGAAGTCGGCACCAGGCGATGGATGACTTAAAGCTGGACTTGACCGATGTCAACAGCTTTGAAGATCTCGACGATGATGAGCTAGAAGAGTTAGGGTTCTAGGCCAGCCCAAAACTGTTTTTCGAGCTGTTTGCTCAAAGGCAGGGCTTGGCGGTACCAGTGTAGGCGCAGCGCGTGCGTCTCTTCGGCGGAGAGGGGCCAGGGATTGGCTGGGTCAATACGATGGTCCTCCGGGCCGACTCCGCCATTGCACAAGCTTTGCAAACACAGTGCGGCACTCACCGATACATTCAGGCTTTCACTAAATCCTCGCATGGGAATACTGACCTGCATATCGGCTGCGGCCAGGGCCGTTGGAGATAATCCATCGTGTTCGTTACCAAACCAGAGTGCTAAGGGTTGATCCACCGGCAGCTCCGGCAGCGGCAGCGGCTGACCGTGGGGCGTGGTCGCGACCAGCCTGTAGCCCTTTTCTTTTAGCGTCTGAATGCACCGTTCCGTGTTGCCCTGCTGTTGGTTGTAGCGATGGAGTGTCAGCCATTTGCTGCAGCCCCGCGTTACGTCCAGGTTGAGCTTGAACTTGGTGGTGCTTTCGATGATATGGACATCTTGAATGCCGAAGCAGTCGCAGTTCCGCAGCACAGCCCCGGCGTTTTGGGTAATGTGAATATCTTCAAGGACGACGGTGATGTAGCGGGTGCGCTGGGCCAGGACGGTTTCGAGGCGCTGGTGACGCTCAGGCGTCATGAATTGGCGGAGATAGGCAATTAAATCCCGCTCTTTTGCTAGCTTGCTTTCGACTTGAGAATTCACGATGTTGGGGTACGATTCGAGCAGGCAAAGCCTACGTGCTGCCTAGCGATGCCATTCGGTCACGCCACCGGGTTTATCGATCAGCGTGATGCCTAAACTGCTCAGTTCATCGCGGATGTTGTCCGCTTCTGCATAGTTTTTGGCCTGTTTAGCCTCACGGCGCTGGGTGATTTTAGTCTCAATTTCGGCATCGCTGAGCCCTGCTTCTGACGTGTCTGTTGCTTCCGGTTCGGCTTCAAGGCCGAGAATTTGAGCAAGTCCTACCAAGGTCTGCCACTGTTGGAATAAGATGTCCGATTCTGCGTCGGGCTTGCCTTCGTGAACAATGAGGTTGCCTTGACGGCGCAGCTCTTTAGCCAGGTCGAACAGAACGGCGACGGCACCGGGGGTATTGAAGTCGTCATCCATTGAGTTTTGAAATTGTTGAACGGCGTCGCTGCTGCAGTCCACTTCGACTGTACCAGGCAAGGACCAGCCCAATCTCTCGCCATACTGATGGCCGAAGAGGAGACCGTCTTTAATGGTTTGCCAGCTGTTTTTAGCCGATGCGATCGCATCGGCCGTAAAGTCCACCGGCTTACGGTACTGCGCCTGCAGCACAAACAGCCGCAACGCCATCGGGGAGGGACCGTCGGGCGCATCCAACAGCTGTCGAATGGTGGTGAAGTTGCCCAGGGATTTGGACATCTTTTCACCGTCCACATTCACCATGCCGTTGTGCATCCAGTAGCGGGCCAAGGCGTGACCCGTCGCCGCCTCGGACTGAGCGATCTCGTTTTCGTGGTGGGGAAAGGTGAGATCCAGCCCGCCGGTGTGAATATCAATGGTTTCGCCCATCTGCTCTCGAATCATGGCCGAGCATTCAATGTGCCAGCCGGGACGCCCCGGCCCCCAAGGCGACTCCCAGGCGGGTTCCCCTGGCTTCGCCCCCTTCCACAGGGCAAAGTCGAACGGATCCTGTTTTTTGCCCTCGCCCTCGCCTACGCGACCGCTGGCCCCGGCTTGCATGTCGTCCAGCTTGCGGCCTGAGAGTTTGCCGTAGCCGTCAAACTTGCGCACGGTGTAGTAAACGTCGCCGCCTGCGGGGTAGGCAAACCCTTTCTGCTCCAGCTCACCGATTAACCGCTGTATGCCGTCAATTGTACGAGTGGCGTAGGTGTATTCATCGGCTTCTTCAATATTCAGCCGTGCCATGTCTTCGAAGTAGGCGTCGATGTAGGTCTGCGACACCTGCTCCATGGACGAGCCGTCTTTCTTGGCCCGATTGAGAATTTTGTCGTCGATGTCGGTGAAGTTCTGTACGTAGGTGACGTCGTAGCCGCGCCATTCTAAATACCGTCGCACCGTGTCCCAGACGATGTAGGACCGGGCGTGCCCCAGGTGGCAGTAGTCATACACCGTCACGCCGCAGCAGTAGAACTTCACCTTGCCGGGCTCAATCGGCTCAAAGGGTTCCTTCTTGCGGGAGAGGGTGTTGTAGAGGACGAGGGCCATTGGAGTTAAGGGGGGTGCGATGGCGGAGCCGGTCCGGAGGACCATCGCATTATCACAGCAGCCTTCATCTTAAGCCGTATCGGTGGATGGCTGACAGTCTCCTGCTCAAAACTGCTTTTTGCCTAGTGTGGTGCCATCCGCTCGAACAACGACGTAGCGATAATCACGATCGGCCACCTGCCAGTAGCGCTGTAGCCGGTCATCGTCAAAATTTTCCGGCACGTTGACCTCGAAGTAGCCGTGCTCCGGTACCCAGGCAATCCACCAGTCGCGGTTTTCATAGCCGACCGAATTCCAAAAGCCCAGCCGTACCGAGCGCTCGGCAGCCGCTGTGATCGGAAAGTTGTTCACGCGCCATTCGGCACCGACGTTACGAAGCAGTTCGTCAGGCAGGTTATAGGGTTGACCACGCCCCTGATCGTTGTAGTACCAACTGAAGCGGTCCCGTTCGGTCAGCAGTGTGAATCGGGTGCAGCCGTCGTAAGCTGCCGAAACCAGTCGTCCGTCGCTGGCTACGACCGGGTAAGGGGAGGGGCCAATGCCGGGTTCGGTGAACTTTTGCTCGTATTCTTCGGGGGTCAGGTAGTCCTGAAAGTCGAAGTTGAGTAGGGTTGCGATCGCACTTCGCTTATCCGGTCCATCCAGCGTTTCAAAGGCATCCGTTAGCAATATGCGCCGATCTTCCAGGCGGTCGTAGACCCGCGCTGTCCCCCAGGGGTAGGTTTCGCGCGCCTGAATTTGCTGAAAGTGTTCAGCCAGAACCGGCTGATGCCATTCGTAGCTGCCCACCGTGCCAGCACAGTTGGCAATCGCAGGTGCAACTGCGACACCCCAGCCCAGCAATCCCAGTCCTAGCTCCCTCCACTTGCCCATTGTTCGACTCCTAGCAACGAGATCTCGACTTTATGTCGAAGACCGCTCATCTGTACCAGCATCTGGACGGTTGCTCGATTGTTCTATCAGAGAATGTACCGTCGCTGTCTTGATTAGTACTTCTGCATCTCTTCGTCGACGTAGCACCATAGCCACTGCTCACCCAGCTCGGCTGAGCTGATGATGGAATGTGCCGATGACTCATAGTGCTTGCGGGCATGCTGGTTCGGTGACGAATCGCAGCAAAGCATCTTGCCACAGCTCTGGCAAATCCGCAGGTGCACCCAGCGGCTGCCGACCTTGATACACTCCTCGCATTCAAACCGAGGAAAGTTGGACTTGGGAATAATGGACTCAGGCTTAAGTTCGTTAAGATGCTGACAGCTCATGGGGCTCCCCTCACTAGGGTTTCTGCCCTTCACCTTACCGCCGCTGACCGGTCTTGGATCAGCTTTTTGGGGGCGGCTACCTACGCCTTCAGTGTCTTCAGCTTGCGCTCCGCCTTACGAATGTAGTGGGCGTTTTTGCGATACTGAAACGGCACGTAGCCCTTGATCTTGATGATCAGTGTCTCCAGCGTTTCGCGGGCCGCATCTGCCTTCTGCTGCGAAGCTTGAATATCTGCCAGCATCAGGTAGCCTGCTGGGCTGCTCCAGCTTTTCAGGTGCTTTTCTAAGTGAGCTGTCGCCGCTGCATAGTCCTTCATCTGATACAGCAGTTCACCGTAGCTCAGCGACGCCTCACCGTAGGAAAATTCTGGATTCACTGACAGAAGCTGCTCCAAGTACCTAAGTTTTGCCCAAATTAACGTCAACATGCTCTGATTTTAGCAGTTGAGATAGGCCATGTATCCAAGGTC
>JBCBWI010000072.1:0-18538 GCA_039817185.1 Cyanobacteria bacterium J06648_16 | reverse complement strand
TGCGCTATCAGAAGGTAACGTCTAGACGGGCAGAAATGGTTGCTAAGCAAGCCTTAGAAACGCTTCTATAGACGCTTCCTATATTGCATAAAACTGTGACTCTACTGGCAGCTACAGAGTTTTAACAGTTCTCTGCAACAGTAAACTACGACAAAGAGCAAATGAACTGATTAGGCTAAGTTGTGCAATCAAAAAAGTTATGTACTCGAAAATAAAGTCGTATTTTATGAAACAAGGCAGAGTAACACTCAATTTGAATGGTTTTCTGACTGAATCAGCGGCAAAAATGGGCTAGCAAACATGGCTGCTTGGATTCGCCCCGATAAATTCAGGCAGCTGAGAATGCTAGTGACGTGATTTTTGACAGTACGCTCCGAGATGAAGAGCGCTTTGGCAATTTCGCGATTTGTGGCCCCGGTGATGATCCAGCAGAGCACCTCTTTTTCTCGCTTCGTTAGCTTTTGCAATTCAGGTGGAAGATTTGCAGGTACATTTGATGCAGAATTAGACACTGTTTTTGCATCTCTTTTTGTATCTCTTGAGGGCCCTGCCATGATGGATTTTTGGAATAGGCCAGGGCCAAATTGAGTGAAGCCCTTAACCGCCATGCGAATGGATTGGACCAGTTCCGACGCATTTGTATCCTTGAGCAGGTAGCCAATTGCCCCAAACTGCATGGCTCGGCAAACATAGTCTTCGTCATCAAACGTAGACAGCATCAGAACCTTAACTGCCTCAAACCGCTGGCAAATGATCTGGGCTGCCGCCACACCGTCCATCTCTGGCATGCGCACATCGAGCAACACAAGATCAGGCTGCAAAGCCTCAACCTGTTGGACTGCCTGCCTGCCATTCTCGGCTTCTCCCACGACCTGAATATCATGGGTCTCAAGCAGGACTTTAAAACTTTGGCGAACGAGTGTCTGATCGTCAACCAACAGAAGGCGAATCATAACAGTGGGCTCGGTAGCGGGATCTGTACGGTTATCAGGCATCCGGCCCCAGGTTCGCTGAATATGTGAAATCGCCCACTCAATGCGAGTGTCCGCTCTTGCATGCCCTGGAGTCCAAAGCCGGTTGAATTTTGGGTGGGCTTGAAGCCCCGCCCGTTGTCTTTTATAACAAGATACAGCGTTTGACTATGGGTAGTGATCTGCAGGGTGGCCTCCGTTGCAGAACTGTGGCGGATGATATTGGTCAGCGCGGCCTGAATGATTCGATATAGCGTGGAATTTAGCTCTGAGGGGAGCGATCGCGGTACATCAATTGACCAATCGATGGTTATGGTGCTGGTTGCCTTAAACTCACCAACCAGAGCAGCGATCGCCTCCTCCAAGGACTGCCCTGCTAGACAATCCCGCCGCAGCACCGAGACAGACTGTCGAACTTCTTGTAAGGCTTGGGCACAGAGCGATTTTGCCCGCTTGAAAAAAACGTCGGCTTGTCCGATTTGGTTCGTATCCAATAGATGCAAACCGCTATCTAATTGCACGCTTTGAGCTGTAAGCGTATGTCCCAAGGCATCATGAATTTCACGGGCAATGCGATTGCGTTCCTGAAGGGCAGCTTGATCTTCAACCCGTAGAGAATAGTCTCGTAGTTGAGATAACGTAACCGCTAAACGTTCGCGACCTTGGTTTTCTGATACCAGGGCATTCACAAATAACCAAACAAAAGCGAGTATCATGCCATAGTAAATAATCGAACAAAGTTTGAAAAACAATAGATTGGTATCAGTAGGTAAAACAGGGCTACCTAACCACAGATTTAGCGGATTAATAAAGGTCGTATTTAAGATAAACAGGTTAAAAATAAACAGAGCGTAGACACCTACCGCTACTCCCAAACGACCCAATAGGCTAAATCGTTGAGCACTTCGGAGTACGAGCACCGCGCCTAGAATTGGAAATGTGACAATTGACTTGCCAACCAAAACCGGTAGCCCGATCAGCCCAAATTCCACCAGAGTGTATCCAACGGCATAGAAACGTTTATTGTTGATTGGTTTTAGCCCCAATAGTGCAATGACGCCCACACAGACTATTGTCAATACAGGGAGCTGAGGAAATACATCAATTACCCAAGCGATGCTTGCTAAAAATATGGCAACTCCTAGCAACATCAACTCTAGAATAAGCAGTATACGAGGCAATGTAAGCAGGCGCGGCATGGGCGTTATGGGTGAGTGATGGTTATGTAAAACCTATATTATTTTCTTGCTCTCGCTTCACCACCAAGGGCACGACCAGAGGAGCAGGATCATTGCCGCTTTTGAGATTCAAGGGATCTTCATTGCGGAAAGCCTGATGGAAGCTTCACCAGGCGAAAGCCTACGTGGGTTGTGCCGGTGTCTAAAGGTTGAGATTCGCGCGCTGCCGGACGATAGCGGCTGCAGTAGTTTTTGGCACATAGGTATGAGCCGCCCTTGATGACGTGCATGGCTCCATCCATCGGCTTTTTGGGGTCGTAGCTGACCTCCCGAGTCGGGCCAGTGGGATTAGTACTGTGAGCAATGTCATCATGCTGCACAGTGAACCAAGTAGAGGTCAGTTCCCAGACGTTACCGGTCATGTCATGAAGGCCATAGCCATTAGGCGGAAAGGACATTACGGGAGCGATGCCTAAATGACCATCCTCCTGGGTGTTGAAGAAGGGAAATAGACCCTGCCAGGTATTGGCTTGCTTAGCGGCATACTGCTTGCCCCAGGCCCAGCCTTCTTTGCCGCCACGAGCCGCATATTCCCACTGGGCTTCGGAGGGCAGCTCTCGCCCTGCCCAATCGGCGTAGGCCACAGCATCTTCATAGGCAATATGGACGACGGGATGATCGTCTTTACCCCGAATATCGCTGTCAGGACCGAAGGGATGTCGCCAGTTGGCACCGGGAGTCCACTGCCACCAGCTTAGGTAGGCGACCTGCTGAATGCCTGCTTCCGGTGGCTTGAAAACCAGGGACCCTGGCGATCGCTCGTCGTCTGATAGCTGAGGGAACTGCGCTTTTGAGAGCGGACGCTCAGCAACAGTGACATAGCCAGTCGCTTCAGCAAACGTGGCAAATTGGGCATTGGTGACTTCATGGCGCTCAATGCAGAAGCTGCTGACGGTGACATCTGCTGCGATTTTTTCTTCGACAAAGTCGGGGTTATTGGACCCCATTGTGAAGCGACCACCCGGAATGTACACCATGTCGCTGGGGCAGGCAGAACTTGCTTCGCTGGCGATCGCCATCGGCACCGACAGAGCCCAACAGCACCCAGCAAGCAGCACAGTCGCGAGAATTTTGACCGAGATACCGTTCAAGCAGCTCATGGATAAGCAAGTTCTCTCATGCTTTCGCCTGGCGACGCCGACGCTGATGCCAGAGCACCCCCAAGAGCAGCAGCAAGACCAACGGAATCAGAACAAAAGGCCCGTAGTGTTTGAGAATGTACATCACCGACTTGCGTGTCACTTCGCCCTCCGCCGAGTAGCCTTCCGGCATTTCAATCACGCCGACGTTTTGGGCGTAAGCGTCGTAGGCGGCCATCATGGCCTGAAATCGTTCTGGCTCTTGTTCCGCCAGGTCGCGGGTCTCACCCGGGTCAGTTTTCAGATGGTAGAGGTGCCAGGTTTGATCTCCGAGGGGAATATTGTTCTTCACAATTTTGTAATCGCCGAGAAAATAAGCGGCGGAATTAGCGGCTTCCAAGCCCACCCCCTCATCTTCAGCGTAGACCGGCACCTCTGGGTTTTGGATATGCTCTAGCAGGCTCTTGCCGGTGATGGGTACCGCCTCATCGCGGATTGGGGTCGGCAGTCCGGCCAGGTCAAGCATGGTGGGCACCACGTCTGTGACGAAGCAAAAGACGTCGCTGGTAAGTCCCTGAGCAATGTTGGGTCCCGAGACAATCAGGGGCGTGCGCACGCCGCCTTCACCGGTGTAGTACTTGAAAAATGAAAAAGGTGAAGACAGCGCCGAGGCGAATTCAGGGCCAATGTCCCCGTAGTAGCCGGCATCGCCGACGCGATCGGGGTCTTTGTGGTAACCCATCACCTTTTGCCAGGCCTGGGCGATGTTTACTCTGTAGTTGCCCCCATCGGGACCATTGTCAGATGTGATGAAAAAGATGGTGTTGTCAAAGCGCCCGCTGTCTTTGAGGTATTGAACATACTCGCCGATGTAAAAATCCATGGCCTCCAGCATGCCCGCCGTCACGGCCATATCGGTGACGTATTCGGACTGAAGCTTAGGGCTGATCTCATCCCACTTTCTAAACTGCGGAAAGATTTCGTTCATGGCCGCATCTGCCGGGATGATGCCGAGCGCTTTCGCTTTTTCGTAGTGTTCCTGTCTCAGGACGTCCCAGCCTGCGCTGTAAACGTCTCGGTAGGGATCCACAAAGCGTTCGGGTGCCTGGATCGGTGCGTGAATGGCTTGAAATGCGATGTAGCTGAAAAATGGGGCATTGGGGTTGCTCTCGCTTTCATGAAAGGCGATCGCGCTTTCAATGTAGTCCTTGGATGAATAAAAATCCTCTGGCAAACCCGTTTCTTTGCCGTCCCGGTACCAATGGGCTTCAGGCTTCATGGGCACATAGCCCCGAGTGTCGTAGTTATTGGCTCCGGACCCCCCAAGAATGAAAGAGTGGTCAAATCCCTTTGCGTTCGGCAAATTTATCTCGCTGTGTCCCAGATGCCACTTGCCCGTGGCGTAGGTCTCGTAGCCTGCGGCTTTAAGCCGGGTAGCCACAGTGTTTACACTCTCATTCAGCTCACCGGCATAGCCTGGACGATCCGCGTAGCCCTCCGGCAGCATTTCCGGTAAGTTGGCCACTCCGGTCAAATGACTATCGCTGCCAGTAACCAGCATCGCCCGCGATGGCGCACAGACCGGAGAGGTATGAAAATTGTTGAACCACACGCCATTTTGGGTCAGTTGATCCAGGTTCGGCGTGCGGGCTTCGCCGCCAAACGCACTAAAGTCCATCAACCCTGAATCATCGACGAGAATCAGAACAAAGTTGGGGGGCTGCTGTGCCTCAGCTTCTATCGCCATCGTCTCTGCGTTCTGTGTTTCTGACGTATTCTGTACTGTGAGCAGTGTGCTGCCCAGGGCTGGTTGTGTCGGTAAGGTACTCAGAATTAAGACGACAGACAGCGTCAGTGTCAGGCATACTCTTCTAATCTTTCGCATCATTTGGCACTCCTTTGCGAGAGCAATTCCATCATCTTTTGGGCAGTTTCATGGCCGGAATTCTGGTTCTGACCTGTGACAAAGCGCTGTTCATGATCCACGACTGTTACGGTTGCAAAAATGTCGGCTACCGGATGGTGATTGGCGCGATAATCCGCCCCAGCCTTTTTGAGCTCGGCTTCTGGGTGCTTGGGCGTGAATTTTATGCCAAAGAAATCGAGCTGTCCCTGGGTCACGCCCGTCATCTTGCGTCCCGCGATCAGCGACTGGCCTGCGGCATCCTTCGCGCTGACAAAGGCCAGAGCACCATGGCAGACCGAGCCCATAATCGGAGTTTCTGCGTAATAGGCCTCGCTCACTTTTTCTGCCAGCCGTTTCGACTGGGCGAAATCGTAGGAGGGCCCCCACCCTCCCACGAAGAAAATCAGGTCATAGTCGGTGAAGTCAAGGTCGTCGATGCTGGGCGAGTTTTTGATCTTGTCCTGAAAGGCCGGATCCTTTAAGAAGCGTTTGTCTTCGTGTGTAATCAGGAAGTAGTAAAACGATTGGGGATCGATGGGAATTTCGCCGCCTTTGATGCTGGCCACGTCCACCTGCATGCCTGCATCAAGAAATTCATAATAGGGGACGGTCATTTCGGAGCCAAAGGCCCCGGTGGGTTTACCCGTTGTTTCACCCGGTTTGCTGAGCACGCTGTGGCTGGTCGTAACCACCAGCGCTTTTTTACCCTGCAAGTTGTATTTTTGTCCCGCGTCATAGTCGGGATGTAAGCCCATGGCTTGCAGAATCTCTGGTAATAGAATGGCAACGATCGCCGCAGTGACAATCAGCCCGACTGCAATGGTGCCAAAGATTATGGGTAATGTCTCTGTGAAATTGGTACTTAGTGTAGATAGTTCTATTGAGGAGTCGGAAGCAATCGGTCCCTCGTTATGAGGATCGGTATCAGCATAGGAATCAGGAACCGCACCAGAAAGTACTCCAACGGTTAACACCTCCGTTGTCGCGACTGGGTTGGTCACTGCTCTTGCCAGCGCCCCAGACGGTGCAGCTAAAACTAGAAGCAAACCACAAACAGATACGGCAACTGTTGAGCGCAGGTTGAATTGCATATTTTGAATGCTCGCAGAGCTTGATGCCCCATCTTAGGCATCAAGCACGCTCTACACATCGTCCTATCCCAACTAAATCACCGCATCAAAGGTCCTATTTTTGTAGGAGGGTACTAGGACCACTGGCAAACATTTGGTACTTTAATTAAGACTTCTGAACCTGAAAAAATAAGGTGACTTATCCTAGACTTTTCTAACTAAGTATTTTGCTTAAGTGAAAAGTCATTGCCGAGAGAAGTCGTGTTGCTCAATTTACGAATGTCAGATTCAATACGGCGAATGACTTTCGTCGTATTACTGCTCAGTTCAATTATGCTGATTGGCTGTCAAAGCATACTTCCTGCAGTACCTCTAACCAGTACAGAACAGAGTGACACGACTGCCAATTCGGACTTGCTGCGAGAGTTAGATGGGCATTCTGCTGAATTACTCTCTGCTTTTTTCGGTCTCGATAATGGATTGCCCCAGCGATCCAATACGATCTGTCCAGGAGCAGGCGGGGCTGACGGGATGCCAGTTATCTTTTCCCACGAACTTGATGTTGATACGTTACAGCCCGGTGACTTTCGCGTTACGATGGCCAGCGGCAATGTGGGTCAATTAATCTGTGTGACCATGCTTCCTGCAATTGACCCCGGTGAATTGCGGACTGCGCTGCTGGTTGGGGAGTATGGTTCCGCCCAAACTGACCCACCCGTCACCGTCGAGATCGTCGGCAACGTCCATTCAATCGACAATACAGTCAACTTTAAGGGAGCCGTGACTGAGGTAACGCCATTGAACCTAGGGCCGACGCTGATTCTCGCTGAGACGTTACCCAAAATGGCATGGCGTTTAGGACGCGAATCCAGTGGCGGCGTCGGTTCTAGCACAGGATGTCCCACCGAGGGGGTTCAACAACTTGTGCGCGTGGTCTGGGCGGGCGGTGTGACCACCGTCAACAACGAGGAACCAGGAGACTTAGAGCGTAATGCGTATAGCGTTACAGTGAAAAACGCCGATGGTTCAACAACGGATGTTACTCCGTTTGCACTAGGAGACTTAGCAGATAACGACAACATCCATGAGCTTTGTCTAGACACGACTGATACACCTGTCTCTGTTTCATTTCCCGCAGGCTATCTCGCCGATCCAAACAACGACTTAAATCCAGCCACAAGCGTTGAGGTCATCCAGCGTTGACCAAGCTTAAGCCACTTCAACATTATTCCGATATCTAAAACGAGGAGCTTTGTAATGATTTCTGTTATCCAGAAAATAGGAATGACGCGTCTATTCAGTCTGATGTTTATATCAGCGCTTGTTTTGCATCTGCCGGGTCAAGCTCAGGCAGAGATTTTAGATGAGCCACAAGCTGATTCTGCATCAGATCTACAGCCAACCGAAATTGCCCAGCGATCGGACGAGGAAAAAAGCGATCGCATCAGCTATACAGGCATTGGGGGCACGATTGGCTTGAGTGATGATGGGGGTAGCGCCCTAGGTGAAGGCGGCTTCTCCATCGTGGGGAGATTTTCGTTAACTAACAATTTGTCAGTTCATGCGGCCTCAGTGATCACGGATGACAGTATTTTGTCAGTGGCGTTAACGGGGGGAGCGCCGATCAAGAATCAAGAAACAGGAAGAACTATTGTTTATCCGTTCTTGGGTGTCGGCATTTTGGCAGAGACTGATGATTTTGAAATCGATCCTCTAGTCTCTGGTGGGGTTGATATTCCCATCAATGACCTCATAACTGGGACAGCCCGGGTCAATGCAAGTTTTGGAGATGATGGTACCGATGTGGGTATTGTTTTGGGCGTTGGTGTGGATGTGTTTGAACTTTTCTAGTTCCATCTGCTGACAACTTGATAGTCGTATCGCTTCCAGGCGATCGAGGCCCTCCATCAAGCTTAGTGATAACCCAAAAACGCCTAGTCTAGTGACTTTTTAACGTCTACTGATCGAAACCGTTTGATTTAAATAGGAGAAGATTGACATGGGATTCAAGTATATTAATGGTCTAGCAACACCTGAGAATCTAGAGAAATTTGTGAAGCTTACAGACATGGTTGCTGGAGTCACACGAGAAACGTCAAATGTTTTTGACATTGAAGATGCCTTGCGTGACAGCCCACTCATGCAGAGGTGCTTGACAGCAGTTCGTGAAGATCCTGCTTCAGCTAAAGCCCTAGAAGAGCGTTACATGGGGGAAGACTATGACATCGAGAAAATGCTCAAAATGCCCCCTCATTCATTGGGTTGGACTTACGCTAAGGTACTTACCGCATTAGGGTACGATCCCAATTTTTATCGTTTACGCGAAATCGAGTCAGACGTTGACTATATCACTCATCGAGTTCGCAAAACTCACGATTTGCACCATATTCTGACAGGTTTTAGCTTTGATGATTACGGCGAATTAGGCGTTATTTCTGTCACAATTGGTCAAATTCGCTATCCAGCATTTATTCTCATGGCTCTACTAGCATCCTTGTTGAGTTATGTCACTGGTGCTCAAAGAACAGGGATTGACCATCAGCTTGAATATAATTTTGACGTTGCTTCTGCTGGAATTCAGATAGCTCGGCAAGCACAGCCTTTGTTTCCCGTTAAGTGGGAAGAAAATCTGGATCGCCCCTTAGACGAGTTGCGCAGCGAGTTTAACATTCAGCCAGTGACGACTGGTTTATGGAGTTGGTACACTCGCCCACATTTACAAGAAGCTATCAGTGCATAGCAGACGTTGCTAAGTTACTGTACGAATTTGCTTTAGCCAAACTATTGGATGCTAGCGACCTCGCAGGAAAAATGAATTTAAATCAAGTCAGATGGGTAACTGGCTGGCTTAGTTTCACTCCATCGGAAGTCACCCCATTAAACGGGAAATGCTCTATCGCGATCGCTTCCAATTCAGGTTAACAAATTTAGAACAGTTGAGAGCGTAGCATCGCTTTTCTCACAGGATGATCGCTTCCAAGCTACAACGGCTTTCCAATTCGAGAAGCGGGTTAACACTAGTAGAATGATTTATCCTATTCTTGCTCTATGACTGACCTACTCTCACAAAAATGCGTCCCTTATAGTAGTGACACGTTACCTGCTAGCGATGCAAAAATTGCTGAACTCCTGCCCCAGATTCCTGACTGGCTGTTGATGGATGAAGGCAGGAGCAAACGGCTGCGCCGCAGTTACACCTTCAAAGACTTTCAATCCGCCATGGACTTTAGCCAAGCCGTTGGGAATGAAGCGGAAGCCGCCGGACATCATCCTATTCTGACCACGGAATGGGGCAACGTCACCGTGGAATGGTGGACACACGACATCGGTGGCCTGCATCAAAATGATTTCATCATGGCGGCGAAAACGGATGCAGTGGCGAAGAAGCTAGCTACTTCTTGAGCTAAAGCAAGATTGAGACAGATTGCTTTTAACATAAAGTTAGACTTAACTGTTGTATCCCAGGTAAGCGTAAGCGGCAAGGCAAACATAGTTGCCGGAATTGATGGAGTTTCAGTCCTCTTATTCATTCTCGGCCATGGCCTCGATCCAATCACTCCTTAGAGTTCAGGTCTATGGAATTTCAACTCATCAACTTTCTGATCGCCCCAACACTCCTATCGCTGATGTTGTCCTTGGGCTTGAGCTTGACGTTTGCTCAAATCGCATTCCTGTGGACAAAAACAAGACTATTAGTCAAATCTATTCTTTCGGTCGTTATCTTAGTCCCTATCGTAGGGATCCTAGCGGCATTACTCCTACCTGTAGGATCTGCCCTTAGAGTGGTCATCTTAGCGATGGCCGCCGCCCCTGGTGCTCCCCTAACCACGAAGCGAGTTGTGATATCAGGAGGGAACTTAGCCTATGGAGGCAGTTTACAAGTCACAGTTTCCATCCTGGCAATCGTCACAGTTCCCTTCTGGGCAGTCATCTACGATGCTATCTTTCCAGCCAGTGTGACCCTTGATGTTGTCGCTATTGCTAAATCTATTGCCCTGGTTCAGTTACTGCCGATTGGAATAGGGCTCCTAATTCGACACTATTGGTCTACCTTCGCTAATAAAGTCGAGCCTGCAATCACAAAAATCGCGAATACTCTTTTTGCTGCCTTAATCTTGATGATTCTGGTCCATACCTTCCGTCTCCTAGCTGACGTAGGGATCTTGCCATTTCTCTTAATCACTCCTGTCATTGCTGTGTGGCTGATTTTGGGTCATGTTCTAGGGGGACCTACAGTGGAACAACGCTCTACTCTAGCGATCGGCACAATTGCCAGAAATGTTGGTTTAGTGTTGTTACTGCTTCGGGGTAATGTTCCTCCTGAAGGGATGAAAGAGCTGCTGCCTCTAGTCATAGCGTTTGTCTTGGTGGGAGCCGTAGGGGGTGCTATTTATGCTGCCGTACTCAAAAGATCCGCAGCGTTTGATTCCAAGATTGAGGGGCATCAGAATAAGGGGTAAGTGAGATAGGAGAGTACTAGGACCGTTGATAAATAGTTAGTACTTTAAATAGGACCTTTGAACCTGGGAGAATAGAGAAGTTGATCGTATCAATTTGGTGATTGGTGAAGTAAAGACCCATTGACTTCCAAGCTTTGGACATACGGGTGTTCTGAGGAAAATCGCTTCCACTTCAAAACTCAAAAGGTGTCAATAATGCGTTTCGGACCTACTCTCTTTCCATCCATACCTCAACTGTTGCAAGCAACAGCAATTAGTGTCTTGTCTGGGCTGATTGCAATGGTACCTGCCCACGCAGCGGACGAAATTTACTTTGATTTTGATCCATTTAGCCGTTCCCTTACCACTAAATCCTTAGGGGAGTTTGTAGAAGACGGTGTGGTCGATGCCGACCTTGCTAGGTATCTGAGATTCATCCCTCCCGAAAAACACCAAGACTTTCGACGCATCTTGGGCACGCCGCTCTCTTCTGTCAGTTCAGATATCCCCGACAACTTATTAGATCCTTTTGTCATCTCCCAGTGGTTGTATTCCCCCATGGGAGAAACTGTTTTGACGGCCCTGGGGCAATTGATTCAAACCGAAGGACGTCAAAATGGACAGCAGGCCATCCGTGCAGCTTTGATTCTGGCAGCAGCAGATCCAGAAGGTCTTTCCATAATGAATATCATCCGCTCTTATCCCACAGGTGGGATACGGTTAAATCTACGAGAGATCTTGGCCTTATCCAGAGCACGCGATGCGAACCTTGATACAACGCAGCAATTGATTGCTTTTGCCCGTCAAGAATCGACAACAGCAACGGCAACTGATCCCATACTTGACTATAGCGTCTTACCTGTTTTGGCTAAAAATGGGAGGTTTGGAGTGAGGCAACAAGCACTGTTGTTGCAGGACGATCAACGAAATCGGGCGTATCCTGTCGATATTTACTTACCTGATAATCCCAATGCCGTTTCGGGGCCGATTCCCGTAATGATTTTCTCGCACGGTTATGGTGATACGCGGACTAAGCCAGAGTTTGTTGCAGCTGCTCGGACACTGGCTGAAAATGGATTTTTCGTTGCGTTACCAGAGCACGTTGGCAGTAATAGGAGCTATCAACGTGATTTTGTTCGGGGCCTTCATAGTGAATCTTTTGATGCGATGGAATTCATCAACCGGCCCTTAGATATCCATTTTCTATTGGATACCTTGGAACAGCTCAATAGCGATGAATTTCAAGGACAGCTTCAGCTTGATCGAGTAGGTCTTCTGGGCCACTCGTTTGGCGGGTATAGCGCGCTAGCAGCGTCAGGAGCAACGGTCGATATCGAGCGTTTACAGCGTCAGTGCCAGTTTGAGACCGATATTTCCCCTGAAAAAAATAATATTGGGCTTGCCCTTCAATGCAGGCTGTTGGAACTGATGGACTTACCTGAGGTCATTCAGCAGTTGACGAACGGCAGCCTGAGAGATGAGCGAGTGGGACTTGTTATTGCGTTGGCTCCCGTCAGCAACCTGTTTGGAGAGGGAGGGATGGCACAGATCCAACATCCTGTTGTCCTCGTAGGAGGAGCAGCTGATATGGCAGCACCGGTTGCGCTAGAACAATTGGTTGCCTTTCGGGGCCTAACCACACCACAAAAATACTTGTACTTAGGCGAAAATGCTTCTCACTCGTCCGCACTGACGGAACTCGTCTTGGGCGTGACTGATGCGGATAACGAGCTGCTCGCCACAATCAGTCAGGCCAGTGAAGTCTTCACAAGTTTGGTCTTAAGTCTGACGATTGCTCATGGGAGAGTTCATCTGCTTGATGATGAGTCGTATCTTCCTTACCTGACGGCGTCCTATGTTGAGGCTGTGAACAGCGTTACACCGATCAGCTTTCGCCTGTTGCGATCTGTTCCAGAAAACTTTTGATTTTAGTCTGCTAAATATGTTGATGTTTTGGATGATGTTAGTATACTGATCCAATATCAGACAAAATAAATCTTCAAGCCAATAACCAAGCCAATATGGCCTGACTGCAGCGAAGCTGTCACCAGGATGGATATATGCTGAAGCTGGTGTCCTGATCGCTTGGCAGCACCTCATCTGGCATGGCCGCTATGAGTTCTATGCAGTGCCTGAACCTATTGATATGGATGCGATTCTACAGCAGCCTGTGCATATTCCTATTCAGTGAGTCTCAATAGTCTCAATCTGGATTGCGACGTTTCGGGGGGTTATGCAAAAAGCCCCTACTTGAAGACCGATATCCTTACGAACATCTGGTGGCAGGCTGGTAGCTACGGATACTGAAGGGCTCATCGAAGGGGCTCATAGGGACATATCAACGAGCAACTTGACGAGTTCATGGGCCTAAAGTGTCACCCGGCTTTGAACCAGGCCAAGTTTTCTTGAGCTGCCTGGGACGATTACGATAATTCATTATCTTCCTAAATTCCAAAGTCTGTTTGCACCGCTACGAGCGATCGCGCCCATAACTCTTCCGGTTGCCAGGTATCTGGGTCAAAGCGAGAATGCTGCCCCCGTTGGTACGCTGCCTGCAAACGCGATCGCACCTCCTCATGACTGAGCGCCAGGATATGGTGCCGCCGTTGCCGCTGAATGCCCCGCAGCAAGCCTAACCCAATGAGCATGTTTGCTAACCGAAACTTGGCCCCGAGTAAAAAGGCTTGCACTTCAGCTTCACCGACGGGGTCAGTGCCATAGCCGGTCAAGACATGAATGCCATCATGGAGTTGTTGGCGGCGCGGCCCTCGGACAAACGGGTCAAGACCATTGGCATCCAGGTGCTCCGCCCAGGCATGGCCGAGGGTATCAGGGGGAAGCGATCGCAAATAGTCCATTTCTACAATCGGCGGTACATTGAGATCAAGGCGATCAGTAACCCAGCCAAACACTTTCAAAAGGCATTCAACTCGCTGGGCCTGAATCTGTTCTAAAGAAGATAAGGAAGAGGTATTCATGAGACTTTTGTGGGGTTGAACGGTAAGCAAATGTGGTCAGTCATAGCGGTGTTTAGCCAGATCGAACACCGCTAGTATTGGGTTAACGACGACGGTTCTGCCGGATCTCTCGCAGTTCTGCCAGTTGCCCGTCAGTGAGGACTTCACTCAGGTCGGCTCGGGTGTCTTGCAGCACCTCGCGGATGTCTTCCTTTTGACTGTCCGTTAGGTTGTCGATTGCCTGGGCGGTTGCTTGCACATCTTGCAATTCTTGGTACACGGCCCACAATTGTTCTTGCTGTTCGTCCGTCAAGATGTCGTCAAAATCACTCCGCAAATCTTGGAAAATTTCCTGCACTGCTTCCTTTTGATCGTCACTCAGTTCGAGTTCCTGAAGCAGGTGATAGTCTTGGGCATTGGCGGTAGCCGTAGTAAACGGAGTCGCCATCAAGGTTACTGTGGCAGCAAGGCCAATGAGTCCGAGATGAAAGAAGCGTTTCATGGTTAAGTCTCCCAGTGAGTCGTGAACTCTAACGCTCTCAATGTACTCAGGAGACAAAGCTGAATATTGGCCGGGAGGTCATGTTGCACCCATGACTTTGGTCATGTTCTACCCGGGCTGAAGTGGGGTTAGATAAGATAATGCACCACCCTTAACTGCTTTCATGCCATCGATTCGCGCCATTCGTTTGGATAATCATCCGTTTCCGTTTTTGTTGTACGGGGAATGGATGCTAATGGCGATCGCCTTAATCAGCGAATTTTCTCCCAGTGTGCTGCCCTGCAGTAGTGGGTTTCCCGTCTTGGCCCTGCTGGCAATTCTAGGATTCGGTACCTTGGGACTCTGGTTACCAACCAAGCCGGTGGGACTAAAAATTGGCCACGTCGCTCTACAGTTTGGCCTGTTGGTCATGGCCGCCCGCTTAAGTGCCGTTGGCCTGCGGCTGTTTCCGCTGTTGCAAATCGTCCTGGTCATGCGGAGTTGCCTCATGTTTGGTCAGTGGGGACGCTTGCTGGTGACCAGTGCCACGTTTATCTTCTTTTTCAGTGTGTTGCGGCGTCGGTTAGCGGTTTTAGAGCAAGCCTTTCCCTTGCGCTCCAATGGACGACTGGTCACGCAACTCATCGGTGTGCGGCTCAGTCTGATGGTGATGTTTTTGCTGCTGCTGATGTTTTTGCTGCTGTTTATGAATGCGCTCTTGTCAGAGCGGCAACGACGGGAAGAATTGCGACTCGCCAATCAACGGCTCCGCGAATCGGCAGCGCAAATTGAAAAACTGGCGATGAATCAGGAGCGCACCCGGATTGCGCGCGAAATCCACGACTCGTTGGGGCATGCTTTGACTGGGTTAAACATTCAGCTAGAGGGAGCCTTGAAATTGTGGGATGCCCATCCTGAACAGGCTAGAACCTTTGTGGCGCAGGCCAAAGAGATGGACTCTACGGCCCTCAACGAGGCGCGGCAGGCAGTGGCAACGCTGCGGCAAACGCTCTCAGCGCAGCAGGATTTAGCTGCGGCGATCGCGCCCCTCACGCAACGACTCCAGCAGGTTACGAGGGTTAACCCCAAGGTGTCGGTGAACTGTCCGCCCCTACCGGAATCTCTGAAACTGACGGTCTATCGCATCGTGCAGGAAGCCCTCACCAATATTTGCAAATATGCTCAGGCGACTCAGGTCAGCATTGCCATCCAGCCCTTGCCAGATGGGGCGCGGTTGTACATCACCATTCAAGACGATGGGGTGGGGTTCAACCCGCAAGACAACACCACCGGTTTTGGTCTGCGCGGCATTCAAGAACGAGCTCAGGTGGAAGGCGGTCAAATGCAGTTGACAACGGCTCCCGGTCAAGGGTGCAGGGTACAAGTTTGGTTGCCCCTACCCACAGAGGTGTCATGATTCACGTTTTGCTGGTGGATGATCAGGCGATCGTGCGTCAGGGACTCAAGGCACTGCTGTCTCTGGAAGCAGATCTGCAAATTGTCGGCGAAGCAGCGAATGGTCGAGAAGCGGTGGCGATCGCGCAAAAATTGCTCACCACCCCCAACGCAGTCGAAGTTGCGCTGATGGATATCCGTATGCCCGTGATGGATGGCGTGGCAGCGACCCGTGAACTTTTACGCCAGTATCCCGATCTAAAAATATTGGTGCTTACCACCTTTGAAGACAATGAATTGGTGCAGCAAGCGGTTCAGGCGGGGGCCGTAGGCTATCTACTCAAAGACACCCCCTCGGAGGAAGTCGCCCAAGCCATTCGCGCTGTCCATCGCGGCTATGCCCAGTTTGGCCCCGGCATTCTGCAAAAAATGGCAGTGGCCCGACCCTCGCCTCCCAAGCCCGAAATCCCCCCTGGATTTGATGAATTGACGCCACGGGAACGGGAGGTACTGGCGCTAATTGGTCAGGGAGCCAACAATCGCGAAATTGCTCAAGCTCTGTTCCTCTCTGAAGGAACGGTGAAAAATCATGTGACGAATATCTTGGGACGGCTAGGGCTGCGCGATCGCACTCAGGCTGCCCTCCTCGCTGCGTCCTTGCAGTTAGATGAGCATTAATGGCCACTTCGAGGAATACTGAGCCAGGCGAGGCTAGTGATTTTCAACTTTATCCATGTCGAATTCTAGAACTTCTCAATCGCAAGGTCTGCCCAAACCTATGAGCCCAGCCGCTGGCTCAACACAGCGACTAACCGTCCTTTATGTCGTCTCCTTGAGTGCGATCGCGGGGCTCGCCCTTATCGGCCAGGTTTGGATTCAGCAAGCACTGAATCGGCAAAGCCTTGATATTCAAGTAATTAGCGCTGCACAGCAGCAGCAGATAAGTAGTCAACGACTCGTTAAGTCAATTTTGGCGCTCAAGCTACCTGCTACGGCTGAAGAACAACGGGAGCGGGCTCAAGAACTGGAGGCAGCCATTCAAGCTGCAGAAGCCTCACAGCAAACGTTAGCTGACATTCAAACCGCTGCTGAGCTGCCGACATCCCGTCGCCAACAGATTCAGCAAATGGTGACTCAGCTGTCTCCCCAGTATGAAACCCTGATTGAGACTGCTCGAGATACGCTGGAAACCAACGCTTCTGATGCCCCTGTCTCCAGGCTTCAGCAGCGTCGCCAGCCAATTCGTTCCCTTGCAACGCTTTTGGCTGTCAATCGAGCCTTTGTAAACAATATGGATGGCTTGATCCTGGAATACAATCAGCGCGTTGCAGCAGAAACCCAGCGTCTCAAGCGGCTTGAGCTTAGCTTGTTACTGATAACCCTAGCGGTGCTCGTTTTAGAAGGGTTCGTAATTTTTAGACCTGCGGTTCGGAAGATTCAGCAGATGATGACAGCATTGGATCAGTCTCTGCAAAAAACCCAGAAAACTGCTCGCCACCTTGCCATAGAGCAGCAAAAATCAGAAAAGCTACTGTTGAACATTCTGCCTCAGCCGATTGCTCAACGACTGAAACAAAAGTCCGCGGCGATCGCTGACGGCTTTTCGAATGTCACGGTATTGTTTGCAGATATTGTTGGCTTTACTCAACTCTCGACTACCATGCCGCCCCAAAAGCTGGTGTCTTTGCTGAACGGTATTTTTTCCGCCTTCGACCAGCTATGCGAAAAACACGATTTGGAGAAAATCAAAACCATTGGCGATGCCTACATGGTTGTTGGAGGCTTGCCGGTTGCGCGTGAAGATCATGCCAAAGCTGTTGTTGACTTTGCCCTCGATATGCAAAGAGCGATTGCTACCTTCAACCAAGATACGGGAGAATCTTTTCGCATTCGTATTGGAATTAATTCAGGCCCCGTTGTAGCCGGCGTCATTGGCACCAAGAAATTTATCTATGACCTCTGGGGGGACACCGTGAATATTGCCAGCCGCATGGAATCCCACGGGACGCCTGGCAGCATTCAAATCACGGAAAGCACTTTTCAGCAGGTCAAAGACCATTTTCAGATTGAAGCATTGGGTAAGATAGCCGTCAAAGGCAAAGGGGAGATGATTACCTATCGGGTAATTAAGTCGCTGTAGAGGATTGACCTCCCTGGGTATTGACCTCCCTGGGTGCTGCGAACGCTTCATCAGCCTAAATGAGATGAATGGCCGGGAGTATCTTAAGTTTTTAGCTCTGCCACTGGGTACAGACCAGTGTAGAGCACTGGTATTGAAGAGTAGTGAGTCTTGAGGCCCTTACACGAACACAAATCCATAAACGCCGACAACCAGGAGATTGAAGTTGTGCCTCATCCCCCAAGCATAAAAGGCTGTCCCCAGAACTCTAGCGCAGGGCCTGAGTGCGATTGTAATAGGCGGTTGCATCCAATCCGTCGCCATCTCGCTGGGTCGGATCAATGCTCTCTTCTAAAGCCTCAACCCGATTGTCTGGGGCAGGGTGAGTACTCAGGAACTCTGGGGGTGAGCCGCCTTGGTCCCCTAGTTTCTGCATGAAGTCTGGCATCGCTGATTGGGCATAGCCCGCATCCCCGATCATGCTTAGGCCCCGTTGATCTGCATCGTACTCATCCTCACGGCTGTTGGGACGCTCGATGAGGAGTTCTACACCAATCTGGGCGATCGCACGAGTATCAAGTCCGGCGACTGTTATAAGTCCCCGACGAACGGCATCTGCACGAATCTGTGCCAATAGATGCTTGCCATCGATGTGGCCGATTTCATGGCCGACAACACTAGCGAGTTGAGCCTCATTGTCGGCAAACGCCATAAGGCCCGTTGTGACATACACATACCCCCCCATAGCGAGCGCGCTGACGAGTTAACCTATACTTTTCAAGTCATACAAGATAGCCAGATCAATGCTTTTGCCACCATGGGGGGGTATGTGTATGTCACAACGGGCCTTATGGCGTTTGCCGACAATGAGGCTCAACTCGCT
>JBCBWI010000071.1:0-19909 GCA_039817185.1 Cyanobacteria bacterium J06648_16 | reverse complement strand
TACCGTCAGATCTTCTTCCCTGAGAAAAGAGGTTTACGACCCACAGACCTTCCTCCCTCACGCGGCGTTGCTCCGTCAGGCTTGCGCCCATTGCGGAAAATTCCCCACTGCTGCCTCCCGTAGGAGTCTGGGCCGTGTCTCAGTCCCAGTGTGGCTGATCTTCCTCTCAGAACAGCTACTGATCGTCGCCTTGGTAAGCTCTTACCCCACCAACTAGCTAATCAGACGCGAGTCCATCTTCAGGCCAAATAGTTTCAGCTCTCGCCATATGGGGTATTAGCCACCGTTTCCAGTGGTTGTCCCCCTCCTGAAGGCAGGTCCTCACGCGTTACTCACCCGTCCGCCACTAAGCCCCGAAAGGCTTCGTTCGACTTGCATGTGTTAAGCACGCCGCCAGCGTTCATCCTGAGCCAGGATCAAACTCTCCATGTTGGTTCGTCAATATGACGAGGCACGAATAAGTTTGCCAAAATACTCAGTTAAGTTTCCGGCTTCGCTAACATCAGCTTTCGTGCTACTGTGTTAGCAATTTAATCTTTAACGAGGTTCCGTCTCCCCTTAATCATCAGCCCTAACTGGAACTAACAATCAAAGGTCAATTACTTCAATACTATTGATTTGTCTAGGTTCTGAGGCTTTCCGGCTCGGCGTTTTTCGCACCGCTCCGTTCAGCGCTTTACTAATATATCGATGCTAGCCAAAAGAGTCAACCACTTTATTGAGTTTTTTGTGTTGTTTGATACGAAAGGCTTTCGGCGATTCTAGGGTCGCTGTTGACGCATTTTTGTAAGAAAATTGCGGTTTCTGTTGGTCTGTGTACTCAACTACGGTCACCTTTTTTGTCCGTTTTTAGGTCAGAATCGGCTCGCTGTGAGCCTTACAGCGTTGTAGCCAGATTTGAGTTTTTTTTGAGCATCTGTCAGGCGAGAATGGGACTGATTGAAGGCGATGCGATCGCATTGCCTCTGAGTAGCTGTGATCCAGTCCTTCTCTAATAGCCGACGTGAACTTCCAATCTGTCATTGCCACCCTGAATGATTTTTGGGCCGATCAGGGATGTCTGATTGTGCAGCCCTACGACACAGAAAAGGGGGCTGGGACAAAGAGTCCGCATACGTTCCTGCGGGCGCTGGGCCCCGAGCCCTGGTCAGTGGCCTACGTGGAACCTTGCCGCAGACCGGCAGACGGTCGCTATGGCGAAAATCCTAACCGCTACCAGCACTATTACCAGTATCAGGTGCTGATTAAGCCGTCACCCAGCAATATCCAGGACCTGTACCTAGAGTCCCTAGAAGCACTGGGTATCGTAACCGGCGATCACGACATTCGATTTGTAGAAGATAACTGGGAAGATGCTGCAGTAGGTGCCTGGGGCGTGGGCTGGGAGGTGTGGCTGGATGGCATGGAGATTACGCAGTTCACCTACTTTCAGCAGTGTGGTGGATTGGACTGCGATCCGGTGTCGATCGAAATTACCTATGGACTGGAGCGGCTAACGATGTATCTGCAGGAGGTAGATGCGATCGCAAAAATCCAATGGAACGATCGGCTCACCTATGGCGACATCTTCACCCAAAACGAGATCGAAAACTCCACCTATAACTTCGAAGCCTCCAGCCCGGAACTGCTGTTTAATCTCTTCAGCCTGTACCAGCAGGAAGCAGAGCAGCTGATGGCGCGCAAGCTGGTGCTGCCCGCCTATGATTTTGTACTGAAATGCTCACACGCATTCAACCTGCTAGATGCGCGGGGGGTGATTTCGGTGACTGAGCGGACTCGCTATCTGCGGCAGGTGAGAGCTCTGGCGCGTAAGGTGGCGCAGCTTTACTATGACCAACGAGAAGAAATGGGGTTTCCGCTATTGCATGAGGGCAGCCGTGAAAATTCTGTTCCTAACGCGGAGAAAACTGAGAAAGACACCCCCGTACCTGCCTAAAATGAAGACGACCCATTGCAGTTGGAGTTTGTTGAGCTGTGGCATCTAGTTTAAGAGCAACGTTAGAACCGATCGCCAACTGGTTTGGTCAGTTGGGCATTCCTGAGCCGATTACCCATTGGGGCCATCCGGCGATGATGGGGATCGTTATTTTCGCGATGGGCAGCATGGCTGCGATCGCAGGTTGGAAAGTGCGTACCGCAGAGGGACCAGACGTGACGATGGGCTCTATGCCCGTGGGTAAGTTTCACAAAAAAGTTGCGCTGTGGATGACCACCTTCATCGCCCTGGGCTACACGGGTGGGCTACTATCCCTCGTCATGCAAGACCAGCCCATTCTCGAAAGCCCCCACTTCTGGACCGGATCGGCTGTTTTGGGTCTGCTGGGCCTGAATGGAGCCATTTCCCTGAGTAAGTTTGGCGGCGGTCAGCCTGCGCTCAGAAGCGTACATGCGTACCTCGGCACCGCAGCGCTGGCGCTGATGGTCGTCCACGCAGCTTTCGGTCTAAAGCTAGGCCTGTCCATCTAGTTATCAAGCATCGGCAGCTTACCCTCGCGAAGCCATCAAGCGCTCTGTCCATCAATGGGGCGCTTTGTGCTTTGGCCGACAGTTATTTGATCCACTTTTGTGGGTTAGATAATCGTTGGGTGACATCAATATTTGGCATGGCAACTTGGGGACCGCTCATTATTGCAGTGGGCTACATTTTAGGATTGGCCTCGACCGGGTTAGTCTTTACCCGTTGGGACAGCCCCCTACCGCTTGCGAGCTACGGCGTTCTGCTGCTGGGAATTGTTGGCAGCTTCATTGGCCCCAGATTTTGGCGATTGGGGCCAACCCGCAAACAGTGGCTCGCGGCAGCGTTTGTAGCACTCATCGGCGCGGCCTACTGCGTTTGGCGTATGCCCGTTCCGGCAGATGATGACGTCAGCCAGTTTGCCGTATCTTTCAAAGAGCGTAGTTTCTACAGCGTCTATGGAGAATTAGAATCCTCTCCTCAAATCACCCGCAGCGGCAAAGGTCGGTTCTGGCTAAGGTCCGAGGCCGCGCAAAATCGAGACAAGCAGGCCGCGGATAAGCGCCGGGTAGACGTGAGCGGCAAGCTGTATGTGACGGCACCGCTTGATCAGGTCGACGGGCTCTATCCGGGTCAATCTGTAAAGGTGACTGGCAAGCTGTACGAACCGAGCGAGGCAGAAGCCCCTGGCGAGTTTGACTTTCGGGCCTACCTGGCGAGCAAAGGTACTTTTGCAGGGATCAGCGCCAAATATGTAGACATTCAGCCGAATGAGGGACCGCCACGGCGAGGCATGTGGCAGATGCGGCAGCGAATTGTGGACGCCCACCAGCGCTGGCTAGGGGAACCTAAAGGCCCGGTCGTCAGTGCCATGACCCTGGGGCGACGGGCAGTAAACCTGCCCTATGAGATTCAGGATGCATTTATTGAGGCGGGTCTAGCCCATACGCTGGCGGCGTCAGGGTTCCATGTCTCGCTGGTACTGGGTCTAGTGCTGGCACTGCTGAAAACGCGGTTGCCGAAGACCCAGGCTGTGGGGGGTGCGATCGCACTTCTTATCTACGTCGGCCTCACCGGACTACAGCCGAGCGTGATGCGGGCCGCGGTCATGGGCTTCGGTGCCCTGATCGGTCTAGCCCTACAGCGAAAGGTAAAGCCGCTGGGCTGTCTAATGGTGGCAGTGGTACTGCTGCTGCTCTGGAATCCGCGCTGGATTTGGGATATCGGCTTTCAGCTGAGTGTGATGGCAACGCTAGGACTAATGGTGACCACTACGCCACTGACCAAACGGCTGGACTGGCTGCCGGGAAACATTGCCACACTAGTAGCGGTGCCCCTGGCGGCGTACCTATGGACGGTACCGTTGCAGCTACATCATTTTGGCGTGCTGCCGTCCTACAGCATTTTGCTCAACATCGTGGCGACGCCGCTGGTGATTGTGGTGAGCCTGGGCGGGTTCGTGAGTGCGATGGCGGCGCTGGTGTGGCCGCTAGCAGGCAGTGCGATCGCATGGCTGCTTGCCATCCCCATTCAGCTGCTGATGTGGCTAGTCACGACCTTCAACACACTGCCGGGCAACCAGCTCCAGGTCGGCAACATTCCTGCCTGGACAGTCGTAATCAGCTATACGGTCTATGGGGTGATTAGCCTATGGCTTGCAACCCGAAAGAAACCGCAAACGGTGTAAAACCCGCTCGGCCTTGTGTAGAATGTGTAGGCTTGTCTCAAAACTCATAACCGGTTTTGTAAACCCGATAAGCCCCTGGAGAGGTGGCAGAGTGGTTGAATGCGGCAGTCTCGAAAACTGTTTTAGGGTCAAACCTAACGAGGGTTCGAATCCCTCCCTCTCCGTTGAAAGGAATAGAAAAGGCAGCGCCGGATAGCACTGCCTCCTGCGCTACCGCTTGAAAAGCCCGCTAAGCATCGCTGCTCAGCTCAGCTGCTTCCACCGATAGGGTCTGGGTGCGGTCACCCCGCTGAATTTTGACCCGCAACTGGTCGCCTACGGTGGCATGATCGACCAGCGACTGTAGCCGATCAGCCGTCGTTACTGACTCCCCTTCGACTGCAACAATCACATCACCCCGACGCAGCCCAGCATCGGCGGCGGGCGTGTTGGGTAGAACCCGCACCACTAGGACACCCTCCACCTCAGGTAAATCTAGACCGGCATTGGGATCTTCGTTGTTGCGTTGAGCCATCTCTGGCGTGAGGGAGGCAATCTGGACGCCCAGGTAGGGATGGGCGATGCGCTCGCCGCGAGACAGCTGCGCCTGAACCTCCTTCGCTTTATTAATGGGAATCGCAAACCCAATGCCCATGGCATCGGCACGAATGGCCGTATTAATACCGATCACCTCACCCTGGGCATTGAGTAAGGGCCCACCGGAGTTGCCAGGGTTAATCGCCGCATCGGTTTGAATAAAGTCCAACCGCTTGTCGGGAATGCCGACGGTAGCGCTTGAGCGCTTGAGCGTGCTCACGATCCCCAGGGTCACGGTGTTATCCAGCCCCAGAGGATTGCCGACCGCAATGGCCCAGTCGCCCACCTCAATCCCATCAGAGTTACCCAGCGGCGCGACGGGCACATCCGCCGAGTCTTCAATTTTTACAACCGCCAGGTCAGTCACCTCGTCTGCGCCTTCGACTCTGCCCTCAAATGAGCGGCCGTCCTTAAGCGTCACCGTCACCTTGTCGGCCTTATCCACGACGTGGGCGTTGGTCAGCACATACCCCGCGCTGTCGATGATAAAGCCTGAGCCTTGACCACTCAGCCGTTCCTCTTGGGGAATGCGCTGAAATGTATCAGGCCCGATGAAGCCGCGAAAGAACGGATCGTCGTAGAACAGATCGGGTACGTTGCGCGTGATGGTACGCTCGGTATCAATCCGAACGACTGCGGGGCCGACCCGGCGGACAGCCGATGCCACAAAGCTTTCACTGGACAGGGCCGGAGCCTCTAGCAGTCGGCTGGTGGTGGATTGGGCCTCAGCAGGCAATAGCCACAGATTGTTGCTGAGCAAGAAAACGAACAAACAGGTCAGCGTGATGCGAATTAGCGGATATCCGGCGGTGAAAAACTGGTTCATCGGTCTTACGGCATTCGACGTTAACAGGCGGCAATGGGTCTGCCTAGCACCGCCTGTCAGCAGACAAACGGATTGAATCCATTTTGGCAGGTCTAACCGGAACCGTGGGAGGATAACCGAATGTCGGTGGAGTGGGGCCGTTAGAGGTCAATCAGGGATGCGCCAAGTGATTAAACAAAAGTGGCAGATGGGCGCGGTCGGTAGAGCGTTCCCCTGCGCCATCGTCCTGACGCTCATCCTCACCGCCTGCAGCGAACTCAGCGATACCGAAGACTACAAACAAGACCTCGCCATTCACCTCAGCGTTAGCGAAGTCAAAATGTACGGGGCTTACTGGTGCCCCCACTGCGATACGCAGAAGCAGCTGTTTGGTCGCGCCGCCGACCGGATTCCCTACATTGAGTGCGATCCCGAAGGCGAAAATAGCCAGACCGCGCTCTGCCAGCAAAAGGGGATCCAGGCTTACCCCACTTGGGAAATTAGCGGCGAACTCCGTCAGGGCGTCCAGCCTTTGGGGAAACTCGCCGATCTCACCGACTTCCCTCCCCCACCCCCCAGCTGGTTTGAGCAACCTAGCGGCGGTGGTAGCAGCCCGGCAGCGCTTTGACCGGAAATGATCTAAAAGGCTGGGCCTCCATCCAAGACTGCCTAAAAACTTCAAATTTTCTGGTCAACAATAATTCTCTCTGGGTCCCATCTCCTCCTACACTGAAGCTGTGGGAATACGGAGACAGCACGCATGCTCTGGGGTGAGATCGCAACGGTGTTACTCGTCGGCTACCTATTGGGATCAATTCCCACCGGCTATGTCGTGGCCAAGCTGGCAAAAGGCATCGATATTCGTCAGCACGGTTCCGGAAATCCAGGCGCGACCAACGTTTTTCGCACGGTGGGTAAACGGGCGGGGATCACCGTCCTGGTCATCGACTTAATTAAGGGGCTCTCGGCAGTCCTGCTGGCGGTACCGCTGCTCCAGACGCTTACAGAGCTGTTCCCCCTGTCGATGACACCCACGATCGCGGCCTGGGCCGCGACTTTAGCGGGGCTGGGAGCCCTCGTCGGGCATAGCCGATCGGTTTGGTTGGGCTTCACGGGCGGCAAGTCTGCGGCAACGGGGCTGGGCGTACTGCTGGCCCTCGCCTGGCCAGTGGGGTTGGGCGTCGCCCTGGTTTTTGGATTAACCTTCACCCTATCTAGAATCGTGTCGTTAGGGTCGATTCTGGCCGCCCTGTCGGCACCAGCGCTGATGCTGTTTTTACACCAGCCCCTCCCGTTTTGCCTGCTGGCGGTCTCTGGCGGGATCTATGTGGTACTTCGCCATCGCAGCAACATTGCCCGACTGTTTGCGGGAACCGAGCCACGTCTGCAGGCAGCCGAGTCGACGACGACCAAAACGCCTTGAGTTGGCGCTTTAAGATGACGCTCTAAGATACTGAACAATCGGTCAGGCTATGGCAAAGCTATCGAGGTCCGCCATAGCGCTGTTCGCCAAACAGGAGCGTAAACAGATAAAGCACCAGAGTCGAAATCAAAATGGCTGGCAAAATAGGAATGCCCTGAAATTCCCACGCCAGCGCCCCTAGATTGATCCCAAACGTTCGCTGGAGCAAATTGACCAGCCACTCACCCAGCAGGACACCGGCAAAACCCACTAGCAAAGCCCCAATGGACTTACCCGGCATTTGTCGGGGCAAAATGATGTTCGCAATCCCTGCACAAACCAGGGCGAGCATGAGCTGAATAAAGATCTTAGCGATTAACATCGGCTGCTAACCTCGGCGTTACGCACCCAATTCACGCGCCCAATTCACGAGATCGCCGCTCTGCGGCTCTGACGGCTTCAATAATGGCTGAGCGTAACCCCAGCTCCTCTAAGCACGCAATCCCTGCGATCGTTGTGCCGCCTGCACTGGTTACGCGGTCTTTGAGTACGGCAGGATGCATTCCGGTTTGGTCAATCAGCTGGGCCGTGCCGAGCACGGTCTGAAGTGCGAGCTGATTGGCCACGCTGCGGGGTAAACCGGCCGCGACGCCACCGTCGGCCAGCGCCTCAATGACAATGGCCACGTAGCCAGGGCCTGAACCAGACAGTCCTGTGACGCCGTCCATCCAGGCTTCTGGTACCTGTATTACCTGGCCAACCGCTTCAAATATTTGACGAGCCACCTGGGTTTGTTCGGGGATCGTACGACTACCCGGTGCGATCGCAGTCACGCCAGCGCCAACCGTCGCAGGCGTATTGGGCATCGCTCGAACCACCGGCCAGCCTGGAAGCCCCGCCTCTAAACGCGACAAACTGATGCCTGCCAAAATAGACAGCACCAGTGGCGGTACTTCACAGCTTACCCCTTGAAAATCCCGACTGACCTGGTCAAACACCTGCGGCTTGACCGCCAGCAAAACCACCTCTGACGACTCAATCACCTCGCGGTTACTGGCTGTCGTCTGAATGGTGTACTGCTCAGTCAGTAGCTGTCGTCGTTCCGAGGAAAGATCGGCAACGATGAGGGCTTCTGGTTTGTAAATGCCTTGCAAAATAAGGCGGGATAAAAGGGCTTCTCCCATTACCCCGCCGCCAATAATGCCAAGTTTAGCAATCAAGAGACTAGCGCCTCCAAGTGAGCCTCACAGCTCCCTAAGAATACCGTGAAATGGGTCTACTCACGTGGACTTGCCGAATCTTGCGGAGCGCATCTACACCCATGTCGATAAATTGAAAACTCTGTACTCCCCGGCCTGCCAAGCCAGCCTCACCCCCTCAAGCGCGACCCACCAGCGGACTCAACCGCTCGTCAAACAGCTGGGGAGTAGTACAGAATAGTGCGCTTAGGCCATCCGAGCGATCTGCTCAGTTGCCCAGGCGGGGGTCGGTGCAGCCTGGTGGGGCACGGCCGTCGGTGCCTGCATCGGCAGCTCTTCTTCACCATCAACCGGCATGCTCACCTGAACACAGTTGGGCGTGAACAGGAAGATGCTCTCACCAATGCGCTCCTGATGGCCATCAATGGCGTAGGTACCACCAGCAACAAAGTCGACTGCCCGCTGGGCCTGGTCAGGATCCATGACCGTCAGATTGAGAACAACGGATTTCCGCTCACGGAGAGCCTGAATGCACTGGGGCATCTCCTCGAAAGAGCGGGGCTCCATCACGATGACTTCAGACATTCCATTAATTGCGCCGGGCATACCAATTACATTGTTCATTGACACCATTCCAGAATCAGTTGTTAGGGTCCGCTCACGAACGCGGCGGCGAATCGGGCGAGGTTCTTCCTGCGGCTGAGGGACCACAGTTGGCTGGGGAGCAGGCGGCTGAATATTCTCCTCTTCGTAGAGGTTTTGGTACGCATCGCCCTCCATTTCGTCATATTCGTATTCATAGTCAGCCGGATCATTCAGGCCAACAAAATCACGTAGTTTAGTGAAAATAGTGCTCACAGTTTGCGCTCCATCACGACATTAGTAAGTAATAACTTGGCAAAGTCATCCTCAATATAGAGGAAGTTGTGAAAAAACTAACACAGTTAGCGCCTTTTATCTTTGATAGAGGGGGGCATCAAAAGATAACGGGTCAACCGGGGGGTTCCTAACCAGGCGTTAGCTGCCTTTAAACCTTCTGTGAAAGCCCGTGGGTTCTCAGTTTGAAGGGTTAACGAATCCCTGTTACGTGGAACGTTGAGCCACAGTATACATGAAATTCTCAAAAAGCATACCCCATTTACAAATTAAACCCAAAAAACTTGAATTTTTTCTTGTAATGAATTGTGTGCAATCTCCAGACCCCCCTACTGGCGGCGTCCAAAGAGGGCTGTTCCTAATCGAATGCAGGTGGCTCCAGCCGCGATCGCACTACGAAAATCCCCGGACATTCCCATCGACAAATGCTCAATCTGAATACGAGAGAGCTTCCTTTGATTGATGTTGTCTGCCAATATTCGCACCTGCCCAAAAATCGTTTTTGCCTGATCGGGGGCTAGTCCGAACGGCAGAATCGTCATCAGGCCACGGATTTCGAGATTTTCTAGGCAGTCCAGCTGAGGCAGCGCTTGCACCAGCCCGTCGACCGAAAAGCCATATTTACTGGGGTCTGCCACGATTTTGACCTGCAGACAGCAGCGCGGTGAATGGCTGAGATCGGCGGCCCCCTGATCGAGCTTTTTTGCCAGCTTTAAACTGTCTACGGAATGGATCCAGTCGAACAGCTGTAGCGCCTTTCGAACTTTATTAGTTTGCAAATGACCAATCAAATGCCAGCGAATATCCTTTAGATCAGATAGTTCACTTTGCTTAGACACTGCTTCTTGGACCTTGTTCTCGCCAAAATCTCGCAGACCTAATGCATAGGCAGCCCTGACGGCCTCGGCAGGGAAGGTTTTGCTCACTGCAATCAGGCGTACCGTATCGGGAATCTCGGTCTGCAGCGCCGATAGCCGATCGGCCAGCTCAGCTGCCCAGTCTGAAGGGGTCCAGTTTAACCGCGCTGATTCACTCGGAGACTGAGCAGCATCCTGCGACATCGTCCTTCACTACTGAAAGGTTTGCTTATACATTCGCTGCAGGCGCTGCAGCTCCACTGACTGCCCGGCCCGCCGCATAATCCGTAGTCGATTTTCTAAAATCAGTCGGGCTTCGTTGCGGGCTACTGGCTCAAACGCCAAACCACCGCCAGTTTTGGCAATAAAAAATAGCCGCTGTGCATAGAGCGTCGTAAAGAGTTCTCGATTTTCATCCACCAGACATACTCTGAACAACAGCCCAAAGTTAGGGTGGTTGAGGTAAGTTTCAGCGCTCATGCAACATTAGCTCGACTGCTTCAAGCAGGTCTTTAAACATCTCAATACCTTACGACGTTTGTGACAGAGAGAATGCCCCGTTCACTAGAAATCCGGTGAACCCACGGTATTTTGGGCCGGTTGACCTTCCCATGCTTCTGGATGGTGCCTATCATCAGGCTTTGAGTCGTTTCAAAAAAGAGTGAATACAGTCAACGTTTTATTACTTCATATAAATATATGTAGTTTGACCTCTGTACTCCGCCCGGCGCAACCGTCCTCCTTCCCGTGAGCAAAAGCCATACAGGCTCCAGCGATCAATTCGCTGTGCTCGTCAGAGAATGCCCACAATGTGCTAGCCAGTCACCCTGCCAAGTGCGGCAACGCTATTTACAGCCCATGGCCAAAAGCTGAGCACGCGCTTTCTGCAGAGATTCCTGCCACTCTTGGGTCGGGTGGCTATCGGCGACGATGCCTGCTCCAACCTGCCCCCAGACCGTTTGTTCTTTAGACAGCCCCGACTGTGGGGTCATCAGCAGCGTGCGAATCAAAATATTCAGATCTAGGTTGCCTTGCCAGTCAAGATACCCACAGGATCCATAAAACAAGCTGCGGCGGACCGGTTCCAGCGTTTCGATAATCTCCATACAGCGCACCTTGGGGCAGCCAGTAATCGTACCACCGGGAAACAGCGCCGCAATCAGCTCAGCGGCAGTGGTGGAGGGAGCCAGCTGACCGCTGACGTTGCTGACCAGGTGCATCACATGGCTATAGCGTTCGATCACGTTGAACTCGTCTACCTGAACGGTTCCCCATTGGCAAACGCGACCGAGATCGTTGCGCTCTAGATCAACCAGCATAGTGTGTTCGGCATTTTCTTTGGGGTGAGCCAAGAGTTCAGCTGCGAGCTGCTGGTCTTCGGCAGGGGTTGTGCCTCGGGGGCGCGTCCCCGCAATCGGTCGGGTCTGAGCCTTGCCCAACCGTAGCTGAACCAGGCGCTCAGGAGAACAGCTCACAATATGTCCCCAGGGCGTGCGCCAAAAACAGGCAAAAGGGGACGGGTTAATCTGCTGCAGCCGCCGATAGAGGTCAAAAGGGGGCAGGGTTGTCTGGCTGCAAAAGCGCAGAGAGAGGTTCGCTTGAAAGATATCACCGGCCCGAATGTGAGATTGAATGGTGTGAACGGCTTGTTCAAATTCGGTCTGGCTGCTTTCAAATCGGGGCGACTGAGTGGTGCCTTCGCCCCAGGGCAGCGGCGCGGGCTGGGCCAGCTGTTGCTGCAGATCGTCCAACCCGACCAATGTGGGAGCCGCCAGCCAAAGCTGTTGTTGCTGATGATCTAGGACCGCAAAGGTCTCGGGCTCGTACCAGCAGGAGACTGGAAACGGGAGCGTGTCCGACCGTTGGTAGGGCAATTGCTCAATTTCCCAGGCAAGATCGTAGCCGAACCAGCCAAGATAACCGCCTTTGAAGGGTAGGTGGGCGGGTAGCCGTGGGCCAGAGAGCTGAGTCAAAGATGGCCGGAGGTGCGATCGCACCATCGCCAAAATCTCGCCGACGGGCGGTGTCCACAAACGAGACCGGCCATTCACGACATGCGGTCGACCGGCACAAATAGAATACCGAGCTAGCTGCGTTTGCCCACTTTGGACCGGGCTTTCCAACAAAACTGCCAGCGGATGGTGCACCGGATCGGTAAACAGGGCAGCAAACACATCGCTACCGCTGCGGTTAGCCAGATCTAAACAGCGCCAATGCCGACTCAAGCCGGATTCCCCAGGGCGAACCGCAGCCACCAAAACAGCCCTAGCAGTCCCAGCAATCCCCAGTCCCACCATCGCAGACGGAGCTGGTGCCACTGCACCCGATGCGCGTCAGGGCTGACAAACCCCCGTACATACATTGCACTGGCAATCTGCTCGGCCCGCAGCAGCAAATTTCCCAACAGCCGCTCTGCTACCAAAATCCAAATCTGCGCCGCGCGCCGCATCCCTAGTTTGCGCCAGTTGATCGCTCGCGTGCGGATGGAGCGAATTAGATTCTGCACTTCCTCAAGCACCAGCGGAATGAACCGCAGCGCCAGGGTTAGGGTCAGCGCAATCTCAGTAACCGGGAGCCTTAGCCAACGCAGCGGCTGCATCAGGTCCTCCAATCCAGCCGTGATCTCTTCTGGCGCGGTAGTCAGCAAAAACAGCGTCGTGCTGTAAACCAGCGTAAATAGCAGCGTACCCACCCGAATTGCCAGCTGCACAGACTGCTGGGTCACTTTGATAAAGTGCCAATCGAGCAGCACGTAGCGGTAGTCCGTCGCCGGTAATAGGGGCGGCGCTTGGGGCAAATCACTCCCTAACGGTGCCAGTCCTGCGGGCGTTGGCAGTCTGGGATGTTGAACCACCGCAATCCCATCGGGCATGACCATCAGCAACGCGGTTACCAGCGTCGCCAGCGCCAGCAAAAAGCCCATTTGCTGCCGCCATACCCGCAGGGGAATGCGAGCACTTAACGTCAGCCCAATCAGAAACAGCACCAGGCCAATTCGCCAAGTCGCATTGGCCAGCACTGGCGCTAGCAAAATACTGACCAGCCAGCCTAGCTTCACCCGCGGATCAATCCGATGGAGCCAGGTGACTGGCTGCTCCAGATACAGACCAATCGGCAGCGACTTAAGGAGATCCATCGTTAGACATCTCCTTTATGGCCATTGATGGTCATTGACAACAGCATTGCTACAGGGAGGCTGCCCCCTTGACTGAGCGTACAGACCGCTCGGGAAAATAGCTTTTGAAAAAATGCTTCACCCACTAGCCTTTGACCTTAGTGGCTCGATTCACACTTTCTCGATCGAGATCTCTCATCTTCTTACCTCGCCAGAGCAGCCGAATCGGCGTCCCTTCAAACCCTAGATTTTCGCGAAACTGACGCTCGATATAGCGCCGGTAGTTATCGCCAAACAGTTTGGGATCGTTTACAAACAGCGCAAACGAGGGCGGACGACTGGTAACCTGAGTACCGTAGTAAATACGGCCCTGCCGCCCCTGCCGGGTCGTGGGTGGGGTGTGCCAGCTGACCGCGTCTTCTAACACTTCATTGACAACAGAAGTGGAGATACGACGACGGTGCTGTTCCACAGCCTCATCGACCAGGTCTAAAATCTTGGGTACGCGCTGCCCGGTGAGCGCGCTGACGTATAGCCGCTGACACCATTCGAGAAAGTACAGCTTCGAGCTGATCTTTTTGTCGAACTCATAGATGGTGTGACTGTCTTTTTCGACGGCGTCCCATTTATTGACGACCACCACACAGGCCCGTCCGTCATCTTCAATTCGACCGGCTAGCTTCTGATCTTGCTCGGTAATGCCATCTAAGGCATCGACAACTAACAGCACCACGTCCGACCGGCGAATCGCTTTAAAGGCTCGATTGATGCTAAAAAATTCGGGCCCGTAGTCAACCTGCTTTTTTTTACGAATACCGGCCGTATCGACCAGCCGATATCGCTGGTCATTGCGCGAGACCACCATATCGATCGTGTCGCGCGTGGTACCGGAGACGGGGCTAACAATAGAGCGCTTTTCGCCCACAAACGCATTCAGCAAACTTGACTTACCCACGTTGGGCCGTCCGACAATCGCCACTCGAATTTCTTCGTTTTCGTCCAGGGCACTGACCGGCGGCAGGTGAGTAATCAGCTGATCGAGCAGTTCCCCAGTGCCGTTACCGTGAATGCCAGAGACCGGGTGGGGTTCGCCCAGTCCCAGCTCCCAAAACTGCGCGGCTAAAATCAGGCCCTCATCCGGCGATTCGCACTTGTTCACCGCTAGCATGACAGGGACCGACTGCTGTCTCAGCCAAGAGGCAATTTCTCGATCGCCCTCAGTCGGTCCGGTTTGTCCATCTACGACCAGAACTGCAGCAGAGGCCTCCGCCAGCGCTAGCAGCGCCTGCTCTCTAATTTCGGGTAAAAACTCGGTATCGTCATCAAAGACCAGCCCCCCCGTATCCACCACGATAAATTCCCGATCTTGCCAAAAGGCGGACTGATAGGTGCGATCGCGAGTAACGCCGGGCTGGTCGTAGACAATCGCTTCCCGCGCACCGGCCAACCGGTTCGCAATGGTTGACTTACCCACGTTGGGCCGTCCGATGATTGCAACGACAGGTAAGGACATGATCCGACAGCGTCAAAACAGATATCTATAGTAGCGCGGGGCGGTGAGCAAGCGGGCAGATCTTCCTGACGGCAGCACCGCGCGATTTCGACCGCTTTAGACCACCGCTTTTAGATCGGCCTTGGCTTCTTTTCGCAGCTGCGTTGCAATCCGAAAGAGCTCTTGCCCCGTGTGCAGATAGCTATCGTCGTAGGTATAGGTGAACCGTTCGATTTCATCAATGCCGTCTTCAAACTGATTCATACAGTAGTAGAGATTAGCAGCGACCCCCGCGACGCTGGCGGGGTTGGGCATCGACTTAAATTTTTGCTTCGACTTTTCAAGCGCGCTGCGGCAGTCTTCCAGATAGGCTTGAAAGCTCTCCATCAGCTCGTCATCAAAGGGATCGGCGGAGAGGTCTTTAACCTCTGATTTGAGTGCGTTGATCGATTTGGACAGCAATCGATCGACCGGATTGTATACCTGCTTGAGCCAGGTTTTGAGCTGATTGTCCGTCGATCGCTCTGCCTGACGCCGCTGACGATAGTAGTTATGCACATCCGCCGTGCGCTGATGTCGCGCCTGGGCGGTAGCGGCAGCCGTCGTCTGACGCTGCTGATCGTAGGCCTGCTTGAGTTTAGGGTCGCTTAACACCTCATAGGCAGCATTGATTTGTGCGATCGCATCATGCCCCAGCGACATCGCCACCGCACTCCCACCGACCGGGCTCGACGCATGCGTTCGAGTATCGGGGTGGTGCTGCTTAGCGAGCTGACGATAGGCCTGCTTGATTTCACCCAGGCTCGCACTGTCGGCCAGCCCCAGCGTCTGGTAATGGTCTGAGTTTGGGGAAGTTTTCGTCATACACGCATTGTAAAACCAGAATTTGCCGCGCTCAATGAAGTTCGCACTTTCCTAGGAATCAGCCCAGGGGAACTGCCCCCACATGGGAACTGACCCATAGAAACTGGCCCACAGAAGCTGCCCCCGAGGAACCGACTAAGACGTCGTGGCCAGCGGCGTCGTGAGGGCGGGGTCTTGAAATAGCGGCGTGCTCAAGTAGCGCTCCCCAAAGCTGGGCTGAATCATCACAATTGTCTTGCCATCGTTTTCAGGCCGCTTTGCTACCTGCACAGCGGCGCACAGTGCCGCACCGCTAGAAATGCCCGAGAGCAAGCCTTCTTCCTTAGCCAGCCGACGCCCGTAGGTAATCGCATCGTCATCGCTAACGGCAATGACCTCGTCGATGAGATCGCGTTTCAGCACCTCGGGCACAAAACCCGCACCCAATCCTTGAATTTTGTGAGGACCGGGACGACCACCCGCCAAAACCGAGCTGTTAGCGGGCTCAACTGCGATCGCACGAAAGCTAGGTCGTCGTCGTTTAATCACTTCAGTAACGCCAGTGATGGTCCCCCCGGTGCCCACCCCGGCAATCAGAAAATCCACCTGTCCGTCAGTATCGCGCCAAATCTCTTCTGCCGTAGTCCGGCGGTGAATCTCAGGATTCGCCGGGTTGCGAAACTGTTGCAGCATGTAGGCATCGGGCGTTGACTCCACAATTGCCTGCGCCCGTTGAATGCAACCTGCCATACCCGCTGGCCCCGGCGTTAGCTCTAGCTCTGCACCGTAGGCCCGTAGCATCGCCCGCCGTTCGCTACTCATCGTTTCTGGCATAGTCAAAATCAGCCGGTAGCCTTTTGCCGCCGCTGCCATCGCCAGGGCAATTCCCGTATTACCTGAAGTCGGCTCCACCAGGGTGGTCAGCCCCGGTCTAATGTCGCCCTTCGCCTCCGCTGCCAGAATCATATTGATGCCAATTCGATCCTTCACCGAGGCCGATGGATTCATGCCTTCCAGCTTGATTAGAATCTGCGCAACACAGCCCTCAGCCTGAGCGATTCGATTGACTCGAACCAGAGGCGTTCGGCCAATCAGGTCAGTGACGTTGTTCGCAACTTTCATAGAATGTATGCCCACGCATAGAATGTGTGTCTACGGGTTAGATGTAGTACATCAAATCTACCTGCTGCCTGGCGTTGCGCTGGTCAATCAGATCCTGAAGCGTATGCTGCGCCAGCACACCCTGAGCCGCAGCCTGCACCTGGCTCCACAAATCACTGACCACCAATGCCTCAATCGTTCGCTCAGCCTTACCGCTCTCGCTCGTGGGTTCGTACCCCTCTATGCAGCCCACCACATCGATTAATGCAATATTCCAAGGCTCGCGCGTGAGCAAATAGCCGCCCTTGGCCCCTCGCTGGCTCTTGACTAAGCCCGCCCGTCTTAGCGTCGCCAGCAGCTGCTCAAGATAGCGATCGGGTATTTGCTGCTGAGCCGCCATCTGACGAATTTGCAGCGGTTCGCCCTTGGCGTAATGCACGCCCAACTCAATCATGGCCAGCAGCGCATATTCGGTTTTACAGGACAGTTCCACAGGCAAATAAGATAACTGCTCCCAGTATACTCCGGTTCCCCGGTGGGGAATGAAGCGTTAACCTGTGTGACCCGATCAAATTCTATAGCCTATGTTTATACGCAAGCGCGGGGCACGAAGCAGTCTGTGCTTGAAAGATACTGATACTCGGTGCCCAAAGCAGGATTGCAGAAGCAGTATGGCAGAAGCTGTAGATACCCCAAACAAAAAGGCCCTGCAATGCAGGGCCTTTTTGCTAAAGCACTAGGCTCGATAGCTTAGAACTGGAAAGTAGAACGGATGATGCCGTAGAAGGCGGAATCATCATCGTCATCTTCTGAGTAAAGCAGGGCCGGAGTGACCGTCCAGAACTCATTAACAGCCAGCTCGTAGTAGCCTTCAGCGAAGAAGACATCGTCGAAGGTCTCACCAACATAAGCGCCAGCAGCACTGCTAGTACCTAGGAAGTCGGCGAAGGCAACACCTGCCTGCCAGCTCTCACCGTCGTCGTCGCTGTCAGCATAGTAGCCGCCAACTTCGAAACCGCCAAAGTCCAGGTTCAGCAGACCGGCAATGATGCCATCAACGTCGCCGTCGCTCTCGCCATCCATGTAGACCACAGCAGCGTCAATCAGACCGTCAGACAGGTAGTTCAGCTGAGCGATGTACTCGTACTCGTCGAAGATACCAATGGAAGGATCGTTGCCATCGCCAGTTGAATAGCCCAGGTCAAGGATGATGTTCTCAGTGATGGCAAAGTTCAGACCAACACCCAGCGAACCACCACCGATACCTAGCTGGTCGTAGAACACAGGACCGCTAGCATCGGCAACACCAGGACCGTCAAACGGGACGATCGTGCTGGTAACAAAGTCGTCAGAGACAATGCTGTTGGCCGCGATAATGGCACTAACGCGCTCACCAATCGGGAAGGAGTAGTAAACGTCGTCTAGACCCAAGTTATCTTCCAGGCCATTGCGGCGGCCGCTCTGGCTAGCCAGACCGATCGGATCTGCAGAACCACCTGCATCGCTAGCCTGCAGACGAATGCGCAGACGGTCTTCGCCAGTGAAGCTAGTGTCGAAGTTCAAACGAGCACGATACTCGAAAGTCGTCTCTTCGAAGTCATCTTCAGCGTCAAAAGGAATGACCAAGTGAGCGTCTAACTGACCCTTCAGCTTGGTAGTGGTGGAGAACTGGTTAGCTTCTAACTCAGCAACGTCAGCCTCTAGCGTGTCTACGCGACCGCGCAGCGTAGCCAGCTCAGCCGCAAACTCTTCCTGCAGACGCAGGATAGTATCGAGCTGGTCTTGGGGCAGCTCAGGCAGCAGCTGGATGATGACGTCCAAGCAAGCGTTCAGACCGGCGGCAAACTCATAACGAGTCATCGCACGGTTACCACGGTAAGTACGGTCGGGGTAGCCCTCGATACAGCCGTACTCTTCTACTAGGCGCTGCAGTGCAGTGAAGGCCCAGTCGGAAGGGGATACGTCAGACAGCTCGGAAACGCTAGTAACCTGAGCTAGCTCAACGGACTCAGCACTGGTCAGTGCATCAACGCTGACGGTCTCAGTAGACTCAACCGCAGCAGCATTACCGGAAAATGCGACAGCCGCGCCTAGGAAGGCAGGGGCAGCCAGCAGTGACTTCCACAGAAATTTAGACATTTTTTGGACTCTCCTCACACCTTAAATAAGGTAAAGATAAATGCCTCGAACCAAAGGTCGAAGGCTCAATCTTGAAACAGTTAGTAGGTCAGAGATTTATACCCGCCAAATGATACCAGCCACTCATGGCAGACATCGACAGCAGAGCATAAATGCCTAACGCTACATGGATGTTAGCAGACATCTCAAAGATGAGCTAGCACCCAGACCTAACATGCCCACAAGAGGCTTGTCTGACAGCATCGCCTGATTTGACGATAGCCACTATAGTCCGCTGTCGGGATGCGTTAAATCGACCCTGCTATGACAGTTTTGAGAGTGTCTCAGCCGACCTGCGCGAAGCGATATACAGGTGACGGCAAAGGTGCTTGGGCCGCAGCGAGCCTTACCGGCCCTCTTTAAACCCTCTTTAAAAGACTATCCGCTCCCATTCAGGGAAGCGCTTAGCAAGTAAACGACTTCAGGAATGGGAGCGGTGTAGCGGGTCTTCAGATTGAAACCAGACTGCCGGGAGGAATCCCTGGACCAGTTTCAACGAGGAAGCTGATTCTAGAGAACAGCCCCGGCACACAGCCGGCTTACGTCAACCTGGAGACCCGTGCATTTACTACCTTCTTGCATGGGCATCACCTCCTTGTGTCCTAATCGGTTTTTAGTCACCATTTAGCGCGCTTTGCGCCTTTGCAATATAGCACAGGAGATTTGAGGTTGGGAGGTGGGGGCGCTGCGCTGGTGGGGTGGTGGGGCGGTCGGATGGACCTTGAAAATTCTATGTTTTTGACTGGAGAGAGCGGATCAGGGCTTTCAGCATGCGGCTGATAGAGGCGCAGCGATTAAGTAACGATTTTGTCTGGTCGGTAGTTGCCAGCTCGATGCGGACTATCAGCAGCAAATAGGTTTCCAGTTCTTTTAAGGAGCCCTGTGCGATTCTGAGGAACCTGATGAATTCAGGGCTATATTCTCTGCCGCATCCTTCCGCAATGTTGGCGGGCACTGAAACGGAGGCCCTACGAATTTGGGAGGTCAAGCCGTATCGCTCCTCTGTGGGAAATTGTTTGGTCAGACGATAGCAATCCTCCGCCAGAAACATCCCCAGATTCCAGACATCCAAATTCTGATCCGACCTGACTTTCATGAGAAGAATCTCAATGCACCTGACTTCACAGTCAGCATTCCCCTCCCCACCGCCCTACCGCCCCACTACCCCACTAAAAAAGGGCTCCCACCTTTCAGCAGGAGCCCTTTAGCTAAGAAGCTGTGCCCTTTTTACAGAGCATTACCGCGAGGCAGTACCTCTTCGGGGAATACAAACTTCTCGTGCGGCTGGTCCTGGGGTGCAAGCCACGCCCGCAGACCTTCGTT
>JBCBWI010000070.1:0-20180 GCA_039817185.1 Cyanobacteria bacterium J06648_16 | reverse complement strand
GCCAAACGGCTCAAGGCTGGATGGGACAACGATTACCTACTCAAAGTCCTCAATGTCTGAGTATGCGTTTGCCCTGTTGCTAGCCCATTATCGACATGGTTCATACAGCTAGGCTTCATGGGTTTCGATCGTTAAATAAATCGCCTGATTCATTCTCCATCGGGGCTAAGCCACCACTGCTTCCGCCAGAGATCCTTCAGATTGTTCCCCGTCTTCCGGTTCGTACAGGTACTCAAACCAGTTGCCAAAGGGGTCTCGCCCGTAGAAAGAGGCGGTGCCGTCGCGGTGTTCGTGAATATCAGTGACCTTGACCCCATCGGCTTTGAGCTGCGCGTAGGCGGTGTCAACGACGGTGCGATCGCTAAATACGAACCCAAAGTGCGGACCGGCCTGTTCGTAACTGGGGCTCAGCAGCGCCAGCCCGTCCTTACCGGCCTTGAGGTAGGCCCAGTCCGCGTCCTGCCATACCAGCTTCATGCCCAGGTTTTGATAGAACGTGGCTGCCTTAGCGATGTCTTCAACGCAGATGGCCACATGGCCGATTCGCTTAAGTTCCATAGAGGGGAGATAAAGAATGCAATGTCTCTATTTTATCGTTGTGGCCAGTTTGTAAACCCGATGCCTCAGCACTTTGGGCATTCGCTAAGATGATTGCCCTAACAGGGATCGCCCTAACAGCTAAACGGATTTGGCAGCGAATCGGGCTGCTTCAGCATCTGAGGGGTTAGGCGATGGGTATGGGACTGCATCCATGGGGGAAGTTGGACGTACGTGTTTACCGACAGTAGCTCCCGATGAAGGTGCTTTATCTTTCAATCACCATATCTTTGCAAACCGCATAGTTTTCCTGATGGCGACCAGAAAGCCTTAGAAAATCAGTATTTCAGAGGGTGCTCCGTATCAATACGGATAAAATTGAGGTAATTAAAGATACTCAAACCTGGGTTGAATGTCCTGATCCGCCAACACGAGATGTGAAGACAAAAATAAGCGACGGGTGTGGTGGCAACTCTAACCCGCTACAGCACTGTCTACTTTGACTAACACACTGATTTACCACAGCTGCATTCCAGGGACTGTTTTGAAAAAGCATCGTTGGCTCGATTTAACAGAATATGCACTACTGTTAGGTGCTGGCGCGGGGACCGTAGCGTCTGTCGCCACCCAGCAAATGATTTTTGCTTCGGCCCCGCTGTCGCTGCTGGCGGCCCTGGGTCTGGTCGGTAGACAGCGCCTGGAGCAGCAGCTGGCCAATCACGAGAACGCGGTCAAGGTAATTGGCAGCAATCTGTCTGCTGACTTCGAATCGCTGCAGGATCAGGTTGCCGAGCTGCCCACGCCTGAGCTACTGACGGGCTTTCAGCGATCGATTATTGCTCAAAACGAGCAGGCGATTAATCGATTTTCTAAGGCGCTGGACCACACGCGCCAGCAGCTAGAGCAGCAAATCGAAGAAATCGAAACGCCTGACCTGAGCCTGGTCTACCAGGATGTGGTGCAGCTGCAGGATCAATACACCTACCTTTGCGCATCAATTAATAACGTCAGTTCGCAGATGCAGCAGCTGTCTAGCGTTAACCGGCTAGAAGCGACTGAAACCAGTATTGCGCAGCTCAAAACTGAGATGATGCAGATGCGGGTTAACCTGGAGGCCTTTAGCAGCGACACCAAAACCAGCTATTCGGCCCTAAGAGACAAAATCCAGCACATTGAGCGCCGTATTCGTCAGCTGCCGCTGCAGGGCAATCCGTCTTTCCTCAAAGAAGACGTACGTGAGCTGATTAAGACGGTCTCAGAGATGGTGCCCCGTCCAGAGTTTCTAGAACTCAATCGGAGCTTTCAAGAACTGCGGGAGCAACATCGCCAGCTCCGCCAGACCGTACAGGGCCTCCCGGCAAGCGCGCCGGAACCGGCTCCGATTGCGACGACGGCAGCGGACGTGGATGAGACCCTGACCCAGATGACCGAGGGGCTCAGCAGCTTAGAGAAAGCGCTGACCACAGCGACGGAGAACACCAATAGCCTGACCCCAACGGTTGAGACCACCATTAACCAGGCGGTGGTTAATTATCTCAGCAGTTTTCGGCTCCAGCTAGGCAAGCTCAACCAGCTGACCCATACCCTTGAAGGCCAGCACAGCGAACTCCATCAGCAGCTCAGCCAGCTTCCTGAAGTGCTTGACGCGGCGGCAATGGAGCGGCAGATGGAGCGGTTGCAGTCGCGCCTTGACAAGACCGAAGAACAGCTCGGCACCGTCCAGACTTCTGTTAATACCTGGACCCAGCAGGCTCCCCACACTACTCAAATGAGTGGGGAAGCGCAGTGGATCTTTGACTTTCCGACGGCTGAAACGGCTGAAACCGGACCGATTACCAAGTCTAGCAGCCGTAAGGCGCTCGATCAGGCGTTGGTCCAGGCGCGTAAGCGACTGCTGTTGGTGTGGCCCTGGGCCGACGATATCGAGTTGGATGACGAAATGGTCAACCGTTTCCGTCAGCTTTTAGAGCGTAAGTGCAAGCTTGAGATCGGCTGGTGCCACGTGGAGAGCGCCCCTACTGGGCGGCTGCTGCAGAGCATCAATAAACGCTGGGGCGACTACAGCGAACAGCGGCGGCGGCTAAAGACGGCACTCAATCTGCTGCTACCGCTTAAGCAGGCCTATCCGACACTGTTTAAGTTTAAAGTCCTCGGCACCAAAGAAAACTTTTTGGTGTGCGATCGCACTTTCGCGATTGTCGGAGTGCAGTCCATGCAGACCCAGACCAGCGTCTTTCCCAACGTCAACGTCAAGCTGCGTACGGCTAATGCCGAGGTGATTCAGCATCTGATTCGCCGGTTCGACACCCCCAGCCTTGACCCCCAGGACGGGGACGCCTACTTCAACCGGGGGACGACTCGCTACGACCTGCGTGATCAGCCCGGTGCCATTGCCGACTACAGCCAGGTACTGGAGCTAGACCCGACCCACGCCGTGGCCTACAACAACCGGGGGCTCGCCTGGGCCGATATGGGCGAGTTTGACAAGGCGCTGAGCGACTTTAGCCGAGCGATCAACCTCGACAGTCACCTGTTTGTGGCCTATTGCAACCGGGGGCTGCTAAGGCTAGAAAATCGCGATCCGGTCGGTGCGATCGCAGATTTCACCGAAGCGATCGCCCTGCATCCTAGTTCCGCCATTGGCTACTTTTACCGAGGGCAGGCTGCTCAAGCCATGGGCGACATGACCCAGGCGATTACCGACTTTGGGGCCGCGATTGAGCGCAGTCCCCAACTGGCATTGCCCTACTGCTATCGGGGAGCGGCCTATCAGAAGCAAGGAGATACCCGCCGGGCCATCGCCGACCTCGAAGTGGCCGCTCGACTCCTCCGTTCGACTGGCGACGTCAACAACCTCGACCAGGTCAACCGCACCCTAGAAAAGCTCACCCAGCCCGAGCCGGTCTGTGCCGTTGCCCAGCTGAATTAGTCGAGCGGCGTTAAGCCGGTAGTCTACCGCTCAGACCTTGCCCTCAAAATTGCGATACCAAACAATATTGCCAACCACCGTGAGCACAAAGACGATGCCGCCGGTTTGTAGCCCCCACTGAGGGCTATAGCCGCTGCGTCCCAGCGTTTCTAGCCAAACCTGGGTCGTTTCCGAGTGGGTCAGCAGGTTCATCATCCAGGGGCTCAGGTAAATCAGTGTGGCCCCCACACCCAGCCAGCCCACGACCGACAGCAGCAGGAAAATGGTTTTAGCCGTGGATTGAGTACCCATAATTTGTTCATCACCGACAGACCTTTGGGCTAGACTAGCATGCCTGATGGGGCAAAACTAATAGCGATCCCGCCGCCCTCGACCCCGATCCGGGTAATCCCGATAGTCGGGCGGATAATCCTGGGGGGGATAGTCTCGGGGCGGATAATCCTGGGGGGGATAGTCTCGGGGCGGATAATCCTGGGGGGGATAGCGCCGGTCGTCAGGATAGTCCCGATAGCGGGGCTCGGGTCTGGGATAGTAGCGCGGGTCTTGCTCGTAGTAGCGCTCGTAGGGGCGCTGGGAGGGGCGCTGGGGGGGGCGTCCACCCCGTTCGACGTAGCGCTTGAGCTGGTCGGCCATGCGACGCAGCCCCTGGCGCTCGTCCTGGCGGATAAAGGGGAGAAACACATTGGCCAAGACGCCTGAAAAGTTGTCGCGGTGCAGGTAGCGGGTGCGACCGGGGGCCGTTTCCCGCAGCTCGAAGCTGTGCTCCGTCCGCAGGCCCGGAATTCTCGATACCCAACGCAAACACATATCGGGCCTCACCACCGTGACGACCGGCTGAAACTCGGTGTCTTCGTCGCCCTCTAACCGCTGCATCGCCAAAAAAACTTCATGCCCTACGACGAACTTCAAGTTAGGGTCGCAGTCAAATAAAAACGTATTCCAGTAGCGCCATTCCTCTTTTCGGACCAGCGCATCCCAAACCTGATTCGGAGCGGCGTTGATTTCGATCTCGGCGTAGAGGCTGGGCATTGTTTAGCAGATTCAAATGGGCGGTGAAAAATTGTCATGTAGCTCTGGCCACTTCACTTAGGACACCGAGTACCGTTGTTCCTCAAGCAGCAGAGCGCTCCGTGGCGCGCAATCGCGCACAAACGTTGTGGCGATTGCTATAGCGCAGAAGGGCACCGCAGCTTACCATTTTGACATCCCAGCTACGCTTACCGCCGAGAACTATGGTCAGTCTGACACCCAACCCCAGCTATAGTCTAACGATTCGTTTGAGGGTGCCCAACCAGGCAGGCCAGCTTGCCAAAGTGATTCAGGCGATTGGGGCAGTGGGCGGCAACATCGGCGATATCGAGGTGGTTGAGCGGACCCGTCAGACAATGGTACGTGACATCTCTGTGGATGCGGCCAGCGCTGACCATGCGGAGTCGATTGTGCAGGCGCTGCGGAGACAAGATGCGGTTGAAGTGATGGCGACCACCGACCGGACCTTTGCCCTGCACGCGGGTGGCAAAATTCGGGTAGAGGCCAAAATTGGGCTGCGCAGTCAGGATGATCTGGCCATGGCCTATACGCCCGGTGTGGGGCGGGTTTGTTCAGAAATTGCCCAGCATCCGGATCGGGTTTACGACCTGACCATTAAGGCCAACACGGTGGCGATTGTCACCGACGGTAGTGCCGTTTTGGGGCTAGGAAATTTAGGCCCGGCGGGTGCGCTCCCGGTGATGGAAGGGAAAGCGATGCTGTTTAAAGAATTTGCCGGGCTCGATGCCTTTCCCATCTGCCTAAACACGCAGGACACAGACGAGATTGTCGAGACCGTTAAGCGGATTGCCCCGGTTTTTGGTGGGGTGAATCTGGAGGATATCAGCGCGCCTCGCTGCTTCGAAATCGAGGCTCGGCTCCAGCAGTCGCTGGATATTCCTATCTTTCACGACGACCAGCATGGGACGGCGATTGTGAGCCTGGCGGCGCTGACCAATGCGCTAAAGGTCGTCAAGAAGGACATTCATGCCATTCGTCTAGTGATTAACGGCGCAGGCGCAGCGGGGTTAGCAATGGCCCGACTGTTTAGAAAAGCAGGCGTGCAAGATATCAAGGTTTGCGATTCTAAGGGCATCATCAGCCGGAGTCGCAGTGACTTGAACGCGCGCAAACAAGAATTTGCCGTCGATGGCTCAGGCTCCCTCGCTGGGGCAATGGTAGGGGCGGATGTATTTATGGGCGTTAGCGCTCCCGGCGTGGTCACGACGGACATGGTGGCGTCGATGGCGGCTACCCCGATTGTGTTTGCCATGGCTAATCCGGTTCCTGAAATTCAGCCGGAACTGGTCAAAGATCGGGTGGCGGTGATGGCCACCGGACGCAGTGACTATCCCAACCAAATCAACAACGTGCTGGCTTTTCCAGGGGTGCTGCGCGGGGCGATGGACTGCCGGGCCGAGACGATTACGACGGAAATGCTTCTGCAGGCGGCGGGTGCGATCGCAAGCCTCATCCCTCACCATGACCTTTCTTCCACCCACATCGTGCCGTCTGTCTTCGACCCACGGGTCGCCCCTGCTGTCGCTGCCGCTGTCCAGCAATCCGCCCGAGATGCGGGGATCGCGCGCATCTAGCGTCCATTTCTCGCTTGTGCCCTAGCCCTATTCCCCCACCGGCTGTACTAAACTAACCCCTGTAGACACCCCAGACTTTTCCCATGCTCGACGAACAGGCTAAAAAGACCCTCCTTCGCAAGATTCCCCACGGGCTCTACGTTTGTGGCGTCAAAGACGGCGAAGACGTGAATGGTTTTACGGCAAGCTGGGTGATGCAGGCGTCCTTCACGCCGCCCCTGGTAGTCAACTGCATTAAAGCCGACTCGACCTCCCACACCATGGTTAAAAACAGCGGCGTGTTTGCGCTGAGCGTGCTGGAAGCCGGTCAAAAAGAAATGGCCCAGAACTTTTTTAAGCCGCTGCGACGGGTGGGCAATAAATTTGAAGAGATCGAGTTCTATCCTGGTGAAGAAACGGGCTGTCCGGTGATCAAAGACTCCCTGGGCTATGTGGAATGCCGGGTTGTTGGCAGCGTTGAACACGGTGACCACACGGTGTTTGTCGGTGAAGTGGTGGGTGCGGGCATCCATCGTGAAGGTGACCCCCTGCTGCTCGAAAGTACTGGCTGGAACTACGGCGGCTAGAAAACGACGACGCAGTAAACAGGAGACCTCATCCATGCCTCTGATCAACGTTCAAACCTCCATTGACAGCCCTGCTAAGGGCGTCGTCGAGGCGCTGCTCAAGGATCTATCATCGAGCCTATCGAAGCACCTGGGCAAGCCCGAAGCTTATGTAATGACGGCCTTCAATCCCGGTGTGCCGATGACCTTTGCGGGCACGACAGACCCGACTTGCTTCATCGAAATAAAGAGTATCGGCACGATGGGCGGTGCCAAGACCCAGGCCATGAGTCAGGATTTTTGCAGCAAGGTGCAGGCGGCACTGGGCGTGCCGACCAATCGGACCTATATCGAATTTGTTGATGCCAAGGGCGCAATGTGGGGCTGGAACGGCACAACGTTTGGCTAGCGTGGGTCCATAGCCCAAACCGCAGGCTCAATCGGCAATTTCGGGGCCGGTCGGTGTGAGCGGTAGCATCACCGTGAATTCGGTTTGACCGGGCACTGACGTGACCGTAATGCGGCCTGAGTGCTTTTCGACGATTTTTTGGACAATATCAAGCCCTAGACCACTGCCCTCACCCGTGGGCTTGGTCGTAAAGAACGGTTGAAAGATTCGCTCCTGTAGCTCTGGGGGAATGCCTGGCCCGCTGTCAGCCACCGTTACCCAGATGGCCTGATGGGCGACCTGAGCCGTCAGCGTGAGGGTCCCCTGTTGCTTCATCGCCTGCAGCGCATTCTGTACCAGATTGCTCCATAGCTGAATCAGCTCATCGGGATAGCCCATCAAAGGCGGCAGGTCATCGTAGTGACAAACGACCTCGATACCCTGCTTGATCGCGTTGTGATACAGCTGTAAAACCGTCTCAATTCCTTCGATGACGTTGGTTTCTACCATTGCGCCCTGCTGGTCAAAATGGGCGTAGGTTTTGAGCGCGGTGACGATTTTGGTGGCCTGCTGAGATGCGATCGCACTATTTTGTCCGCTGCGTCGCAGCCGCGTCAGGTGGTAGGCCAGCTCAATCCAGTCAGCCGCCTGCGGGTCGCTGAGGAGGGATTCCAGGTCGGAAAACAGCTCGTACACGGCCATATCGACCAGATGGTCCGAGATCGCACGAGCCTCGGCGATGCCCCGCTCAGACAGCACGTCTAGCAGCGTCCGGCGATACTGGCGCTTTTCCCGTGAAGGCATCCGACCAGCGTCCGGTCGAGTGGCGGCCAGCGATCGATCGATTAAGGCGAATACGGCTGCCTGGGTCGTCGGGCTGGCCTGTTGGCAGAACTGCTGTAGCCGTAGATAAGCCGCATCGAAGGCCGCGAGCGAGTTGCCACTGGCCGCGCTAATCGCGCCGAGCGGGGTATTGATCTCATGGGCGATACCTGCTACCAACTGCCCCAGCAGTGCCATCTTCTCAGCGCGCATCAGCTGCGTTTCGGTCGCCTCAAGCGTGGTGTGGGCATTCGACAAGGCCCGATTCCGTTCGGTCAGCGCCGCCTCCAGTTGGCGATTGTATTCCTCCAGTCGCTGCGCCTGGGAATAGCGCACCAGCGCTTCCTCGATGGTGCTTTTGAGGTCTTCAGGTTGCCAGGGCTTAGCAATATAGCAATACAGCTTGGCCCGATTGACGGCGTTGGTTACGCCCTCTACGGTTGCCTGACCGGTCAGCATGATTTTAAGCGTCTGGGGCGAGACCTCGTGCAGATGTTGCAGCACCTCATCGCCGCGAATGTCCGGCATGATGTAGTCCGATACAACCAGGGCAATATCGCAGTCTTCCTCCAGCAGCTCACCCATCAGGTCCAGTGCTTCTTCGCCGCCAGTCGCCGTTTCTAGCTCATACTCATCCAGCAGTACAGATGACAGCTCGTACTGCAAGCTATCTAAAATCGTGGGGTCGTCGTCAATGCAAACAACCACGGGTTTCATCAAATACTCTCCATGCCAGACTTAATCGCGTCGATCAGATCTTCCTTCTTCCAGGGTTTCGGTAGGTAGGCATGAAGAGCCGCTTCAGCTTGAGCGCGGGCAATGGCCGTTTCGTCTGCCTGGCCCGTCAGCAAAATCTTCACGACGTTGGGGTGCTTCTGATGGACCTGAACCAAGAACTCGTCCCCCTTCATTCCCGGCATTAGCCAGTCCGAAACAATCACGACGAGGTCACTGCCTTCTTCAACCACATCCTCAATGATTTCCAAGGCTTCGCTGGCGTCGGCTGCGGTTTCGCACTCATAGTCACCCCGAAACGCACCCTTGAGCTGCTGCAGTAGGCTGTCTCGGATGATTGGCTCATCATCGACGCAGAGAATAACCAGAGTAGACATTACAGATTGGGCGATATTAAGAACGATAGACAGCTGCCCTGACCAAGAGCATCGGTATTTTGGCGGACGTTATGGTAATTGCTACAAACGCTGGTGCGCGATTGCGCATCAGATCGCACTCTGTGCTTGGGGGCGACGATGCTGGGTGTCCGAAGCAAAGTTGCCTGAGCCATAATCATTGCCGTGCCCTCATACCTGACACATAGTAATGAACAGAATGAACAGATAGGACATGTAAAGACCGCTACTCTCATAGACCGTTACGCTGAGAGCACCGTTACGCTAAGGGCGCTTCGCCGGTTTCTAACGGTAGCCTTACCGTGAACGTGGTTTTACCCGGCATGGAGGTCACCGAAATAGATCCATGATGCTTTTCAATAATACGACGGACGATATCTAGCCCCAAACCGCTGCCTTCACCAGGGGCTTTGGTGGTAAAAAATGGCTGAAAGATTCTGTCCTGCACCTCGGGCGGAATCCCACTACCACTATCGGTAATTCGAACGACCAGCCCGTCCGTTTCGGCCGCCCCTTCGATGGTCAGCGTGCCCCGGTTGTCCATTGCCTGAAGCGCATTGTGAATCAGGTTCGTCCACACCTGATTGAGTTCGTCGAAATAGCACCAAATCTGAGGAAGGTCTTGGTAGTGCCGCTCCACTGTGACGCCATATTTTATCTGGTTGTGATAAAGCGTCAAAACGGTTTCTATTCCATCCAGAACATTTGCCTTTATTTTCTCTCCCTGGGGGTCCTGCCGGGCAAAGGTCTTTAAGGCAAAGACGATTTTTTCGGCCTTTTGGGAGGCAATAATAACGTTTCGGGCGCTGCGACGCAGGGCGGTGAACTGATTGACTGTGCTCAGCCAGCGCTCGCCCTGTTCGCCTGCCAGCAGGTCGTACAGTGAGTCTAGATCGTCGTAAATGCCCATGTCGATCAGGCTGTTGGCAAGGCTGCTGGCCGAGGTGATGCCTTGCTCCGACAGATCGGCGATTAGCGCTTTACGCCGCTGTCGGCGAACACGGCCGGAAAGGGACTCGGCCTGGTGCGATCGCACCAGCAACTGTTCAAAACCCGCCTGTTGGGCAGGCGACAGTCCCTGAAAAAAGTCCATCAGGTGGGGTAGCTGCTGATCAAAAAATTCGTCAATGTGCTGCCCGGCTGAGTGGATGGCACCCAGCGGCGTGTTGATTTCGTGGGCAATCCCGGCCACCAGCTGACCCAGCGCCGCCATCTTTTCAGACTCTACCAGCTGCTGCTGGGCCGATTGCAGCTGATCTAACGTTGTGGCCAGCGTATCGTTTTTCTCGCGCAGCAGATCCTCCGCCAGCTTTTGCTGTAGGACCGTCCCCAACTGCGCCGCCACCGCTGAAATCAGCGCTACCAGTCGGGTGTCTTCTCCCTGAGCTGCGGGAATCATCAGCAGCATCACGGCTAGCAGCTGATCGGCCTGCCCGGTCGCCAGACTGCGGGCCGTCATCGGGTTGACGATAGGCACCCCCAGCGCGCCGCCAAATCCACATCGCAGCGCCACGTCTGCCCGGAGGAAGTCGGTCGCGGTCGACAGGTCAGGCAGCCACTTGGGCTGCTGGGTGGCCCAGACAATACCCGGTAATCCTTCTCCTATCGCCAGGTGGAGTCCCTCGCTCTGCTGACGGAATGCTTGTAATACAGCAATCTCGCTAGGGGTGCGATCGCGCTCATCAAAAAAGTAAATCGGGCTGCAGTCAATTCGGCTATGGTCTGCATTGAGCATCCACAGCTCGCCATAGTGCCAGCCCGTATTCTGACAAACCTGTCGCAGTGCGGCTTCGAGCGCCGTCTCAAAGTCAGGAGCCGTACTGACTACCTGGCTGATATTGAGCAGCAGTCGCACCTCCTGCTCGGCCCGCCTGCGCTCAATAATCTCGGCATCGCGTTCGTCGACGGTTTCGGCCAGCTTGCGATTGACGGCCCGCAGCTGCTCGGCTTTTTCCTCAAGCGAGGCCATCACCTGGTTGTAGCGGTAAGCAATCTTACCGACCTCGGTAAAGGGCTCTTCCGGTACCCGCAGGCGAAAATCCTGGGTTTTGGCCTGCTCGTCCATCACCTGGAACAAGGCATAGGTCTCTGTTTGAGCCTTGTGCTCGCTAACGTTGAGGCCCATGTCCTCTTCTTTAGCAGAAACCCGCAGAGAATAGGTCCGATTCACTAGCCACAGTAGCCCATAGCTCAGCCCAAATGCCCAGGCAAAGCATACGCCAGTCCCCAGCAGCTGCACCCCCAGCTGGCTCAACCGTCCCAGTCCGGTCCCTAGGATGACCGGATCGCCGAATAGTGCCACCGCGACCGTGCCCCAGGCCCCGACAAAAGCATGCAGGGCAACGGCATTGACCCCGTCGTCGATGCCGCGACCTTCTAGAAAGTCAACGGCGATGACCGAAATCAGTCCGCCCACCGCGCCAATAATGACCGCTTCCTGAGTCGACACAGCCTGACAGCAGGCGGTGATGGCCACCAGGCCCGCAATCGAGCCGTTGAGCAAAAAATCGACCTCCGGTAGCTTATAGCGCCACCAGCCCAGAACCGTTCCCATCGCCATGCCCGCTGCACCCGCCATCAGCGTATTTAGGATGATGCTGGGAATCTGGTCGTTGAGGGCAAAGGTACTGCCGCCGTTGAAACCGAGCCAACCCACCCACAGCAGCATCACCCCCAACACCGAAAAGGGCAGGTTAGAGCTATTGAACCTAACGGGTTTGCCGTTTTCGCTGAACCGCCCCGTGCGCGACCCCAAAATCAGCAGCGCTGCCAGCGACACCCAGCCCCCGACGCTATGGACTACGGTCGTGCCAGCAAAGTCAACGAATCCCATCTGAGCCAGCCAGCCCGCTACGCCGCCGCTGGAACCGCCCCAGACCCAATGCCCAAACAGGGGATACACTATCCCCGAAATCATCAGAGAAATGAGCAGATAGCCAACAAACTTGAGGCGCTCTGCGACTGCCCCCGAAACAATTGTGGTCGCGGTACCGCAGAACATTGCCTGAAAGACAAAAAACGCCGCCATGCTAGGGGAGTCGTCTAGGTTCAGTCGAAAGCCATCGGTCCCGAACCAGCCCCCGAAGGAGGTGCCGAACATAAGGGCGTAGCCAACGGCCCAGTACAGCAGCACCGAGATGCTGATGTCTGCCAGATTTTTGACGGCGACGTTGATATTGTTTTTAGAGCGGGTCAGGCCCGATTCAATACACATGAAGCCGGGCTGCATCAAGAACACCAGCCCAGCACAGGCGAGTAACCAGGCCGTATTGAGGTCAAGCATAGAACACGATCAAAGCAGCAGCAGCAGATCTGATGTGCCCCTAATTCTATGGCTTAACGCGTCAGGTCAGGTCCTAAAGCAGGAATAGCCGCGACGGTCACGGTCACAGCAGCCCTGATCGAGTCGTGATTCCATGAATGACTGAGAGACCCTCTTGACCGTAGGCCCCCGATCCAGTCTGGAATATGATGTGGTCGCATGTGGGTACCCTACGGCCAGTGGTGCAAGGCGGGTTGTATAGCGCCTGCCACAAAGGTTTGTACGCGAGCGCAGACCACAGAGCGTTCTGTACGGATGGGACATCATCACGCGGTGTCCTGAGCGGCGAAAGCGATAAATTCCTAAACTGAGCGGAAGCAAGTATGAAAAGTGATAGCAGAAAAAGCGTTGCCGTTTGGCAACCCTACTTTTTTGGGGGCGGGGCCGAAGCGGTGGCGCTATGGATCTTAGAAGCCCTACGTCATCAGTATGATGTCACTCTTTATACTCTCTCAGAGGTCGACTTACCGCACCTCAACGAGATGTACTTGACTCAGCTATCGGACAAAGATATCGCCGTGAGGGCTCACCTGCCCAGGCCCCTTGGGAAATGGGCCTATCGCCTGATGGCTAACAACAAAATTGTCCGTATGGCTTTTGTCTATTGGACCATTCGCGGCTTTAAGAAAGTCGCCGCCGAATATGATCTGGTGTTTTCTGCTTTTAATGGGCTGGATATGGGACGCCCGGGAATGCAGTATCTGCACTGGGTACATGTCGTTGAAGATAGCTATCAAAACGCCAAGCCCTGGTTGAAGGCAATGATGCAATGGGCTGACTTTTCCCACGAGCGGCTATGTCAAAATTTATCGGTGGCGAACTCTCAATACACGGCCCAGCGCGTTCATCAACAATACGGCATCGAAGCTGATGTGGTCTTTCCACCCGTTGTCACCGAAATTGATGTAGTCCCCTGGGCCGATAAGGAAAATCTGTTCTTGTGCAGCGGACGCATTGTTAAACCGAAGCAAACTCATCGCGTGATCAGTATGCTGCAGGCCGTTCGTGAAAAAGGGTTTGATGTCAAGCTGCACATCACGGGCGGGGGCGGCGGCATCTACGCTGACAGCTACATGCGTCAAATTGAGACCTTAGCGCGTCAAAATTCAGATTGGGTTTATCTTCACAGAAATCTATCCTACAAGGACTATCTCGAACTTGTCTCCCGATGCCGCTATGGGGTTCACTACAAGCCAGAGCCCTTTGGCATCTCAGTTGCCGAAATGCTAAAGGCTGACATGATTCCCTTTGTTAGAACGTTCGGCGGACAAATGGAGATTGTGGGCTCCGAGCAGAAGAGTATTTTGTTCGCTGATGAACAAGACGGGGTCGAAAAAATTGTTCAGGTTTTAAGCAATCCTGAGCTGCAAGCGGAGATATTGCGCTCTCTAGCACCCCAAAAGGCTCTATTTTCAACAGAACAATTTATCAGCAACATCCAAACGGCTGTTGGCACATACTTTGAATCTACGAATAAATCTACGGAAGCAGGTGCCAGTCATGGATAGCTGAACCTAATCAGCTCAGCGTCTCTGATAGCAATCGCGCACAAACATCTGTGCGCGATTGCCGATCAAGGAGCGCTCTATGCTCTAGGGACGGCGATCATCAGTGTCTTCGGCAACAGCCCCTTACAGAACCTTGACCAGTACTACGATGGCAATGGCAAAGGTCACAGCTGCTGAACCCATCTGCACTAGATGGCGGTTGAGCCCCAACAGCTTGTGCAGACGCAGTAGACCGGTGCCGACATAGACTGCTAGGGCAGCCACTAGCGCGGCGGATAGTTTCAGTAACTGACTGCGATAGAGGTAGGCTGCTACGCTTACTTTGGTCGACAGTCCGGGGGGGGCATTTTCATCCAGATCAGGTAGGGAAACCGCCGCCCAGGTACTACCGCCGTCGGTCGAGCGGTAGATTTCGCGGCCCGCTGCCCCAAAACCGTACAGCGTTTGGTCGCTGGCGTAGTTGGGCGAGAACTGCAAGGGCCGACCCGAAGCCGGAACGGTATACATCATGGAAAACGGCAGCGTGGGATCGCCAATCTCGCTAAAGCTTTCTCCCCCATTGGTACTCTTAAGCAGTCCACTGCCGCGCCCGCTAACTATGACCGTGCCATCGTTGGCGTAGTCGGGCGAAACCGCCACTGCTTCGATGATGCGGTCAGTTAAGTTAGTGACTGGTTGCCAGCTGTCTCCACTATCGGTGGTGCGATATAAGCCCATACTGGAGCCTGCGTAAACGGTTTGGTCTTGACCGTAGGCTGGGGAAATGGCTAGCTTTAGCATGCCCAGCGATGCCAACTCGGTGTTCTCGGTGGTTGAGACCCAGGTTTCACCACTGTCTGTGGAGCGATAGACACCCGTCGCACCCACGCCGTAGATGGTCCGATCGGCGGTAAAGTTCGGCGAAATCACCAAGGAAGGGTTGTCGTTGCCGTTTTCCCACGGCAGCTCAGAAATGTTTTGCCAGCTTTTGCCGCTGTTGGTCGAGCGGTAAAACTGCCCCCCTTGATTGCTGACAAAGGCTGTTTTGTCCTTGGCAAAGTTGGGCGAGACGGCAAAGGTTAATCCCCGCAGTTCCTTATTTAGGCTATGCAGTGACCAGGACGTTCCGTCATTGGTGGAACGCAGCAGCTTGGTCCACAGCAGCCCGGCAAACAGCGTGTCGTCCTGGGCATAGGTCGGAGAAAAGGCGATGTCAAAGAACCGGCGCGGATCCTGATAGCGTTCTTGGTAACCGCCGTTGAGCCGGGGGACTTCCATGCCGTTCATGGTCAGCTGCCAGGTCTGCCCTTGGTCACGGCTCATCATTACTTTGCCGACGTAGGTTGCGATCGCAAGTGTGCCATCCTCCGCATAGTTGGGCGAAATGTCCATGGCAATCACCGTGTCTCGGTCTAGCGTGTCAACCCGCTGCCAGCGCTGACCGCCGTTGTCGCTGATGGCGAGGCCGTTAAACGCACCCATCCAAACCACCGAATCTTCGGCGTAGGTCCCGGAGAAGGCCAGCTTGTGAAAATGGGTTTCTTCAAATTCGTCGGCCTGTTTGTCTTTTTCGAGCCCTTCATTCGACACCGTCCAGGTTTGCCCCCGGTCTTGGGAAATCGCGGTCCCCTGGTCCCAGGTCAGCACCATCAAACCGTCGTTGCTTCCGGGGATGGCCTGCAGGTCCTGAACCCAAATATCGTCCAGGCCCTGATTGATGGCAGTGGCCTGCTGGGAAGCGAGATCCACGGCAAACACCCCGTTATAAGCGGTGCCTGCATAGAGCGCACCGTCTGGTAAAAGTGCGATCGCATTGATACTGTCACCGGCTACCCGCAGTATCGATTTCCAGGTCTGCCCCTGGTCAGTAGACTGATACAGCTGTCCGGTCATATCGCCTAGCCAGACTGCACCATCGGGGGCAAACGCAACCGCCGTTACCGGGGTATCCGTCTCCAGCACCGCTTTCCAGTTCTGCCCATCGGTTGTTCGGTACAGCCCGCCCGCCGCTGGGGCCGCTAGCGCTGCATCTGATTGCCCTGGGAACAGCTCAACCCACTGAATCGCTTCATCTTCCAGCCCCTGATGGGTTGCCGTCCAGCTTTCGCCGCCGTCGGTCGAGCGATAGATCCCTGCGCCCTGGGTCCCGGCCAACAGCGTTTGCCCGGTGACGTTGTCCTGGGTCAGGCTCGAAAACGGAAACGAGGTATCAATGCCCTTGACCAGTCGACGCCAGGTGGCACCCCCATCGACCGTCTTGAATAGGTTATTGCGGACCACAATCAGCCCGGTTTGATCCTGGCTGTAGCGGGGCGATAGCTCGACGGCAATCACGACATCGTGGGGGCGGTGGGCCATCGCCGGTCGATGACCGAAGCCAATCGCCAGGCAAAAGATGGCGGCCATCAGTCCCACCAGCCAGCGTCGATACCGATTGATGGACTGACGGTGGATAGAAGCGCTCATATCGGTTTGAATCATCAAAATACTTTTAAAAAAATTAGACGAATCCGCTACGGCTTGGCAGGCTGGCACCCCGGTAGCTTTCCTCCCAAGCCTAGATAAAAAAGGCACAGGGGAATTGAAATTCGTATGAATAGAACTTGATGGGGGATGAAATCTCAACTAAGCCCCTGCTCCGAGGACCTCACTCGGCGCTGGCCCTAGTCTGCCCACCCGCCTGCTGATTTTTCAGATCGGAGGAGGGCTCATCTGGGTTTTCTGTCGGCGGGTTTTCTGTCGGCGGGTTTTCTGTGGGGACGAAACAGGTGGCTGTGGCTGGGGCGGTAGAGTTGCGATCGCGATCCGTCTGCCTGCTGGTGGGCCACTAGGGCAGGGCTGATCAGGTACAGCGTGGTCCGAATTAGATTTTCGGCGTGGGTTTTGGCTGCCATCTGCGCCAGCGGCACCTGCCAAATTTTTTCGTCTGGCCAGCCCACCCGATAGCAGATCGCAATCGGCATGTCCGCGGGGTAATGTTCCAGCAAGCGCGCCTGGGCGTTCTCGACGTGGCGAGCGCTCAGGTACAGGCACAGGCTGGCCTGGTGCGCCGCTAGCGCGCCCAATTCTTCAGCCTCGGGTACCTGGGTACGACCGCTGATGCGTGTGAGAATGATGCTCTGCACCTGCTGGGGGACCGTCAGCTCGGTCTGCAGCGTCGCTGCTGCCGCCTGGAAGGCACTCACCCCTGGAACGACCTCAAAGGGAATCTCCGCGGCTGCCAGCGCCCGCCCCTGCTCGTACAGCGCACTGTAGAGGCTAGGGTCACCATCGTGGAGGCGGACGACCGACTGTTGCGATCGCACCCGGTCTACCATGAGTTCAACGATCTGCTCTAGCGTTAAATTGGCCGTCCCAATCTGCTCGGCCTCAGGCCTAACGTCTGCCAGTAGCTCGGTCGGCACCAGGGAATTGGCATACAGCACCACGTCGGCCTGACTCAGCAGTCGCTGCCCTCGAACCGTAATCAGGTCCGGTGCCCCGGGGCCTGCCCCGACAATATAAACGGCAGGAGAGAGCGCGTTTTGTGGCTGGACATCAGTAGCAGACTGGGGCATCGGTTGCGGAAATAACGACAGCGGACTCGCGGAAACCACCCAAAACCCTTGCAAAATGGCCAGGTGGTTTACCAAACAGTTGTTTTCTCTCGGCGAAGTTTGAAGACTCGATAAAGATGCTTTGCATATCCGGAAAAATCCAGTCCTGTCGAGGATGGTGGATTGGTAGATGCACCCTGATTCCAAACCCCAGAGTACTCCTCTGGGGTTTTTCTTATGTGGGTTTGCCGCAGTATGGCAGCGCGTCCGTTCAACCTGGAATTGCTCAGCACCCAGCCAACCATACAGCAGGGTACTGATTAATCGCAGGCTGATTGCAAAACGTGAGAAAGCAATGGCAGTTACAGCGCAAGTACCCCCTCACCCGCTGATCCCAATTCTTAGGCTTGACGCTGCACTAGTTTGAGATTTCCGCCATTTCAATCACCTTGCCGTCGTAGTCTTTGACCAAAAAGTTCAAAGGCCGATCCCGGCGGATTTTATGGCGCAACCCCCTTGTCTGGATCTGCAGCAGCAGCTGTTCTAGGCAGTCATGGTCAAAGCAGACATGCCGCTGGCGATTATTGTGACCTAGGCTCGCCCCAGCAATGATGTGTAGCTGAGTATTCTTCTTGAGCTGGTACCACAGTCCGTCGGGGTTGCTATAGGCCCGTTCGGTCGGCCCGCCCAGGCTCGACGACATGTACATCGGGTCTAACCCTGCGGTCCCTAGCGTCTGTTCGTAGTTGTAGTAGTAGTGCAGCGGCACCTCTGCCGCCGCTAGCCCTAGCATGCCTTCGTACAGCTGCCTGGCTTTTTCGAGGTCTGACACCATCACCGTGTGAACCTTTGGCGCACTGGTCAAAAACATCCACATCGCCCCGGCATAGGCCACCAGCAGCATCACCATAATGCCCTGGGTAGAAAATAGGCTATCGAGCGGTAGCCCTTGCCAAATCGAGGCGAACAGTACAGAACTCATCATTATTAGTATCGAGGTATCGAGGCGGTTTAGTTAAGAGACGAAGCGTATTGGCTAGGGGGATCACGACCGCTGTCTAAATCAGGCAGTGCTCCTTATCAGGCAGTGCTCCTTATCAGGCAGTGCTCCTTATCAGGCAGTGCTCCTTATCAGGCAGTGCTCCCCCTGTCTGCCTAATCGCTAAATTTTGACTTCAGATCATCGTATCGAGGCTCCGGATCATTAGCGTTAGCGATGACTCCAGTTTAACAAAGGCAACCCAGGACAGCGGCCGTCTAAACGAGGCTGACCAGACTGACAATGCTTGGGCTGCCAACGCTTGGCAAATGGTTGACAGTGTGTATTCGGTAGCCCATAGTGAAGGCTATTTAATGGCGACTGTCCCGCCAAACCTTGCTAGCAGCCCGTATTTTTGATGCGATATTGTGGATATTCCTAACTTTCCAGAGTGCGATCACGCCGTAGTCAAGGCACTTTTTGAGCAGAGCGACTACGCCCTGGTGCAGAACCTGCAGCAGCACCCCGAACAAGGACGCTACTTCACGGCGCTGTTTTGCCGCTATAGTCCGGTGGTGTACTCGCTGATTCGTCACTCGGCTCGCTCGCCGGTACAGTCTGACTATTTGTTTGCCTTAACCTGGCGTCATATTCTCAATGAACTTAGCGGCGTTGAGCTGCCAGCTCAGGCGGCTGACGCCCCCGATTTTTCGCTCCAGGGCTGGCTAGTCAACCTGACTGCGGCCTGCATCAATCAGACTGACCTGCCAGAGGTCGAAAATATCCATTATTCCCTCAGTGAGGCATCGCCACCGCTGTGGTGCTACGTTGGCCGCTCCCTCGATCAGCTGCAGCCCGTTCATCGGCTAATGGTGCTGATGGCGCAAACCTTCCACTGGAGCGAAACCCGAATTGCTGCCTACCTGCAGGCGGAGGGGACCCGGATTTCGCCAGAGCAGGTCCGCCAGCAGCTAACCCAGGCCTACCGCCTGTTGGAAAGTGCGCTTCCGGAAGATATTCGGGCAATCTATTTGTCAGCAGACGCGCCCGCAGCTGCCGCTGACGATGACCTGTCTGATCTGCTCGATCTTTCTGGGTTAGATCTGAGCCCAGCGACCGGGTCATCGCTACCCGAACCCGGATCGTCCTAAGTCTGTCCCTGGTTGATATTCATGTTTGATTGCACCGCTCGCAGCCCCTACCTGTCAAAACTGAGGGGGTGGTCATCCCTCGCTTTTTCCTGTGTCTTGCTGGCAGCGACGCCAGCGTTGGCCCAGACCCCCAGCCTCGATGAGCAGCTGCGCCAGCCGGTCAGCAGCTCCGAACTGAGTCAGTCTCGGGATGTGGCCGATCAGCTGCTGCGATTAGGCCGCCAGTTAGCGGCGGGGGGGCAGTACGAATCGGCTATTCGGGCTTGGGAGCAAGCGATCGAGCTGTACTACGATATTGGCGATCGCATTGGCATGGGCACCGCCTACGAAAACATGGCTCAGGCATACAGCCTTTTGGGGTTTTATGACGAGGCGGAGACAGCGGTCCGACGGCAGCTGGCCATTGCCCGTGACAATGCCAACTTCCAGGATCAAATCTATGCCTGGAATACTCTAGGGACCCTACGGCTGCAGCGCGGCCTGCTCGATTCGGCCCTGCAGGCCTACGGTGAAGGGCTCTCAGTTGCCCAAAGCGTCGAGGATTTTGAAGGTATGGGGTTATCCCTGAGTAACCTAGGGCTGGTTGCCAGTATTCAGGGTGACTACGCGGCTGCTATTGACTACTACCAGACCGCAGGCAACCTGCGTGCCCGTGTGGGCGATCAGCTGCTGCGATTAGGCCGCCAGTTAGCGGCGGGGGGGCAGTACGAATCGGCTATTCGGGCTTGGG
>JBCBWI010000006.1:0-186086 GCA_039817185.1 Cyanobacteria bacterium J06648_16 | reverse complement strand
AGCCGTTGGATGGTCTCAAACTGCTCATTGCGCTGGGGATGCTCACCGGTCTTTCCCGTCTTCTGAAGCTTGCGGCGACGATAGTTGTGCTTGGCTAGCAGTTGGTCGACCACCGTCACACTCACGCTCACGCCCGCTTCAGACAATAACTCGGCAATCTCGGGCCGATTGAGATTCGTCCATTTGATGCGCTCATCCATCGGTGAGCCTGCCGTATACGGCGCTATCACCCGTAGAAACGTCTCGTCCAGATTGGCGATGACCTCAAAAGACGACTTGCGACCACCACCGGGACGACGAATGCCAGGATGCTGCAGCGCCGCTTCGTCGTCCAATTCTGCCATCCCCAGTTTGATGGTCTTGTAGTCGCACCCCAGCACCCCACTGACGTAGCTGATGCCACCATGTCCCAGCTTCATCGCTTCTATTGCCGCATAGCGACGGCGGTCTTTCTCTGACAGCGACTGATGGTAGCGCTGCATCCGGCTTTCTATCTCATCTGGATAGGGGGTCACCATTACTCTGATTCGACTACAACATCCATAGTCTATCGAATCACCCAGTTCTTGGAGCTTATACTATCCTCATTCCTTAATTCGTTCGAGCTGCTGGTTGATTTCAGGCAGTTCGAGAACAGGACGGGTAGGATCGAAGGCCAGAATAACAATATCGGTAATCTCGCCATCCCAAGGATTAACCCACATGGCCTGAGACAGATACAGCGGGTCAGCAGAGGCAACCCCATCTACCCCATCGGCTTGATACAGGTGACTGCGGGGGAAGCTTTGGCCCATATACAGCGCCTCTGTCCGCTGACTGACCAACACGAGATCGGCGCGCAAATGCTTGTGAATAAAGGTTGAGCCCTCTAGCAGCATATCTTGAAAGCCCAGCATGGTGAAAATCAAGATATCGGCAAACGCTACGCCCGTCATGGCCACCAGCAGCCGTACTTTTTGATGACTCAGCTGTGACCAACCCAGCGACGGCTCTTGCCGGGAGCGCTTGAACAACGACTTAAAGGACAGGCGTTTCATCACGGCTCCTCTCAGTTGTTTGAACGGTCTAGATCAAAGGTGATGCGAACCTGAAGATTTGTGAGCTCTGCCACTTTTGCGTTGTCTTCTGAATCGATCTGTACTTTGACTTCTACGACGCGCGCGTCTCGATCGGCAGCGGGATCATCCTCTATCACATTCTGCTTTTTAATCTGCATACCCACATGGGTAACTGTGCCGTGAATAGTCCCGGTGAAGCCGCCATGCTCGCTGATAATGGTGGCTCGCTGGCCGGGCTGCACCAGGCCTACGTCAGTTTCGTAGACTTCTGCGATCGCAACCATCTGGTCGGTCTGCCCCAGTTCAACAATGCCCTGACTGGTATTGACCTGCTCGCCAACGTGGGTATTGATTTTCAAGATTTGCCCGGCCACCGGCACTCGCACGTAGTAGTCTTCGAGCTCAGCCTCAATGCGGCTGACCTGTGCGATCTCATAGTCTAGTTCGGCCTGCGCCGTGCTCAGATCCACAGGCCGAACTTCCCGTAGCTCAGCCAACTGAGCCTGGGCCTCCTGAATCCGCGCCTGCAGCGTTAGTACCGTGCTGTCTAGCCGCGCTTCCGCCTCATCCAGGCGGGCCTGAACCGTTTCAAACATCTCGCGGCGATTATCCAGCGTCGCTCGCTCGACTGCCCCTTCCTGATACAGTTGCCGATATCGTTGGTAGTTCTGTTCAGCATTCTGCAGCTCAGCGCCCACTCGCACAATCGCAGCTTAGCCCTCCGCAGTCTCCGTCAGCAGCTGCGCTTCCAGCTGTTGAATCACCGCTCGCTGAGCCGCAAATTCTGCATCCTTAGCATCTCCGGCTCGAATTTGGGCCAGTTTCGCCTGATAAATCGCCACATTTTTTTGGGCCGCCGTCAGCTCAGCTTGTTTTTTATCCAAGCCCTGCAAAATTGCAATCACATCCCCTGCTTTGACCCAGTCACCCTCTTCGACCCGCAGCTGGTTAACTCGGCTATCCGCCGCATTCGCCACCGACAGCTTAATCACCTCGCCTTCGGGCTCTAATCGCCCCAGCGCCGTCACCGTTTGAGCCGGTAAGACTTCAACTATCGCATCCGATCGTGGCGGCTGAGTGGTGGTTTGGGACAGCACATAGTAGGTACCCGCCGAGCCTACCATCAGGACAGCAACGGTACCGATCAGCCAAGCACGAGAAGATAACTGAGGACGGAGAACGTGAGTCATGCGGGTCAACTCTCTGATACGAAGGGATGCAGTGAAGGTGTTGACTTTAAGGTGTTGACTTTACCGGCAATTCAGAATTTTACTGACGATTTAGAATGTTGACAGTTTGAAACTGCCACCTCGATCTTAAGCTAGAGTAAAAATACTTAGAGAAGATAATCACAAGACTTAATCGACCACAGCAACAACTACAGCCGCAACCGTGAGGTGTCCTATGCAACGGGATGAGCTACTACGGCGCTACGCCGCTGGAGAGAGAGACTTCAGCAATGTCGACCTGAGCAAGGTCAGCCTCGCAGGCACCAAACTCAGCGGCATTAATCTCATTCGAGCCGATCTATCCCACGCTGTACTCAGAGCCGCCAACCTGTGTGGCGCTTTTCTCGTTATGGCCCAACTGCCCGCTGCCGATCTGCGCGAGATGACGGCTATTGTTGCTAACTTTAGCGGTGCAAACCTCAGTGGTGCGAATCTCAACGGGGCCAACCTGAGCGAGGCTGTTTTAACCGGTACACGTTTGGACAACGCTGAGCTATCGTCGGCTAACCTGCAGGGGGCTATCCTGGCTGGGGCCAATCTCAGTGCGGCTAATCTCTGCGGTGCCGATTTGCAAGGGGCCAATCTCTACGGTGCCGACCTGCAAGGGGCTAACTTGAGTCAGGCAAACCTGCTAGGAACAAATTTGAGAGAGGCCAATTTAGCCGGTGCGCGACTGCCCGCAGAAGGCGTCATCTCTACACCGGTTACCCACTGAGTAGGATATGCCTTGATCAACCGGCCAATCATCAACGGGAAAAGACCATGCAATCTCAAGAACTCTTAAGGCGCTACGCAGCCGGAGACCGGCAGTTTCAGCAGGCAGATTTGACGGGGGCAAGCCTATACCGTACCCAGCTAGCCGATGCTATTTTGCCGTCGGTAACTCTGATTGGAGCCAACTTGAGCGGTGCCGATTTGACTGGGGCCGACCTCAGACAGGCCAACTTGATCGGGGCTAATTTGAGCGGGGCCAACCTCACAAAAGCGGATCTGAGGGGAGCCGACCTGATCGGGGCCAACCTGGGCGGGGCTAAACTTGGCGCGGCCAACTTAGCTGGTGTGGTCCTGAACGGAGCCAACCTCAGCGCGGCCAATCTCAGTCGTGTTTGCTTACAGGCGGCCTCTCTGGTTCGAGCTGAGCCTGGCTGGCGCTGTGCTCAGCCAGGCTCAGCTCAACGAGGCAAATCTGAATGGAGCTAACCTGGCCTATGCCAGCCTAATTGACGCGGACCTTAGCCAGGCTCGTTTGGAGGGCAGCAACCTGGTCGGCGCTAACTTAGACCGGGCCAGGTTGCAAGATACCCTGCTCAACAACAGTAATCTCAGAGGCACCTGCCTGGAGACCATAGACAAGCAGAAAGCAGTCCTTCAGAACATTTCGAACTAGTGGTCCGTCAAGGCAAGAGATCAGGGTTGCCAAAGCGAGTACAATAGCGCATGGCGAAGTATAGAAATAGTTAGAGCCCTTTCTCACCAAGGGTTTTCATGCCTGTTGAACTACTTGCCCATCTATCAAACAATCACAGCTTCAATAGGGCGCCTCATTGAGTAAGGCATTTTAGGCCCACGACCGAACCGTACAACTAGATCAGGACGGCGATCGCCAATTTGAAGGTAACCAGCAAACTGTGGCCGCAACGCCGCAACTTCTACCGGTTGGTTTAAGAAAGCCGTACGGATATCCAATGCGGCTGCTTGTAGCGCAAACCGCTGATAGGCACGACCAGCTTCTATCCAATTAGCTTTCGTGTTGGCCTCGGACACGAAGATGGCGATACCAGCAGAACTCAGGATTTGCTGAGTGTACTTTTCGTTCTCGGCCTTGGGAGTAAAGAAACGATCAAAGAGAAGACTACCCAGCCAATGAGGTGCGGTCGGATTTCCCGACGATTTAGCAAACAGACCATCACCTTCACGAACCGCCTCATCGCCATTAAACCGAAGCCAGGATTTTAGCTCTTTAACAAATGCAGGATCTTTCATCTGAGCGGTATTGCCTTCAATCACATAGTCCAACACAGTTTTCATTGCTGCACTATCAGTCAGTAAGATAAGCTGAACACCCGTTCCCACAGCCGCTTTGTCTAGTAGGTTTAGTTCCTCATTGGTCAGTGGCTGGCCATAGTATTCCGTCCGAGTTGATTGACGAACGGGAATCGCTTCGAAGAGTGGTGATCTCGCTGGTTGAGTTGATTCTAGCTGGATACGAATTGCGTTGGTTGACGCTAGATCAACAGCGCCCTCTAGGCCGAAGGCTTTAGCTGCTTGCAGTAGATTCTCAGTGGCACAGCCAAGGCTGGCATATAAGTGATGATCATCAGGATCAACCGCAGGACACCGCCGTTCCAAGTCTGGGAAAATAGAAATCAACCGATTTTCGAGTTTGAACTTCCAGCACTGGGTGTTATGGCTGGAGGCTGCCAGGGTCGCATAGCGTACCAGTTCGTGCTGGACTGCCTGCTGATCAGTTGGAAAAGGAACGGTGTGTTTCCAGGTCTGATAGACCGCCTGCTTGTAGCGATCCTCCCCCAAAGAACAAGACTGTAAGGCAGCCGTGCTGGCCAGCATAGCCCCCGAAAGTTGGATGAACTGCCGTCGATCCATCATGGTATGTGATTCTACCCCTAGAAATAACGCCTGTAACTCCAAATGCTGCTGGTTCTTTACATCAAGCTATAGCAAGACCTTGGGGAAGTTATGAGGTTAGGTAGCTAGGCCTACAAAGGACTGGGCTAATCTATTTGTGTACCCATGTGCGTTCCACTTACAACAGGTTTAGAGATCTGACGTTTATTTTTTGTAACGCGTCACAAAACCCGATTCAAATCCCCTATTATGAAATCAAGGCCGTTTAAGCGATTCATGGGAGGTTCAATCCATAAAGGTGATATTCAGACACTTCACATCTCTAATTAGAGATTGAATGAGCGCTTCACTTTTGTGGCCAGAACGTGTGTGATTAGAACGTGACTACAACATGCAGGGATTCACAAACTGGAAACCTGAAGTAGAAGTAGAAAACAGCGTCTAACAGAACAGGAACAGAAAAAAGCCCTGAAAGAACGTGACAACAAAGACCTTCTGTAGGTAAAAGACTGCCTATTTGGGCCTCATCTCTCTATCCTGCCGGCAGCTTGAGCGGTTGTTTTAAGGCCTTTCAAAATAAATGTGGAGGCATTGCTTGTATGAGGCTGCTTATCCAAGGTAAGAATATTGAAGTCACAGATTCTATTCGTGACTATGTTGAACAAAAGATTGGCAAGGCCATCAATAGCTTTGGCGGGTCTACAACAAAAGTAAGCGTCAATCTGTCAGTCCCCCCTAACTTGCGAGGACAAGCGCAGCAAATTGCTGAAGTGACGGTATATGCCAATGGAGCGGTGGTTCGAGCGCAAGAAAAGCACGAAACGCTTTACGCGAGCATTGATCTGGTCGCTGATAAAATTGGTCGTCAGCTGAAGCGATACAGAGACAAACAGCAGCGCCGCGCCCAGCCAAAAACAATCGAATCTGGCGGTACCGAGCCTCTGCCGCCTCTACCCGACCTTACTCAAGATCGGACGCCAGAACTGCCCCCCAAAGTGCTTCGTAATAAGTTCTTTGCCATGCCCCCCATGTCAGTACAGGAGGCGCTGGACAACCTACAGCTGGTTGACCATGATTTTTACATGTTTCGCAATGCGGCCACGGGTGAGATCAACGTCATCTATGAGCGCAATCACGGCGGCTATGGGGTTCTGCAGCCTCGGTCAGAGACCAACGCGGCCCGGTAGCGAGGGTGCGATATTCCTGTCGTTTTTAATCTAACCATCATGTCCAAAGAAAACGTGTTGAGCTTTCTGACCCAGGCCGCCAAAGACCGGCAGCTGAAAGACAAGCTAAAATCAGCCGCGAGTCAGACGGATGTGGTTGACGTCGGCAATCAGGCCGGATACGACTTTTCGTCGGAGCATATTGAAGCCGCCATGACCGAACTCAAGCAAAAGCCAGGCTTTTTTGGAGCGCTGGCAGAGGCAGTGCTAGAGCTGTTTAGCCCCGATCATGACGATTATCCGGCAACGGGCGTTCAACCCTTTAGCGGCGATCTCAATCCTAAGTCGTAGCTGCTTTCAGTCAAGGCTACAGACTAACGGGCCCAACCCAACCCAAAGCAAAAGCAGCAAGCTCCTATTTGGCTGGCTGCTTTTGCTTTGGGGGCTCTCAAGCAGTCGGGGCCAAGCAAGTATAGTAATCGAATGCCCTACCACGCCACTGACCTAGTTCGTAACGGATAAGTCATTCTCCTGCGGCCTTTTGAGGCAACATGGCGGCAGGAGAAATCTTGTCTTACACGCTGGCTTTGGCTATGGACGTTATCGAACAGTTAGAGAGTTATCTGGCCCTATTTGTCTCTATGCTCAAGCTAGGGCTGGAGAGCATCGCTGCCTTTTGTGTGCTGATCGGACTGATTCAGACCGCACAGCTCGCCATTGCCCTCAACAATCATCACTGGCAACCCAATCGTCGTCAGGCCCGTAAGTACTCGCTGGTGCTGCTACGGTTACGCTTCGGGGTATGGCTAGCAATGGCCCTAGAATTTCAGCTCGGCGCTGACGTCGTCGCCACGACAACCGCTCCCAGTCTAGAAACCCTGGGTCAGCTGGCCGCTATCGCCACCATTCGCACCTTTCTCAACTATTTCCTCAACCAGGAGCTGGCCGGAGAGTTTGAGCTCCAGCGCAGAACGCGTCAGAAGGGAGGTGCGATCGCACCGCGGCACGACCGCCCTTCCGAACATTCAAAATGACCGCTGGGTCAAACGTCGTCGGGCAAGACACATTAGCGAGATTCAGTGACGGCTACTGGGGTCAACCACTGCACCAGGCTTCGTATTCGCGGTCTTTAAACGCTTCAGGATATTCGTCATAAAACTGCTCTGATGCCGTCTTTTCGAGCGATTCAGACCGCTGGTGAGAAAACTCTGCCTGGAGCGCATCGACCACTGACCAGGCATCGGCGCAGGCGGATGAGCCCGGCCCCTTTTTCTGGCAGATTTGGTGCGCGGTCTCGGACAAATGCTGAATTCTTTCCGCCAGTTCAAGCTCCTGCGGTTGTGCGATCGCATTGCCCCGTTCCAAGATATCGGTCATCGAGACGATACCCATCAGCTCTGACTGAATCACTGGCGCACTGTGGCAGTTGGTCTGAGCTAGCAAATGGGCTGCATACTCTACTGCCAGATTGGGATTGAGCACGATGCAGGGCTTCGTCATAATCTCGTAGACCCGCACCCGCTTCGGATCGCGACCGAACGCAATGACCTGACCGACAATATCTTTCACGGTGACAATGCCGTAGGCGTCCAACTCATGGCTTTGCTCCACGATGAGCGCCTGCACCTGGCGCTGCTGCATCAGTTTAGCCGCCTCCGCCACCGTCGCTGAATTTCGCACAGTGACGACTTCTGGCGTCATAATATCTGCCACTCTCATCATTCGCTCAGCTCTCCACTCGTTTTTCTAGTCTGATTTTACGGAAACAAGTTGGCAAACTTGTGAGGTTACCTATGGCAGAGTAAAGCCCTGATTTAGCGGCATTTTAATCATCTTTGAATGCCACAAAAATGCAACAAAACATCACATTGAGAAGACATGTCCAACAAATTCTATACTAGAAAAACAGCACAACTGTCCTACCCGTACCGTTAGCGGAGCGGAGCCGAAGCTAACTTGCCCAACCATATCCCTTTTGACTCCGCCCCGAAGACGCTTGCGAAGAAAAAGGACTTGCCAACTGCGCTGAAGCCGTTAAGGAGCGTTACTATGGCCGATCCGCTGCCGCGTACTCAGGTTGTTATTATGGGGGCTGCCGGGCGAGATTTCCACAACTTCAACTGGGTCTATCGCCGCGACCCGCAGTACGAAGTTGTTGCCTTTACCGCCGCTCAAATTTCGGGCATCTCGGGGCGTTACTACCCGCCAGCTCTGGCCGGGCCGCTTTATCCTGCGGGTATTCCCATTGTCGATGAGCGCGAGCTAGAAAGTCTCTGCAAAGCCCACAGCGTTGATCAGGTTGTGTTTGCCTACAGCGATGTGCCCCACGCCCAGGTGATGCATGCGGCCTCACGGGCATTGGCAGCTGGGGCCAGTTTTATACTGCTGGGCCCTGAGCAAACCATGATTCAGGCCAAGGTGCCGGTGATTGCCGTTTCTGCCGTCCGGACAGGCTGTGGCAAATCGCAAACCACCCGATGGCTGTCAGCCCTGCTGCGGCGCAGAGGACTGCGCACCGCCGTGATTCGCCATCCTATGCCCTACGGCGACCTAGCGCAGCAGGCCGTGCAGCGATTTGTGACGCGGGCTGACCTCGATGAGGCCCAGTGCACGGTCGAAGAGCGGGAAGAATATGAGCCCCATTTAGAAGCGGGCAACGTTGTCTATGCAGGCGTTGACTACGCCGAAATTGTCAGTCGGGCTGAGCGGGAAGCCGATCTCATTCTGTGGGATGGCGGCAACAACGACTTCCCCTTCATTCGGCCAGATCTTCACATTGTGCTGGTCGATCCGTTGCGGGCAGGCCACGAGACTACCCACCACCCTGGGGAAGTCGTCCTGCGTATGGCCGATATCGTGGTAGTGGCTAAGGCCGATGCCGCGGCAACTGCAGCCATCCAGCAGGTAGAGGCCACCGTCAGCCAGATTAATCCGCAGGCCGCTATTGTACGGGCAGCATCGCCTATTCGCCTCGAAAACCTGGCAGCGGTTGGAGTGCCCGCGGACCTTGCTAAGCTGACGGCCCTGGTGATCGAAGACGGGCCGACCACGACCCACGGTGGCATGGCCTACGGGGCGGGCTACGTCGCCGCCACCCAGGCCCACATCGGCCAGCTGATCGATCCGCGCCCCTACGCGGCTCCAGATATTGCAGCGGTCTACAAAAGCTATCCCCACATTGGCAGGGTGCTGCCCGCAATGGGATACTCGCCCGAGCAGCTTGAAGCGCTTTGCCAGACAATCAATGCAACGCCTGCCGATGTTGTGATTGCGGCCACGCCGATTGACCTGGCGGCCCTCATTCAGGTCAACAAGCCCGTGCTACGTGCCCGATATGAATTTGCAGAGATCAACGCGTCCACGCTAACCCAACATATCGACGCATTTCTATCACGGCTGCCAGTCGCCGTTCGGTAAGGGCAGATAGCTGTAGATAGGCTAATTGAGACAGATTCCCACAAGCGTTACAAGTTATGCCGGGGGCAACTCGTAACGGGGTGCCTTTCTTACTATAGAGGTAGAACAACAGAATAGGGACCGCTCGATTGCGTGAGAGGAGGTCTTTGCGATGACAGTATCCCCTCGTCAGCTTGTTCCGCTAGATATTCAGAAGCCCATTTGGGACCGTTTTTTTTCCGTTGCGCCGCTGGTCGTCATCGGTACCCGCGAGCCAGACGGACGATATGACTTTGCCCCCAAGCATCGAGCGATGCCGCTGGGGGACGGCAACTACTTTGGCTTTGTCTGTACGCCGCGTCACCGCACCTACCAGAATGCGTTACGCGAGCGGGCGTTTACGGTCAGCTTTCTGCATCCCGACCAGATTTTAGCAGTGAGTCTGGCCGCGACCCCGCGAGACCGCAACCACCAAAAACCGGCCCTGAGTGCCCTGAGCACCCGAGGGGCCACTGCCGTTACCGGCAGACTGCTGGCCGATGCGACGCTGGGTCTGGAGTGTGAACTGCTCAAAGTTGTTGACGGCTTCGGCGACAACAGCTTGATTGCCGGGGAGATTGTCGCTGCCCAGGTGGACGAACGCGCCCTGCGCACCAGCGACGAAGACGACCAGGATATCCTGCTGAGAGCGCCCCTGCTGGCCTATCTTTCGCCGGGCCGGTACACCAAAATCGACAGCAGTTTCTCATTTCCGTTTCATGTTGGGTTCCAGTCATGACAGTGGCTTCAGCGTCGCGACGTAGCAGGCAACGCCTTTTAGACTATTTTCACCAGCGACAGACCGCGATGGTGGAGATGATTCGGCAATTTGCAACCCTAGAAACCCCTTCGACCGTTCCCGCCGCGCAGCAGCCGTTACTTGACAGCCTTACAAAAGCGCTTGAACAACGCGGCATGCGCGTGCGCCGACTGGCCGGGCAGCGGACGGGCGGTCATCTTCTGGCTGTCCCAGCTTCGCGGCCTGTGCCCCGTTCTCCTCAGCAGCCGATACAGCTGATGCTGGGCCACTGCGATACGGTCTGGCCGTTGAATACCCTTTCCACCATGCCCCTGAAGCAGACCTCAGACAAGCTCCACGGACCGGGCGTGTACGATATGAAAACGGGGCTGGTGATGATTCTATTTGCGCTAGAAGCGCTGCAGTCCCTGGATCTCACGCCCAGGGTGAGTCCGCTGGTGCTGATCAACTCCGATGAGGAGATTGGCAGTTTTGAGTCTACGCGTCACGTGCGGCGGCTGGCGAAGGTGTGCGATCGCACCTTAGTGCTTGAGCCATCCCTCGGCCCCAGCGGCCATCTGAAAACCGCCCGTAAGGGTGTGGGGCACTTCACTATCGAAGTCACTGGGCAGGCCGCCCACGCTGGCCTTGACCCCGAGAAGGGCGCTAGCGCTATCTTAGAACTCTCCTTTATCATTCAAACGCTGTTTAAGCTCAACGACCCCCAGGCAGGCATTACCGTCAATGTGGGCACCATCGACGGCGGGCTTCGCTCTAACGTGGTTGCCCCCTCCAGTCGGGCCGAGGTCGATGTGCGCGTGTTTAATCCTGACGATGCCGAGCGCATTGAGCAGACAATTCTCAACTTGCAGCCCACCACGCCGGGCACTCAGCTCATCATTAAGGGCCGAATCGGGCGGCCCCCGTTAGAAAAGACGCCGCGCAACCGGCAGCTTTGGCAGCTGGCCCAAGCCACTGCCCATGACCTGGGGTTTGCGATCGCAGAGGGGACCGCTGGCGGCGGCTCCGATGGCAATACCACCAGCCTGTATACCGCCACTCTAGACGGGCTGGGTGCGGTGGGCGATGGGGCCCATGCCCCCCACGAGTTCATCTACCTGGCCCCACTGGTTGAACGCACTGCCCTACTGACAAAGCTGTTGCTCGCGCCCCCGCTCGTGCCCCAAAGTGCTGAAACCAGCGGGCTACCGCCAGACTCTAAACATCAGCAACAGAATATACGGCAACAGGACTGTAAACGGTAACAGGAGAACGCCATGAAAGAACGATACGTATTCGGTGCCCTCACCCGGATTAGCGATCTGGCGACCGTTCCCTTCACCGTCCGCCCGCTGCTCAAAGCCGAATGGGCCAACGGTGACTACGTCGTGGGCAAAGTCCTCTCTGCGGGCCGCCGCTCAGACCGAATCGAACTGACGACGGGGCGCATGGCGCAGCTGATGCCGGGTGATGCCGTGGTCGGTGCGTTCGGCGTACGCCGGGCCACCCTGGAAGCCGTGGGGGACTGGCAGTCGATTCAAGCAGACGGTCTCATGGAGGACATGACTAACGCTGGGTTCTTTGGGCGGGTCACCTCCCGATCTGTGCTGATTCCGCCGCAGCCCCGACTAATCTACCAAGGCCATGCCATGCGCGAGGGCCACAAGGTTTGCATGGGAGATTTTGTCCCCGATATTGCCCTCCACCCCTACCGCTGTCCGACCATTCTGATCATTGGTACCTCCATGTCGGCGGGCAAAACCACCGTGGCCCGAGCCATCATCCACCTGCTTAAAGAAATGGGGCACCGGGTCATCGGCACCAAACTCACCGGGGCCGGACGCTATCGCGATATTCTCTCCATGCAGGATGCCGGGGCCGATGCCATTTTTGACTTTGTCGATGCGGGCCTGCCGTCGTCTGTGCTGCCACCGGAGGAATTTAGAACAGCCTTGCGTCAGCTGTTGAGCCTGATTGCGGCCCAGTCACCCGACGTGGTGGTCGCAGAAGCCGGGGCTTCCCCCTTCGAACCCTACAACGGTGCCGTTGTGCTGGACGAAATTGCCGACCAGGTCAAATTCACCGTACTTTGCGCGTCCGACCCCTACGCGGTCATCGGCGTCAGCCAAAGCTTCGGTCTGCACCCCGATATTGTCAGCGGCATCACCACCAACACCACCGCCGGGATTGAGCTAGTCGAAAAGCTTGCCCATGTACCAGCCCTTAGCCTGACAGCAGAGGATGCACTAGACAAGCTGCAACCGCTGCTGTCAGCAGCACTCTCACCCGCGCTGACCCGATCGGGTACGCTTGACCCCGTTTAGGTAGGTTGACCTAATTAAAGGTAAGACGCCAAGGTTCTGTCTTTAGGAGATAGAAGGCAGAATATAGGAGGCTTCTAGCTGCTGTCTCCTGTCTTCTAATGCCCTATCCGGTCTTACAAATGATTGGCCATACCTACTTAGAACTAGAGTGAGCAAGGGAAAATCTGTGAGTGCCTCACCGCCAGTCCCTAGGGTCAACACCAGGACAGACACCGACATCATCATCATCGGCGCAGGCATCGCGGGGCTAGCGGCAGGCTGCTATGCCCAGATGAACGGCTATCGCACACAAATTTTCGAACGCCACAGCCAGTCAGGAGGACTCTGTACCGCCTGGCAGCGAGAGGAGTACACCTTCGACGGCTGCATCCACTACCTGTTTGGTACTGGGCCGGGACAGCCTTTTCATACACTATGGCAGGCGCTGGGCGCGGTACAGGGACGAGACTTTTTTCACCCCAAAGAACTCATGCGGGTAACGGAGCCCGGCGGTCGTACGCTAATTGCCTATGCACATCCAGACCAGCTAGAAGCTCATCTCCTGGCGCTATCGCCTGCAGACAGACGGCTCATCAAAGCCTTCTGTAGCGGCATTCGCACCTTCACTCAGTTTGACCTGTCTCTGTTGCAACAACAGCCACGGGCTTTAATGGGACTGTCTGATTGGATCTATCTATGCTGGCAGATGCTCCCGTTTGCAGGACCGATGGCTCGCTGGGGACGGCTGTCTGCGCGGGCGTTTGCCCGGCAATTCAAGCATCCTTTTCTGCGTCGGGCGATACCCTACCTGTTTTCCTGGCCAGATATTCCCGTAGTGGTGGGGATGCTGCTGTTGGCCTACATGCACAACCAAAACGCCGGATTACCGCTGGGGGGGTCGCTAGCCTTTGCCCGCGCCATTGAGCGACGCTATCGGGCGTTGGGTGGCATCGTCCATTACAGCGCGCAGGTCGAGCGCGTTCTGATACAGCGGGGACGGGCCGTCGGCGTTCGGCTGTACTCTACCGAAGAATACTTTGCAGATCGCGTCATCTCTGCCTGCGACGGGCACAGCACCGTGTTTAGCCTGCTTAGAGATATGCCTGTGCCGACCTCACTCCGCCGTCGCTACGACGGTCGCCTGCCGGTTCGCTCTCAGCTGCAGGTTTCTCTAGGCCTTAATCGCGATCTTTCCAACGCTCCCCACTGGACGACTTTCTTGCTGAACTGCCCAGTCCGGTTGGCGGGTGAAGAACGCCACACGCTCGATATCAAACACTACTGTCACGATCGGTCGCTGTCGCCGCCGGGGAAGTCAGTCATGATTGTGATGATGACGTCACCCTACGATTACTGGCAGCACCTCTATGGTCGCACTATTTACCATGATGAAGAGAACCATGTCTCAGCCCAGGTTGTTGCCCAGTTAGAACGGCTCTACCCTGGTCTCAAGGCAGATATTGACGCTGTCGACGTGGCAACTCCACTCAGCTATGAGCGGTACACGGGCAACTGGCAGGGCTCTAGCTGTGGGTGGCTGCTGACTCGGCGTACGCTACCGCTGATGATCAAAGGCCTATCTAAAACTCTGCCAAAGCTACGAAACTTTTACATGGTAGGCCAGTGGGTGGAACCCGGCGGTAGTTTACCGGTAGTGGCAACGTCAGGGCGCAATACGATTCAGCAAATCTGTCATGAAGATCGCAGAGATTTTCGCACTCTGTTACCTTGATGGGGCGAGGGTTTAAGCTGTGATTGCTGAGCACATGAACGTTGCTTCAGCGATCCCGCATAGATTAAAAGCACCATGAAACTTCAACTGACCGTTCCCGATATGGCCTGTGATGCCTGTGCCAAGAGCATTACAGCTGCTGTCCAAACTGTTGACCAAAGCGCCACAGTCGAGGCCGACACAAAAACTAAGCAAGTCGATATTGAGACCACGGCAGACGAGAGCGCCATTCGAGCGGCGATTACTCAGGCGGGCTACAGCCCTGCAGCCTAGGTGCCTTTTGCCGAGGAGGCCAATATGACCGCAACTACCTTAAAACTCAAGGGCATGAGCTGCGCGGCCTGTGCCAACAGTGTTGAAACTGCTATCAAGCAGGTGCCAGGCGTCAGTCGCGCCCAGGTTAACTTTGCCGCTGAGCAGGCCCGCGTTGAGTACGATACAGGCAGCACCAGCTTAGCAGCGATTCAGGCGGCGGTTGCCGATGCTGGGTATGAAGCCAGCGAAATGGCGGATTTGAGTATCGGCGAAGTCGAGGCCCGAGCCCAGAAGCAACGTCAGGCCGCGCAGCGATCTCAACTTTACCGCGTGGTAGTGAGCGGCGTTGTTGGCGCTGTTTTAATTTTGGGCACGCTGCCAATGATGCTGGGCGTGGCCATTCCAGGCTGGCCGATGTTCCTGCATAACCCCTGGCTACAGCTCGTTCTGGCAACGCCTGTGCTCTTCTGGTGCGGCCAGTCCTTTTTTGTCGGTGCCTGGAAAGCCTTAACCCACCGGACCGCCAACATGAACACGCTAGTGGCGCTGGGAACCGGGACGGCTTACCTCTATTCGCTACTGGTCACGCTATTCCCCGGCGTGCTGCTGGCTCAAGGACTTGCGCCTGATGTCTACTACGAGGCAGCAGTGGTGATCATTGCGCTGCTGCTGCTGGGCCGCTACTTGGAAAGTCGGGCACGGGGGCAAACCTCAGATGCCATTCGTAAGCTCATGGGCCTGCAGGCCAACACGGCCCGCGTGGTCCGGCAAGGGGTAGAACTAGACCTGCCCGTACAGGACGTTGTTGTGGGCGATGTTGTGGTCGTCCGCCCCGGTGAAAAAATTCCCGTAGACGGTAAGTTGATCGACGGCGCCTCGACCGTGGATGAGTCGATGGTGACGGGGGAACCGATGCCGGTCAAGAAGCGCCCAGGCGATGGGGTGGTTGGCGCAACGATCAACAAAACCGGCAGCTTCCGGTTTCGGGCAGCGCGCGTCGGCAAAGACACGCTGCTGGCTCAAATTGTGCAGCTCGTGCAGGCGGCCCAGGGGTCTAAGGCCCCCATTCAAAAGCTGGCGGACCAGGTGACCGGCTGGTTTGTGCCGGTGGTGATTGCGATCGCAATTCTCACCTTTATCCTCTGGTTTAACCTTACTGGCAACACCACCCTGGCCCTGCTCACCACCGTCGGCGTGCTGATTATCGCCTGTCCCTGCGCCCTAGGCCTGGCCACCCCCACCTCAATCATGGTGGGGACAGGTAAAGCCGCAGAGAACGGCATTTTGATCAAAGATGCCGAGAGTTTGGAACGCGCCCACGGGCTGCGAACGGTCGTGCTGGACAAAACCGGCACGCTGACCCAGGGCAAGCCCACGGTGACGGATTACATCACCGTACGCGGCACGATTGACCGCAACGAGGTTTGGCTGCTGCAGCTGGCAGCGGCGGTCGAGCGACAGTCTGAGCATCCCCTGGCCGAAGCCATCGTGCAATATGCCCAATCCCAGGACGTTGAGCGGCTAACCGCCGTACAGGATTTTGAAGCCATTACGGGCCGAGGGGTTCAAGGCCGCGTCGACGGGCGCTGGGTCCAAATCGGCACCGATCGCTGGATGCAGCACTTGGGCATCGACACCCAGCGGTTCCAGGCCCGTCGTCAGGAATGGGAATCGATGGCCAAAACCACCGCCTGGATCGCCGTAGACGGTCACACTGAGGGGCTGCTGGGGATATCTGACGCGCTCAAACCCGCCTCCGCTCGGGCAGTCAGTGCCCTCCAAAAAATGGGGCTTGAGGTGGTCATGCTAACTGGCGATAACCAGCAAACGGCAGACGCAATCGCTCGCGAGGTAGGCATTCGCCGCGTCTTTGCCGAGGTCCACCCCGATCAGAAGGCTGCCACTGTCCGGCAGCTTCAGGCTGAGGGCAAGCCGGTGGCGATGGTGGGTGACGGCATCAACGATGCCCCGGCACTGGCTCAGGCCGATGTGGGCATTGCCATTGGGACGGGCACCGATGTTGCGATCGCAGCCAGCGACATTACCCTGATTTCGGGCGACCTGCGAGGAATTGCGATCGCCATTCAGCTCAGCCAAGCCACCCTTACCAACATCCGTCAAAATCTGTTCTTTGCCTTTATCTACAACACCGCAGGTATTCCCATTGCCGCGGGCGTGCTGTATCCCGTCCTGGGCTGGCTGCTCAACCCCGTGATTGCAGGAGCAGCGATGGCGTTCAGCTCCGTTTCTGTGGTGACGAACGCGCTCCGTCTCAGAAACTTTCAGCCCAAACGGGTCAGCTAAGTAGGTTGACCTAATTAAAGGTAAGCCGCCAAGGTTCTGTCTTTAGGAGATAGAAGGCAGAATATAGGAGGCTTCTAGCTTCTGTCTCCTGTATTCTAATGACCTATCCGGTCTTACAAATGATTGGCCATGCCTACTTAGTAATGAAAAATAAATCTCTTTGGGTTGGGGGCGCTTTGAGCTTGAGTTTACTTCTGGCTCTGGTCCCCCCTAAAGACGCGCAAATGGCAAACGCGCAGATGATAGCGTCTGACGTGAAAAACTTCAGACAAATTGAGCAACCAACGGGCGTCAAAATTGCTGTCACGGCTCTGGGCGTTGGGCTGATCGGGCTAGAGCTAGGGTGGTTCCTGTTCAAATAGCGTTTGATAGGCGTGTCTCTCGGGCGCTGGCGAGCGAAGTCGAAGCCAGCCCTAAAAATCAACGCCGCGCTTAAGTTCGACGCCGCGTTCGGCGTAGTGCTTGTGACAAAAGACTTCGGAGTGGGCGCTGGCCAGCTGAAAGTAGCGCGGTTGAGTCTTACAGCGTCCGGTGATGATAACTTCCGTATCCCTGGGCTTGCGCAGCAGGGCCTGGATGATCGGTTCCTCCGGCAGGAGCTCTAAATCAACCGTAGGGTTTAGCTCATCGAGAATGATGGTCTTATAGAGGCCAGAGGCGATGGCCGTGCGCGCAAGCTCCCAGCCGCGTTCGGCCTCAACGTAGTCGATTGCTTGCTGCTGGCCGCGCCAGACGATGGCGTCACGGCCACAGCGCTGGTGGTCGACCAGATTGGGGTAGCTCTGACGCAGGGCAGCGATGGCCGCGTCCTCGGTATACCCGTTGCCCCCCTTCAGCCATTGGATGATCATCACCCGGTGGGACTTGTCTTGACTGATGCCGCGACCAATGGCCTGCAGGGCCTTGCCCAGGGCACTGGTCGATTTGCCTTTGCCATCGCCAGTGTAAATTTCAATGCCGTTGAGGCCAGGAATCTCGGCATTGGCGTAAATGCGCGGCTTCATTTCGGAATGGAGATCGGCAATCTCGATCAGCGCTGGCGGCGCAGCGCGGCCCGTCGCAATCACCTCCAGGTGTTCGTCTTTACGCTTAAGGGTGCGGACAACGTCGTCAATATCCAACAGGCCCAGGTCTAGGACGGGATTGATTTCGTCTAACACGACCACCGAGTACAGCCCAGAGGAAATCGCGCCCTTGGCGACATCCCACCCGCGCTGGGCCTCCTGCTTATCGAACTTAGTGATGTCGTCAGGCCCAAAGAACTCGGCCCGGCCAGTCCGAACCTGGTCGATCAGGTGGGGAAAGCCGCGCTGGAGCGCCTCGATGGCAGCGTCTTCGTCGTAGGTCCGACCGGGCCCCTTGAGAAAGCGCAGCAGCAGTACCCGGCTCTCCATAAAGGTTTGGATACCGAGACCAATGGAGCGGAGGACAACCCCCAGGGCCACCTGGGATTTGCCCTTACCTTCACCGTCATAAACGTGGATTTGCCCCACCATGCGTTCAGAGTTCTTTTGGGCGGTGCGGATGCCGATACCGGTGCGGACCATGAATGGGTAACGAGGTAAGGGAACGGAAGGATACGGATACAATAGGGCGACTCAGTCGGACCGTGCGCCGTATCGGTTTTGATTCTAGCGGTTACTGGAAGTGAGTGATTTTTTCGGCAATGGCGGCCTTAGTCTGTAGTTTGGGTATACCCTATACGTCAAGGTGACCCAAGTCGAGTAGCAGGTGGCAGGCGCGCAAGCAATTTATGAATGAGTTTGAGCCGATTTTTCCGCTGAAGGCGGTGGTCTTTCAGGTGATGTTTCTGCTGATTGCGATCGCAATCGAAGGCAACGTCCTGCGCCAGCGGTTGCGGCTTGGCTATCAGACCAGCATCCAGTACGCCACCACCATCAACCTGATGACCACCGTTGTCGGCTGGCTCAGCTTTTTGGCCATTGAGCGCTTTGTCGACACCAGCGTACGCGCCCAGATTATCAGCTACGTGATGTTTGATCGGCTGATTACCAACGGGCTGTGGCCGCGCATGGAGTGGGCTATTTTAGTGGCAGGGCTGGCCGCATTTTTTGTCACCCTACTGATCAAGCTCAAAGGTCTAGAGATGATCATGCGGATGATGGGGACCTGGAGCATGCCCGAGAAGCCAAAGGACCTCGACCGCGCCGACAAGTACGAACGGGCACGGACAGGCCGCACCCTGTATCAGCGGGCCTCAAATCACCTGACATCCGCCGTCCTGCAGGCCAACGCGCTCAGCTTTAGCGCCGTCCTCATCTTGCTTATTTTGCGAACCTATCTGGTCGCTGCAGACGGAGGGCTTTGAGCGGTGGGAGAGTCTAAACCATGATCGACCTGATTAAGGACGTTTTCGAACAGATCCGGCAGCTGCTAACCCCGCCCCGCTATTTTGCCTGGCAGACAATTCTGCTACTGAGCCTGTTTTCTTGGCTGATGGCGTTCATTGCTGAGAGCAGCGAAGCGGAAATAGCCACAGTCAACGTACTCAGCACCGCCAGCTGGATGTTTCTGACCGTTGCCCTTTGGTGGGGCCTGTCGGAAAATCCGCCGACCCTGTTTGACCAGAAGCTCAGCATTTTTGGCTTTCCCCTCGGGCCGTGGATCACCGGGGCAGTGATGTGCATTTTTCTATTCAACCCCTGGACGGACGACCGGCTACGGCTGGCAGTGGTCAGCTGGCCAATCGTTTCCACGATCGTCGCGGGACTGCCCAAATTCGTGAACTGGAAAATGGAGTTGCAAACGCCCAAAATCAGGGAACGGCAGTCGCTGCTGCTGTTGATGCTGGTCAATCTGCTGCTGACCAGCTGGCTGATGTTTCACTTTCGGGTCCAGGATTGGCTCAGGGCCTATCCCAGTCTGGTGGCCGAAAGCATCGACCAGAGCGCTTTTGTTTACCAGGTCCGGCCCGAAAATATCAATGCCTCCCAGGGCATTCCCCTGCTCAACAATGCCGCTGATGTGCTAAAAGCCGAACTGGATAACGCGCCCTGGCCCCGCGTAGAGCGCTGGCTGCTCAACCTAGATGAGGGCATCAACAAGTTGGCGAACAACGTCACTACCGTGGCTGAAAGCGAACGGGTCTTTTGGAGCTTGGATGCGCCAGCCCCGACGGAGGCCAGCAACGGCTATCAGCTACGTTTACGGGCCAACTGGCTCGGCCCTGCGGCCAGCCAATCCGGCCACTTTTACGAGAAGGTTTGCAGCATCGTACCCCGACCGCAAACCACCGTTGAGCCCGGTCAGCCCCGCGAGCTAACGCCCGTTGCCCAGGTCAGCTGCGAGTCGGACGTCAAGCGCAGAGAACGCCAGCCGGTCACGACTTAAGGGCACGAGTTAATCGGATTGAGACCACGGGGCATCCTTTTGGGGGCGCGCGTAGGGGCTACAGAAAGAGCACAAGGGAGAGAGCTATGCATTTAGGTCGGGTTGGCGTCGTCGCACGCAACGTATTTCTAGAGGTCATTCGAGATCGCATCCTCTATCTGGTCGTCCTGTTTGCCGTATTGATGGCACTGGCCTCGATTCTGCTCCCCGAGATCGCCGCCGCAACCGAAGACAAAATCATTCTAGATGTGGGACTGGCGGGCATTAACGTCCTAGCCCTGGTGATCACGATCTTTGTCGGTACCGGACTGATTAATAAAGAAATCGAGAAAAAAACGGTGCTAGTGCTAATAGCCAAGCCCGTCAGCCGATTCGAATTTATCCTGGGTAAGCATCTGGGTCTCTCTGCTGTACTGGCAACCGTCATGGCGGCCCTCACGGGCGTCTTCTTTTCGGTGCTGCTGATTCAAGGCATTGCTTTCCCAGCGGGGGCCATTCTCGTAGCGGTTCTATTTATGCTGCTAGAAATGGTTCTGCTAGTGGCCGTCGCCATGCTGTTCGGCGTTTTCACCAGTTCCTTATTGGCGACCCTCTTAACCTTTGCAGTTTTTCTCGTCGGTCACCTCAGTCAAGATATTGTCCGCTTTGGCCGTGTGGTCGATAGCGAAAACTTCCAGCGCATCGCCCGCTGGATATACCTGGTCCTACCCGACCTGGAGCGGCTGAACTTTAAGAACGAAGCGATTTATGGCGCTAGCCTCTTGCCAGGTCCAGGAGAGCTATTCCTCAACGCGCTGTACGCGCTCATCTACACGGCGCTGCTCATCATCATTGCCACCAATATTTTTGCCCGACGTCAGTTTTAATTCGTTAGGCTAGGTCTGAACACCTCTTCCCCCTCACGCTCCGAACCTGACACTGTACTAGAAGGGTTTGCTTCACCACCATGTCTAAACTTTCCCAGCTCCAAACCCTCTTCGCCCAAATGGACCGGGCATTGATTGCCTACTCCGGCGGGATTGACAGCACGCTAGTCGCGAAGGTTGCTTTCGACATGCTCGGCGATCGCGCCCTAGCAGTAACCGCTGAGTCGCCCTCCCTCATGCCCGAAGACCTGGAAGATGCCCGAGTGCAGGCAGCTGAGATTGGCATTGCCCATCGCATCGTGCAGACCCACGAGATGGACAACCCCAACTACACCTCGAACCCGGTCAATCGCTGCTACTTTTGCAAGAGCGAACTACACGACACGCTGAAGCCCCTGGCCCAGTCGCTGGGCTATCCCTTCGTCATTGACGGGGTGAATGCAGATGACCTGCAGGACTACCGTCCCGGCATTCAGGCGGCCAAAGAGCGCGGCGTCCTCTCACCGCTGGCCGATGTTGGCATCACTAAGCTGGAAGTTCGAGAACTCTCAAAACAGCTAGGCCTCCCCTGGTGGGACAAGCCCTCCCAGCCCTGCCTCAGCTCCCGCTTTCCCTACGGCGAGCTGATCACCACCGAAAAACTCCACCGGGTAGGCCGCTGTGAGCGCTACCTGCGTGACCTGGGCATCAAGAGCCTGCGCGTTCGCTCAGACGGCGATACGGCCCGCATTGAGCTAATGCCTGAGGAGATTAAGGATTTCGTTACCCAGATCGATCTACCCAAACTGGTAAAGGCCTTTCAGGACTACGGTTTTACTTACGTGACGCTAGACCTGGAGGGGTATCGCAGCGGCAAACTCAATCGGGTTCTGAAAACTGGGGCAGTCTCCGTTACCTTCGTCCAGTAACCTCAGCAAGGTGTTTCTAGTAATCCTAATCGGTAATCTTGCCCGTCAGTGGGGAGCTAGCGCTGGCGTAGGCTTTGACCGGAATGCGGCCCGATTGGTAGGCCAGGCGACCGGCTTCGGCGGCGAGCCCCATTGCTCGACCCATTTTGATCGGGTCCGTGGCTTTTGCGATCGCAGTATTAATTAGCAGCGCGTCTGCCCCCAACTCCATCGCTGCTGCCGCCTCGCTGGGCGTGCCAATGCCCGCATCTACCACGATCGGCACCGTCGCGTTCTCAACAATGATTTGAATATTCGCCGCATTACGAATGCCCTGACCCGACCCAATTGGCGAGCCAAGCGGCATCACCGTGGCGCAACCCGCCTCCTGCAGCCGCTTGGCTAGCAGTGGGTCGGCATTGACGTAGGGCAGCACGGCAAACCCTTCTTTGACGAGCTGTTCGGCGGCCGCTAGCGTGCCGATAGGGTCCGGCAACAGATATTTGCTGTCAGGGATCACTTCCAGCTTGACAAAGTTGTTGTCTTCCTGGCCCAGGAGCTTGGCCATCTCTCGCCCCAGCCGCGCTACTCGAATCGCCTCCTCCGCATTGGTGCAGCCTGCCGTGTTGGGCAGCATCCAGATTTGTTGCCAGTCGAGCGCTTCGGCCAGCCCTTCATGGCCGGGGGCGTTGGTCTGCACGCGGCGCACGGCCACCGTCACAATTTGGCTGCCGCTGGCCGCCACGGCCTGACGCATGACTTCGAAGTTGCTGTACTTGCCGGTCCCGGTCATCAGGCGCGAGCTAAAAGATTTACCGGCAATGATGAATGTATCGGATAGGGCACCTGGTTGGGCGTCAACAGAATCGTCAACAGCTTGGGGGGTAAGGTCAATAACTTGCATGGGCTGAGGGGGGGGAACGGTAGGACTATCGTGAAAGCGCTGCCAGCTGAAAGCATCTAGTAGCGGATCGGACTGTTGCCGTACGTGCTGGGCAATCAGGCGGGCGGTAATCGGAGCCAGTAGAATTCCGTTGCGGTGGTGGCCGGTCGCTAGGGTCAGGTTATTGTAGTGGCTGTTGCCCAAAATGGGCAGGTGATCCGGCGTGGCGGGTCGAAACCCCCACCAGCACTCCTGCAGCGGAAAGTCTTGAATGGCGGGATAGAGATCGATGGCGGCGTTGAACAGCTGGGCCATCCCCGCCGGGGTGTTATGCGGTGCGAAGCCAACATCCTCGCTGGTGGCCCCCAATACAATGCGACCGTCTCGGCGCGGCACAATGTAAATGTGCTCCCCAAACAACACGTGCTTGAGTCGCGGGTGTGTGTGGTCGGGCTGCTTGACCGCCAGCATTTGGCCCTTGAGCGGCGTCACGGGGACCGGTAACAGGTCGCTCGACCAGGCCCCGGCGGCTAAGACATAGTGACCGGCCCGCTGCTCGCCGGTAGAGGTGAGTACGCCTTTAATCTGTCCTTGCTGCTGCAAAAAGGCTTCAGCGCCCACGCCCGATTGCAGGTCAACGCCAGCGGACTCAGCCGCCGCTAGGAGGGCATCGGTGAGGGCGCGGTTATCGACCTGGCCGTTTTCGGGGTAGAAGTGGCCGCCGGTCACGCGTGGCGAGAGACCGGGCTGGTAATGGTGAAGGGTGGTGGCAGAGAGTGGGGGAGCAGTGCCTGCAGGCGTGGCGGGCGCGTCTAAAAAGGGCACCAGAATGCCGCAGGGCCAAAAGCCGGTATTTTTCCCAGTGAGGGCTTCAAGCTTTTGGATCCACTCAGGGTAGAGGGCCAGGCTCCGCAAGCTCAGATCGAGGAGGGGGCCAGTCAGGTTTTCGGCGTGGGGGGCCAGCATGCCCGCAGCGGCGTGGGCGGCGGCAGCGGCAAAATCTCGACTGAGGACGGTAACAGTGGCACCCTGTTGTCGCAGCTCAAGTGCGATCGCAAGTCCGATCACTCCCCCGCCAACCACCAGCACATCTGCCTGAGCCATATATCCCCGAGCCGTCACCAAGCGAAATCAGAGCCCCATCAGTGTAACAAAGCCTCACTCACGGAGCGCTCTGTGCTTGAGGAACAGCGCCACTCGGTGTCCCCAGTAAAGTGGCCAAAGCTAGACTACCAAAGCGCCCGCACAGGTTCAGGGTTCTCGGCCTGGGCGGGCTGGCGAGTGACGGTAGGGGCCGGGTCCGCCTCGGGCGTCGTCTCGGTAGGCTGGGCCTGAACCTGGGTCGTCGGCGCATTTTCTAGCGGCTGTACCCGAATCTGATCGCCTTCAGCAGACTCTTCGACGATGGTTTGCCGCTGGGGCAGCTGACCGGCCTTCTGCAGCGGTGTCAGATTTCTGTCTGATGGGGTGCTGTCCGCCTGGGAAACGGTGCGTGCCCCGTCGTTGTTTAGACTCACCAGGTCAGCTTCGCGGTCGTTGCCATCTACCCAACTGGCTACCTGGTTAGAGGCGCTGGCCCCATAAATAACTAGCAGCGAAATCAGCCCTAAAATCGTCCCGATGACGTACTTGTTGACGTTGTTCAAATCATTCATGGCCTGTTCTCCTCACCTGTGACCTGGGCTGGGTGCCCCAAAACTGTCTACACCTGACCTCATCATCGCTCAAATGTTAAAAAAGCGGTTATTTTTCCGGATCGCCTATCTATCCGGCGTGTCAGGTCCCCATACGGGCGTCTGTCCCTGCCCCCAAAAGCCTTCGTATTTGGTCACGCGAATGTCTCCGAGCACCTGGGTCTGGCAGGCCAGGCGTAAATCTCGCTGGGGCTGATGGGGTGGCAGCGACCGACGGGTGCGATCTCGCCAGTTCGCCGCCGATACGGCGTTCTCTACCAGCGGTTCAATCTTGACCGCGCAGGTGCCGCAGCTGCCGATCCCCCGACAGTTGATCGCTCGGGCGTTGCCGTTGTATAAATCCACTCCATACTTCAGCAGTACCCGCCGCAGATTGTCGCCTGCCGCACAGTCAAACGTTTTTCCCTGAGCGCTGATGGTTGGCATGTTAGATCGCCGTAAAAAAGATTGCTCTACCCACAGTCAAAAAAACACAGTCAAAAAACAGTCAAAATCTTTAAGACATCCAAAATAAAGCTTAGATTCTTTTCTATTTGATAAATCAACGTATCTAAATAGTAATGGTGAGTAGTCTTACCCTTCCCAGAATCCATGTCCCAGCCTGCTCAGCGTGTTGCCCAGCCTACAGTGGTCCAGCCTACAGTGGTCCAGCCTACAGTGGCCCAGCCTACAAAAGTCTGGATCTATGACACAACCCTGCGGGACGGTGCCCAACGAGAAGGGCTCGCCCTGTCTCTAGAGGACAAGCTCAAGATTGTGCGCAAGCTCGACCAGCTGGGCATTCCCTTTATCGAGGGCGGCTGGCCGGGGGCTAATCCGAAGGATGTCAAGTTCTTTTGGGCATTGAAAGAGAGCCCGCTGCAGCAGGCTGAAGTGGTGGCTTTCTGCTCAACCCGGCGTCCGCACCATGTCGCTGCCGAGGAGACCTTGCTAAAAGATGTGATCGCGGCGGGTACGCGCTGGATCACCGTGTTCGGCAAGTCCTGGGATTTGCACGTCACGACCGGCCTGAAGACCACGCTGGACGAAAACCTGGCGATGATCGCCGACACCCTGACCTATCTACGCAGTCAGCAGCGCCGCGTGATTTACGACGCTGAGCATTGGTTCGACGGCTATAAGCACAACCCGCTCTACGCCATGCAGACCCTTGAAGCTGCCGTCAACGCTGGGGCCGAATGGCTGGTGCTGTGCGACACCAACGGCGGTACTCTGCCCCATGACATTGCCGACATTGTCGCCACTGTCCAGCAGTGGTTAGGCACGCTGAACCTGGCTGTGCCGCCGCAGATTGGCATTCACACCCACAACGATGCCGGTACGGCGGTCGCCAATGCCCTGGCTGCTGTGATCGAAGGGGCCAGTATGGTCCAGGGCACCATCAATGGCTACGGGGAGCGGTGCGGCAATGCCGACCTGTGCTCGCTGATGCCTAACCTGCAGCTAAAGATGGGCTACGACTGTTTACCGCCTGAAAAACTGGCCATGCTCGCGGACGCCAGCCGCTACATTAGTGAGGTCGTGAACCTGGCGCCAGACGATCACGCGCCCTACGTGGGCCGGTCGGCCTTTGCCCACAAGGGCGGCATCCACGTCAGCGCCGTCGAGCGCGAACCGCTCACCTATGAACATATCGTCCCGGAGCAGGTGGGCAACGCTCGCCGCATTGTGATTTCTGATCAGGCCGGACTGAGCAACGTATTGGCCAAGGCCCGTAGCTTTGGCATTCCACTGACGAAGGCTGACCCCACCTCACGGCAGCTGCTGCTGCAACTCAAGCAGCTGGAGCAGGAGGGCTACCAGTTTGAGGCCGCCGAGGCCAGCTTTGAGCTGCTGATGCGTCAGGCGTTGGGCCAGCGCGCCCGCATGTTTGAGGTAAAGGGGTTCCAGGTGCATTGCGATCGCACCTGCGATGGGGACAACTGCCGCAGCGATTCGCTGGCTACGGTCAAGGTTGCCGTCAACGGTGAGACCTTGCTCAGCGCCGCCGAAGGCAACGGCCCTGTCGATGCCCTTGACAGCGCCCTGCGTAAGGCGCTGGTGAGCTTTTATCCCGAGATCGCCCGCTTTCACCTGACTGACTACAAAGTCCGCATTCTCAACAGTGCTGCCGGGACTGCCGCCAAGACCCGTGTCCTGGTCGAATCGAGCGATGGTTCTCAGCGCTGGACGACGGTGGGGGTCTCGCCGAATATCATCGAAGCCTCATACCAGGCCGTGATTGAAGGGGTCGAGTACGGCATGATGGTGCTGAACCCACAGCCACAGGCTAGTCTAGTGGGAGTCGGGGCTGAAGCGTAGTCCGTACTACCTGCCCTCCTTTCCACTTACCCCATTTCTCACGATGCATTCCTGGACCTGGCAAACCTGGCAGGACAAGGCCTATCTGACCTGCGACCTGTTGGCCCCCTGGCCCCACGGCTTTTTTACCCGGCAGTTTGCCCCTCACCGCCCCGAGACGCTGGTGCAGGCGCTGGCGACGGATGCGGCGGTGGTCAGAACCCAGCAGGTCCACGGTAATGTAGTGCTCGACCCGGACGCGGTGCGAGCCCAAACCCGTGGGGAGGATCGCGCTGAGGCGGATGGGAGCTACAGTACGGCGACGCAGCAGGCCGTCTGGGTTTGTACGGCAGACTGTACGCCTGCGCTGATTGGCGATGTGCGGACGGGGCAGGTGGCGGCGGTGCATGCGGGCTGGCGGGGGACGGCGCAGCGGATTGTGCCGGTGGCGGTGGAGAAGCTGCAGGCTCAGGGGAGTCGGTTGGCAGACCTGCGGGTGGTGCTGGGGCCAGCGATTGATGGTGAGGTCTATCAGGTGGGTGCAGCGGTGGCGGTGGAAACGGGAGAAAGTGCTTTTGTAGGGCAGTTTTCAGATTCAGATACGCTTTTGACTCACTTACAGTCTTTAGAGCGTCCGCCGGTGCTGCCGGATGAGGAGCCGGGGCGGGTGCGGTTAGATGTGCGACGGGTGAATCAGCTGCAGCTGTTGGAGATGGGGTTGGAGGAGCAGCAGGTTGCGATCGCACCGCACTGTACTTATCAGGAGCCGGAACGGTTTTTTTCGTATCGGCGGACGGGAGAGAAGCAGGTGCAGTGGTCGGGAATTGTGAGTTGGTGATTTTGGGGGTTGGCAACCCAGCGTAAGGTGGTTCGTCCTGCTGAGTTGAATGGGGTTGGAGGGGGAGGTCGGCTAGGTGGGTTTTATTTTTCTGGCTATGGGCTGAGTGCGATGGGTATAGGCCGACCGAGAGGACCAGAAAAATAAAAAATCGATGGGAGTTGCCCGCCGACTATAGCGTTCTAGGGCTTGATGTCCTTTTTCTGGCTCAAGCCTTTTGCTAGGGTCGACGGCGCTAACTGCGGAGCGGTGATTTTCTGGAGCGTTTAACTAAGCGGTGTCGTAACCAAAGCTTTCAGAATGCGCCCAAGCGCATTCTGAGCCACACGGCCGACCGCCAGTCCAACCCCGTTCGCCACTTGCCGAACCTCTTCCCTGAACCCTTTCGGGGGTGTGTGGGAGCCTGGGCCCCCACGTCAGGAGGAGGGCGGGGAGGAAATCCCCTCGCAACACCTCTAACCTTTGCCGATCAAGCCCATTCTAAAAATCCTTATCCTGCCCCACTTCGATTCTCCCCATAGGCCTTCCACGCCAAATCAATCAACCCATTCAAAATCGCCGCTGCCACCACCGGGCTTCCCTTTCGCCCGCTAATGCAAATATTTGGCACTAGACTGTCCTGCAATCGCGCTTTTATTACCTCTGCTTCTAGAAACCCTGCGGGTGTCCCCACGACCAGTGCCGGACGAATCTCCTCGGCCTCAATCAGGTTCACCAGACTGTTCAGCGCCGTCTGCGCCTCGCCCACCACAAAAATGCCCTCGGGATACCGCTTCGCCAGCGTCTCGATTCCCCAAGCTGCCTTTGTCTTGTCCTTTTGCGGTCGCGTCAGCGCATCCATGCTGCAGTACACCGGATTCGCAAAGGTTTCTTGCAGACTCGGCACAATGCCCACCTGGACCATCGGCACATCGACAATTAGCGTTGTTCGTGCCGCCAGTGCTGCCGCCCCTGACTGCAACGCCTGCTCCGAAAACTGAATCAGTGACCGATACTCAAAATCTGCCGTCGCGTAAATCACCCGCCGGACAATTTCGTACTCCGACGGCGAAAACGTATGCTCGCCCATCTCCCGATCGATAATTCTTAGGCTCTGCGCATCTGTGATGTGCCATTCCATAAGCGCTGCGGAACAGGTGTTTTGACAGCCTTAACAGTACCAGGAGAAGTTGACGGTTCAAAGTTAAAGATAGGGAGGTGAGGGCGCTGCACTTGGTTGGGGCGCTGCGCTTGGTGGAGTAGTGGAATAGAAAGAAGCTGTGAAACCGTTAATTTCTTAGGCTTAGACGCCTCCCCACCTCCCTACCTCCCCACCTCCCCACCTTCCTACCCCCTTTCCTGATAAACTTTTCACAAAAGCAGGTGTAACCAGAGCCCGCTATTTCGGCAGTTTGGAGGATTTTTCTAGTGGAAAGCACGCTGGGTTTAGAGATTATTGAAGTAGTTGAGCAAGCTGCGATCGCATCGGCTCGCTGGATGGGCAAAGGCGAAAAAGACATTGCCGACGAAGTGGCTGTAGAAGCCATGCGCGAGCGCATGAATAAGATTCACATGCGCGGCAAAATCGTCATCGGTGAGGGCGAACGCGACGATGCACCGATGCTCTATATCGGGGAAGAAGTGGGCATCTGTACCCAGCCCGATGCCGAAAAGGTGTGCAACCCGGATGAGCTGATTGAAATCGACATCGCCGTTGACCCCTGCGAAGGTACCAACCTGTGCGCCTACGGTCAGCCCGGTTCGATGGCTGTTCTGGCCATCTCTGAGAAGGGTGGCCTGTTTGCCGCCCCTGACTTTTACATGCGCAAGCTGGCTGCGCCCCCGGCTGCCAAGGGCAAAGTCGATATCAATAAGTCTGCCACCGAAAACCTGAAGATTCTGGGTGAGTGCCTGGATCGGGCCATCGACGAGCTGGTGGTTGTGGTAATGAAGCGCTCTCGCCACGATGATCTGATCGCTGAAATCCGCGAAGCGGGTGCCCGCGTTCGCCTAATTTCTGACGGTGACGTATCTGCCGCCATTACCTGCGGCTTCTCCGGTACCAACACTCACGCGCTGATGGGTATCGGCGCCGCTCCCGAAGGCGTTATCTCCGCCGCCGCCATGCGCTGCCTGGGCGGTCACTTCCAGGGCCAGCTGATCTATGATCCTGAAATTGTAAAAACCGGTCTGATTGGCGAAAGCAAGGAAGCTAACCTGGCCCGTCTGAAGGACATGGGTATCGACGACCCTGATAAGGTCTACACCGCAGAAGAACTGGCCTGCGGTGAGAACGTCCTGTTTGCAGGCTGCGGCATCACCCCTGGCATCTTGATGAACGGCGTTAGCTTCTTCAAGGGCGGTGCTCGCACCCAGACGCTGGTCATCTCCAGCCAATCTCATACTGCGCGCTTTGTCGACACCATTCACATGAGCGGCGAGTCGAACTACATCTCGCTAAAATAGGGGAAAGGTTAAAAGGGAGAAAGGGAAAGGGCTTCTGGCCCCGAATTAATCTGGACGCGCCCGCCCTTTACCTTTGCCCCTTGCCCCTTCACCAAAAAAAGCGCACCGCCGACCCCATCTGCGAGTCAGCGGTGCCTCTTTTTGTTGCGCTTTTTTACCTTTCACGCCCATTGATGGACTTTTGTTTAGAAATCTTGAGTTCAGGGCTGAATTTTCCTACCTTCGATAGAGGGATCGCTCATTCGGTTTTGTTTCGGATCTTATGCTTTTTTTAAGAGACGTTGCGGGGCTGACTGGGTTTACCCCCTATTAATCAAACAAAAATAATGTTTTGTGCGAATGGCCCAGATTTGCGGATGGCTGGGTCATAGTTAAAAAGCTTTTGGGAGGAAGAATGAACATTGCTGTTATTGGGCTGAGTCATAGGACCGCGCCCGTTGAGGTTCGGGAGAAACTGAGTATCCCCACACCCCAGGCCGAAAGTGCGATCGCACAGCTCACTAGCTACCCCAACGTTCAAGAAGTCTCCATCCTCAGTACCTGCAACCGCATGGAGGTTCAGGTCGCCATCAGCGATACCGAACAGGGCATCCGCGAAGTTATCCACTTTCTCAGCGAATACAGCGGTGTTCCCCTTCAAGAACTGCGCCCCCACCTGTTCATTCTGCTGAAAGAAGACGCCGTCATGCACCTGATGCGGGTGGCTGCTGGGCTCGACAGCCTGGTGCTAGGCGAAGGTCAGATTCTTTCTCAGGTTAAGCACGCCCACAGTCTGGGCCAGCAGCATAAGGGCGTTGGCCGCATCCTCAACCGCCTGCTCAAGGACGCGATCAAAACTGGCAAACGCGTCCGCAGTGAAACCAGCATTGGTACCGGCGCAGTGTCCATCAGCTCTGCCGCCGCCGAACTCGCCCATATGAAGGTCGCTGACCTGACCGCCTGTCGCATTACCATTCTCGGTGCGGGCAAAATGGCCCGGCTACTGGTGAAGCACCTGGTCTCCAAGCGGGCCTGCCAGATTACTATCCTCAATCGCACCCTTGGCCGCGCTGACGAACTCGCCGCTCAGTTTTGCGATGTGGGCATTCAGACCGGCACGCTCGACGGCATGCTTGACCATGTCTCTGCAGCGGACTTAGTCTTTACCTGCACTTCTGCCAATAACCCGATTCTGCACCGTGAGAATCTGGAGCCGATCGCCCAACAGCCGCTCATGCTGTTCGACATCTCCGTGCCCCGCAACATCCACAGCAACGTCAACGAAATCGACTGCGTGCAAGCCTTTAACGTCGATGACCTGGAAGCGGTCGTCGCTCAAAACCAGGAAAGCCGTCGCCAGATGGCGTTGGAGGCCGAGGCCCTACTCGAAGAAGAGTGCGACGGTTTCATGAACTGGTTCAACGCCCTCGACACCGTCTCGACTATCAGCAGCCTGCGTACTAAGGTTGAGTCCATCCGCGAGCAGGAGCTAGAAAAGGCCCTGTCTCGCCTGGGCGCAGACTTCTCTGACAAGCATCGCAGCGTCGTCGAAGCACTGAGCCGAGGCATCGTGAATAAGATTCTGCATGACCCCATGACCCAGCTACGGGCCCAGCCTGATCGTGAGACCCGGCATCAGGCGATGGAGACGTTGCAGGTCCTGTTTAATCTGGAAGAGAAGAGTAAGGTTTAGGGGCAGTTCTACAAACTGCCGCAGGTCCTCACCCTTGTCTTACGAAGCACGATTTGCTATTTCGCTTTATCGTGAGACGTAGCCTTCTGCTTTATCGGTTCATGCGCCTCCTCCTCTCTCTCCTCTTTTTCGCCCTCCTCCTCACCGGCTGCACCTCCACCCTCGCCGAAGGCACCGGCACCTACAGCTACAAAAAGCCCAGCGCCGACGGCATCGGCAAGGTCTACATGGGCCGTGAAGTCTCCCAGGTGATGGGCCATCAGGGCGCCTACTGGCTAGAGCGCTCTAGCCGCGAGCAGGAGGAGCGGCCCGATATGGCGGTAGACGCGCTGGAGCTAGCGCCAACGGATACCGTGGCAGATATCGGTGCGGGCACGGGCTTCATGAGTTTCAAAATTGCTAAGAAACTCCCAGAGGGAAAGCTTTTTGCAGTAGATGTGCAGCCGGAGATGATTGACCTGCTGACCAAGGGACGCGAAGAAAATGGTCTGACTCAGGTGCAGCCGCTTCTAAGTACCGAGAACGACCCGCATCTACCCGTCGGTAGTGTAGATCTGGCCATAATGGTAGACGCTTACCACGAGTTTGCCTTTCCCCACGAGATGATGACGGGGCTGTACGCGGCGCTGAAACCGGGTGGGCGTGTGGTACTGGCCGAGTACCGGGCAGAGAATCCGCTAATTATGATTAAGCGCCTGCACAAGATGTCTGAGCAGCAGGTGAAAAAGGAGCTAACAGCAATGGGATTCGAGTGGGTCAAGACCGACGAGCGCCTGCCCCAACAGCACTTGCTATTTTTTCAAAAGCCAATTGCATAGTTCCTTAAACTGGAACCTGACAAAGGCTGACAACCCGATAGCGACCTTCTGACACATTTTCCACAAGATGCGAGAATGGGGAGCGATGACATGCGGAAAAGTAAGACGATGCTGAAGCGACTGGCGGGCATTTTAATTATCGTAGTGGCGCTGGGGCTGCAGAGCTGTGGCGTGGCGGGCGGTGGCCTCAGGAGCTACGCCAACAGCTACCAGGGCTATCAGTTTTCCTATCCGACCGGCTGGGTTGAGGTCGCTGTGAATAGTGGGCCGGACGTGGTGTTCCACGACATTATCAACCCCACAGAAAACGTCAGCGTCGTCATCAATCCAGTCAAGGAGGACACGAAGCTATCCGATTTAGGCTCACCTACCGAGGTGGGCTACAAGCTGTCGAAGGGCATTGCCTCAATGGCGGGCGATGACCGTGATGTAGAGCTGGTCAATGCTCAGGCGATTGATACGGACGACGGTAAGACCTATTACATTTTGGAATACGTCGCCAATCTACCCTCTGGTACCCGCCACAATTTAGCCAGTGCCATTGTCCGCCGGGGCCAGCTGTATACCTTTAACGCCTCTGTCCCCGAAGGTCGCTGGGAAACGCTAAAGGATTTGCTTAAGCAGACAGTGGCTTCGTTCTCGGTTTACTAGCTTGCTTTTTGAACTCCCATGCCTGCTCCCCAGTTTGTCCTGGCTTCGGCCTCAACCGCTCGTCGTGAGCTGCTGATTCGCGCCGGTATTCAGGCGTTTACCTCGCCTAGCAAGTTTGATGAGGACTCGATTCAGATAGACGATCCGGTCGAGCTCGCTAAGGTGTTGTCCCAGAATAAGGCGCAGCTGGTCGCGCCACTGTTTCCGAATGCGCTGGTGCTGGGGTGCGACTCGGTCATGGCCCTGGATGGCGTTGCCTACGGCAAGCCCGAAAGCGAGCAGGAGGCATTTGACCGCTGGCGGCGCATGCGCGGACGGACGGGAGCCGTGATCACTGGACATACGCTAATCACGCCGAGCGGGAAGATGCTGGTGCGATCGCAATCCACTAAAGTCTTTTTTACCTACGTTCCCGACCGCGAAATTGAGGATTACATCGCCACAGGCGAACCGATGAACTGTGCCGGGGCGTTTACTATTGACGGGCGCGGTAGCGTCTTCATTGAAAAAATCGAAGGCTGCCATACCAACGTGATTGGTCTAAGCATGCCCCTACTCCGCGAAATGCTGCGTGAGTTGGGCTATAGCATCACCGACTTTTGGTCGGTTTCTTGACGGGCTCAGCGTCGCCCCTATCGCGATCGCCCCATCGCGTTTGTTAGGTTCTACTGGTGTTATGTTCTACTGGCAGTGTTCGCCTCATTGGGGGATGCGTAATGCGGGTCGTGATGATAAGGCAGGGGCATACCGGAGGCGATGGCGTCAAGAATGACTGAGAAGTCCACTTTTGGCCGAAGTCCCAGCTCTTCTTGTGATCTCGAAGAATCATACACGCGGTCAATCTGTTTCGGCAGGCTCCAACCCATCTCGTCATATCGTTTTTTGGCTTCTGGAAAATAGTTTGCAATCACGCCGGGTGCATCGGTCACCAGCGCCTTGGCATCGTCTCGACTAAAGGGCGTTGGGGCTGACAGGATGAATGTCTTGCAGCCCTGACCTTTTATCCGTTCGAGTGCCGCAACATGGGCGGCTGCGGCATCCTCGACCGTCAACCGCCGATGAAGAAACTCGTTGGCTTTAAGATTGGGGCCACTCGGAAATCTCAGCGTGTCATCCTCTTCTGGGAAGAAACGTGCGGTCCGTAAAATAGCAATATCAATCGCATGGTTTTCAGCGAACAGTTGGCACAGATGTTCGGCAGCAAACTTAGTCACCCCGTATATGTTGCGAGGCCGAATTGGCCCAAATTCCTCATCTAGCCAGAAAGCCTCTTTTGCCCCACCCTTTAGACCGGCGCGGACCTCATTGGAGATCATCAGTGAAGTCGTGGATGTAAATATGAAGCGGTCATGCCCAGCAGCAGCAGCGGCTTCAAGCAGGTTAAGCGTCCCCGTGACGTTAACATCTACAAACGCCTTGGCAGAGTAGCGAGCAATGTCGGGCTTGTGAAGCGCGGCACAGTGGATCACTGCGCCAATATCGTGATCGGAGAAAACCTGGTCGATAAGTGGGCGGTCAACGATGCTGCCGATGATTGATGTATCGGAGCTGTGCGCAACATCAAGTCCGATTACCGGGTAGCCAGCATCGCGCAATCGTGAAACCAAAAAATGCCCTAACCAACCTGAAGATCCGGTTACCAGAATGTTGGCGGCCGGACTGAGTTTCCCGAGAGAATTATCTTCTGCCATCAGTCCTTCGGTTCTAGTGTGAGCCTAATCGCAAGCGGTCGAGTTCAGCCTGGGGCCTTGGTATTATGCCTCAGCCTTCCCGGTTTGCACCATGCTGCGTGGGCAGGTCAGGGCGCCTGACCCGAGGTCCCCTTTCCGTGTTTTTGACCCTCGGATCATCGCTCTGAATGTTCTGTAGTAAGCCCCGTTGGTGGGATGGTGATTGGTTTATGTCTGGTTTCTCTGCACCGACGGGCTAGGATAGCCTTACTGTCAGAGTAGACATCACGGGTGATGGCAAAAGCACAGGCACTGACGCAGGTAAAGGTAAACCCCTGGAAGTGGGTGGTTGCGATCGCAACCCTCCTCCTATCCTTTGATATCGTCACCTACTTTGCGGCCGAGGGACTATGGTTCGAGTCAGTCGGCTACCTGGAGGCATTTTGGCTACGGCTACAGACGCAGCTGCTGCTGGGGGGCGTCGGTCTGCTGGGCAGCTTTGGGTTTACGCTCACTAACCTGATGCGCGCCCGCCGCCTCAGCTTTGACGACAATTGCATTCTGCCGGACTCGAAGAACCGCCGCGCTGGGGTTGGGTTGACTGGGTTGTTGCCCCTGGTGATGGGGCTGGCGGTGCTGGTACTGGTACTGCTGCTATATCACGGACAGCTAGCGGTGACCCGATGGCATACGCAAGATGCCGGGGCGGCGCTGCCTGCGTTGCCCCTATGGCTGAATTTTAGGACCGGATGGCAGATCACTCAGCAGGTGTTGGCGCTGCCGTGGTTAGGGGCGGTGCTCCTGGGCGGTGCGATCGCATTCCTCATTTATCCTGTCTTTCTGGGCTACCTCAGTACCATCCTGATCAGCCTTAGCTTTGGCCTGGTGCTTTCTTCCCAGTGGTCGCGGGTGCTGCCCGCATTGAACCCCACATCTTTTGGCGTTGACGACCCGCTATTTAACAACGACATCAGCTTCTATATTTTCCGACTGCCAATTTTAGAGCTGGTAGAGTTCTGGATTTCAGGACTGCTGCTGTTTACCCTGGCACTGGTTGCGCTGGTTTACCTGCTGGCCGGTAATAGTCTGAGCCAAGGCCGTTTTCTAGGTTTTTCACCCTCCCAGCGTCGCCACCTGTTTGGCCTTTCGGGCGGGCTACTACTCACCACGGCCCTAGACAACATCCTGGCTCGCTACGAGCTGCTCTACTCTCCCCGAGGCGTCACCTTTGGGGCGAGCTATACCGACGTGGTTGTGTCGCTGCCCGTCAACGTTGGCCTAAGTGTTTTGGCCCTGGTGCTGGCCGCTATTCTGCTGTGGCGGACCCTGTTTTGGGACACTACCTTTCGCGGACTGATGGAATGGCTGGTGATGATGGGCCGCGCTCAGTATGCCTATCTGCCGAAGGTACCGGTACGGCCCCGCAGTTCTCGCCTGCTGATTGGCATTGTGATTGGCTACATTACAATCAGCGTCGTCGGCAACACCCTGGCCCCCGATATCATACAGCGACTGGTTGTACAGCCCAACGAGCTAGAGCGAGAAACCCCCTTCATCGAGCGCACAATCGCCTTCACCCGCCGCGCCTTTAACCTGACCGACATCCAGGACGAGGTTTTTAATCCCGAGGGCACCCTCACCGCCCAGGATTTAGAAGACAACGACCTCACCGTGCGCAACATTCGCGTGTGGGATACCCGGCCCCTGCTCGAAAGCAACAGACAGCTGCAGCAGATTCGCTCATACTACGAATTTGTTGATGCCGATGTAGACCGCTACACGCTGCAAGCCGATGATGGCACCACTGAACGCCGTCAGGTGATTATCTCGGCCCGCGAGCTCAACACCGACCGCCTCGACGACATTGCCCAAACCTGGGTCAACCGCCACCTCAGCTACACCCACGGCTACGGCTTTACCATGAGCCCGGTCAATACCGCAGGCGTAGGCGGTTTACCGACCTACTTTATCAAGGACATCGCCCATATTCCCAGCAATCCGGCGGTGGCCCGCAGCATCCCGGTGGGTGAGCCGCGCATCTATTTCGGCGAACTCACCAACGACTACGTAATGACTTCGACCCGCGTGCAGGAACTCGACTACCCCAGCGGTAGCGACAACGTTTACACCACCTACGATGGCCAAGGCGGGATTAGCCTGGGCGGCCCTCTACGGCGACTCCTGTTTGCCAAGCATCTGAGCGATTGGCAAATGCTGTTTACCGACAACTTTACCGCTGAGACCCAGCTGTTGTACCGTCGCAACATTCAAGATCGGGTCAAGCGGATTGCTCCCTTCTTACAGTTTGATCAGGACCCTTACCTGGTTGTAGCTAACGTGCCCTCGGACCCATCCAACGAACAGAACAAACTGTACTGGATTGTCGATGCCTATACCACCAGCGATCGCTATCCCTATGCAGCTCCTGGAGAGAATGACTTCAACTACATTCGTAATTCGGTCAAGGCCGTTGTTAACGCCTACCAGGGCACGGTCGATTTTTACGTCGCGGATGCCGAAGATCCCATCATCCAAACCTGGAGCGGTCTCTTTCCTGGCATGTTTCAACCGCTGGTAGACATGCCTGCCGAGCTGGTGGCCCACATTCGCTACCCGCAGGACTACTCACTGGTGCAGTCCAATCAGCTGTTGACCTACCACATGACCGATCCGCGCGTGTTCTACAACCGCGAAGACCAGTGGCGGGCCCCCAGTGAAATCTACGCTAACGAGCAGCAGATCGTAGAACCCTACTACCTGATCATGAAGCTGCCAGACACCGAAACCGAAGAGTTTGTTCTTTTACGGCCCTTTACCCCTCGTCAGCGAAACAACCTAATCGCCTGGCTCGCTGCCCGTTCCGACGGCGAGCACTATGGGCGCATCCTACTCTATCGTTTTCCCAAACAGGAGCTGGTATTTGGCCCCGAACAAATTGAAGCCCGCATTAACCAAGACCCGGAAATCTCCCAACGCATTTCCCTATGGGATACCCAAGGCTCCCGCGCCAACCAGGGCAACCTGCTGGTAATACCCATTGAAGAATCACTGCTCTACGTCGAGCCCCTCTATCTAGAAGCCGAACAAAATCCGCTACCGACATTGGCTCGCGTGATTGTGGCCTACCGTAACCGCATTGCCATGGCTGAAACCCTCGACCAGTCGCTCACAGCTATCTTTAGCGAGAAGAAGCCCAACCGCCCTGCTATCTTACGAGACTTAGAAACCAGTGATGCCGACACCCCTGACCAGATAGATCGGCTACTGCTACCTGACGACGCCAACAGCGGGTTGCAAGGTGAGGCCGGACTCGGCGGCCCTGACTCAGGAGAATAAGGCATCTCCCCAACGCTGTCCTGTTCCCCAAGCGGCTAGAGCTCCTGGCAAGGAGCCACGCAACGACTTTTGTTGAATTCATCGGTCAAATGGGCAACTTAGGGTCAGCGTTTGGTAAAAGCCTGTGGCGATTTTAGTAATTGTATTTTATGAAGCAAGCTTGCTTCTGTGATTTTGTTTTTCGTCAGACGATCTTCCAGAACCTGAACGATATGAAAAAAGCTGATCCGGCGACGCCAGGCTATGGCGAGGGTGCTTTTGTAGTTGTCAGGGGTACGAAACCCTCTGTTCCCATGTCTCGTGACATTAGGGACTGCTGACGGCTTTATCGAGTACCCAAAGACCTTCTGCAATCAAACCGACAATGCCAATCGCCACAACCATGGATGCAGCGATCGGGCTGAAACCCCAAACGAGATAGACCCCACCCAAAACCAGTGGAACTGCGACTAACAAGCTAATGAATAATGCAAAGATTTGCCATGCTTGCATTCCAGAACACCTCCTCTGTTTCGTTTCAGAGTGATTTGTACAATTTTTTGTGCAATTTTGAGGAGATTATAGCAAGTTTCAAATGCATTGAAACTTGCGCCTCACGTGACCTGCCGTTCTATGGAGCTTTTGTCTGAATATTGGGAGTCAAGTCAAGTGAAAAACGCTATACTTCTATACTTACCCGCCTCATTCTGACTGTAACTAAAGAGTATGAAGAAGTTGTGACAGGGACGAGGGTTCGATCAGGGCTATTCTTTCTCTAGGCTATGACTGTGGACTAGGACGCCATAGAGGCAACCCTTGCTGATCACGCAAGACCAAAACCTGATCCCCTTTGGTCACTTTTATGGCTATGACGGCTGGCTGCCCAGCCTTGCGGGTTTGGGTGCCCTCAATTTCAAGGAAATCGTTAGGTTCAATGTTGAAGTGTTGCGCTTCGAGATACGAGCTGGGGCCTAAACGAATCTCCAGGGTTTCTCCATTGGCTTGCAGTAGCAGGTGTGTGCCTGACCGGTGACCTTGCTTTGAGGTCATCTGATAGACATCTATGACTTCACCCTGCAGAGTGATTAAGCCTGCCGAAGCCTCGCTATCACGGGAAGCATTCACTGCGCCCAAGTTAGCGCCTTGAGAACAACAGGATGGGTCACCAGCCTCGCCGCAATCCGCTTCATGATGACTGCACTCGGGACAGTTCATGCTTTGGCCACCAGCGCCCCCCTGCATTCTGGGCTGAGCAAAACCAGCTGTGGCTGTAAAGACAAAGGCACATAGGAGGATGACGCTAACGACGATGAGTCGTTTCAGCGGCCTTGTCAATTTGTAAAGCATGGGCATCTCCAATCAATCAGGTGACTTGAATGAAGCGTAAGCAACCTCTTTGAGGATCTTGTGAAGGTATTGAACAAGTTTTGAAGCCGACTTTAATGCTGAGTTTGCCTGTCCCCGTTTCCCAAACGTCCCTTTCAGAGTAGCCTCCTGTTCATCTGTTAAGGTGCTGCGGAAATTGGCTCCACGATTGACGGGCAGCCTGCATCGGATACCAGTGCTCCATGCCGACTGCTATGCCTTGACTCAGGAGCCAGAAGGTACTCAATTCGTTGTTGGCTAATGCTTTTGCTAGCGTAAGCGAGGAAACTTTCGCGTCATTATTGAGACCGAGGTCTTTAACCGACCTGAGTCAGAGGGGAGTACCCACACCAGCCAGGCATGTGTCTATCCGATGGGAGAATGCACTGTTACCAGTTTGGTTCCGTCAGGGAAGGTGGCTTCTACCTGAACCTCGTGGACCATTTCGGCGATACCGTCCATCACGTCATCGCGGGAGAGTAGCGTAGTGCCGTAGCTCATCAGGTCTGCAACCGTACGCCCCTCACGGGCCCCTTCTAAAATAGCGGCGCTGATGTAGGCGACGGCTTCGGGATAGTTTAGCTTGAGCCCTCTATCCTTGCGGCGCTCGGCCACCAGGGCCGCAGTGAAGATCAACAGTTTGTCTTTTTCTTGGGGCGTCAGTTGCATGGCTAAATCCAAACGCGGGGCACAGGGGGAATTTTACCGTACTGGGTCGCTCTGAGCTGTTGCCAAACTGTTGTGAAGAATTGTCTCGCTGTTTGGCTGGAATGCCCCCGGTAGCGGCAGACAATTCCGCTCAGACTGGTAGTAATACCGATGGCTTCAGGTTCAATCGGTAGGGCAGCACTTTTGACTCTCAGATTGTCAATGTCGGCTTCTGATACCGATTGGCCAACCAGCGCCAGCGTGCCGACGACTGGACAGTCGTTAAGCCCGGCAGGGCTTAACCGCATGGGCGTGCTTGCATCCAGTGACTGTCGATCAATCCATAGGGGTTTGCCCGCCCGCCAGACTTCTATATCAGACCGCCAATCGCCGCTGGTGAAGGCTTCGCCTCGAGCGCTGCGCCCGAACCGGGTAACATCCCACAGTAGTACGGTGGCCCGTTCGCTCAGATTAACTCGAAGCGTTTGATGGTACTGAGCCCCAGCAAACACAATCGTCTCCTGCGGCAACCACTCCAGCGCCGCTCCGGTGTTTACAGAAATTCGTGTGCTGACGGTCGATAGGCTGCCCTTTGATGAGTAAATTTTGGCGGCGGCGGGGGTCGTGATCAGGGCACGGGTATTGGGTTCGAGGGTGATGCTTTGGCTGAGTCGATCGCCACCAACCATGCCCCCTGCGGTGTGGACAAGAGTGGTGTAGCAAGGGGTCGGGCCTTCGGGATAGTGAGATCGCAATACCTTCAGCGGTGCCTGGGTCCAATTTTTATCCAGCCACGTCTTTCCCTCAGTCTGAACAAACGTCAGCGCTGCCCGCCCGTGCCAGGCGGTTGAAGCGGCTGGGTCGTGGATCGGTTCATGGACGGGCGTACTGACCATTACACCGACAGGAACTGCTGAATAACGCTCTGGCTAAGCCCACTGGTGGGACCTGAGGCAACAATGCCGCCCTTTTGCATGGCGTAGTAGAAGTCGGCCTGACGGACAAAATGAAGGTGCTGCTCGACCAGTAAGACGGACGTACCGGTGGTTTCTATGATGCGGCGAACGGCAGCCTCAATATCGAGAATGATCGAGGGTTGGATGCCTTCGGTGGGCTCGTCGAGGAGGAGGAGCTTGGGTTCGCCAATCAGGGCGCGTGCGATCGCAAGCTGCTGCTGCTGCCCTCCGCTTAAGTCACCGCCCATACGCGACAGCATGGTTTTGAGGACGGGAAACAGCTCGTAGACCAGCTCGGGAATCTCTTTGCTCCGACGACTGGGCGGTCTGGCTTCCATGCCAATCAGCAGATTTTCAAGCACGGTCAGCCGGGGAATGATCTCTCGCCCCTGGGGAACGTAGCTGATTCCCTGTCGCGCTCGCTGGTCGGCGGGCAGCTTCAGAATCGAGCGCCCCTGATAGTTAATGTTGCCGCTGCGCGGTTTGAGGAGACCGATAATGTTTTTGATCAGCGTTGTTTTGCCCACGCCGTTGCGACCGATCAGGCAAATCATTTTACCGGCTGGCACGCTCAGGTCCACATCCCGGAGAATATGACTCTCTCCATAGAAGAAATTGAGTCGAGAAATGTTGAGAACGGTGGTTGGGGCGGCCTCAGGACTGGGGGGCGTAACGGTTGACTGGACCATAGGAAAACTAAAGGAAAACCAATGACGGCTGTAGAAACAGAAAGAGAAGATCCTGCCAGCGGTAGACGCTAGCTATGCTCGTCTGGCGCAGCACCCAGGTACACCTCAATCACGCGAGGGTCGGACTGAACTTCAGACATCGGGCCTTCGCACAGAACGCTGCCCTCGTGCAGGACCGTGACCTGGCGGGCAATCTGTCGCACAAACTCCATGTCGTGTTCGATCACGATAATCGAGTGGCTTTCGGCCAGGGCCATGAGCAGCGCGCCGGTCTGCTCGGTTTCCTCATCGGTGAGGCCCGCCACCGGCTCATCGACCAGCAGCAAATCAGGAGACTGGGCCACCAGCATGCCGATTTCAAGCCACTGCTTTTCGCCGTGGGACAGTAGCGCCGCCGGCATGTCGGCCTTGTGTTCTAGCCCTATGGTCTGCAGTAGCCCGCCCACGTTTCGGCGTTCGGCTTTGGGCGTCTTTTTGAACAGCGTCGGTAGCACGCCTTTGGTGCGATTGCCAGAGAGTTCTAGGTTTTCCCTGGGCGTCAGATTGAGATAGACCCGAGGGGTTTGAAATTTGCGGCCAATGCCCAGCTGCGCAATCTTATGCTCTGAGATCTTTCGCAGATTCTTGCCCTTAAAGAAGGCCTTACCCTCGGTTGGCTGCACCTTGCCGGTGATCACGTCTAGGAACGTGGTCTTGCCCGCGCCGTTGGGGCCAATAATCACCCGCAGCTCACCCGGCACCATGCTGAAGTTGAGGTTGTTGAGCGCTTTGAAACCGTCGAAGCTGACGGTGACATTTTCGATTTCAAGAATCTTCTCAGACATACTTCTCAGACATTATTTTTGCTGTTCTCGCGTGGCCCTACTTACTTGACAGCTCCTGCCGTTCCTGCTGCACATCGGGGTTCAGTTCTAAATCGGGATAGGTTATCACCGGCTCAGGGCGACCGAATAGGCTCCGGAACTGGCCCAGCGCTCGGTGACGCAGCCAGCCAATAATGCCGTCCGGGAGGACTGTAACCACCAGCAGGAACAGCGCCCCCTGAAAGAACTGCCATACTGCCGGAAAGCTCTCACTGAGTAGGGCCTGGGCCCAGTTCACCAGCAGTGCCCCAAAGATTGCACCGACCAGCGTGGCACGTCCCCCGACCGCGACCCAAATCACCATCTCGATCGAGAAGGCAATGCTCATCGCCTGGGGCGTGATTCCGCTAGATTGAACGGAATACAGGGCACCGGCGACCCCGGCGATACCGCCAGAGATGGCAAATACCAGCACTTTAAATAAAGTGGGGTCGTAGCCGGAGAACCGCACGCGGTTTTCGTCATCCCGAATGGCCACCAGCAGTCGGCCAAAACGCCCGCTGGTCAGCCAGCGGCACAGCGCGTAGACCAGCGCCAGCATGACCACCGTAGCCACATAAAAGACAAACTGCATGCGGTCGCCACCCACCAACTGCCCAAACAGCTGAGTCGTATCGGTGCCGAGGCCGTTGGTGCCGTTGATCAGCTTTTGCTGGCCGTTGAAAAAGTTGAAAAAGACGACCAGCATCGCCTGGGTGAGAATCGAGAAATACACCCCGCGAATGCGATTTCTGAACACCAGGTAGCCCAGTAAACCGGCCACAATCATGGGGATCAAAACTAGGCCTATCAGCGTGAAGGGCAGCGAATAGAAAGGCTGCCAGAAAAATGGCAGTTCTGACACCCCGTAGAGGCTGAAGAACTCCGGTAGGCCCTCGCCTACGGTGCTGAGCTGCAGGTGCATGGCCAACGCGTAGCCGCCCAACGCAAAGAAGATACCGTGTCCTAGGCTGAGCAGACCGGTGAAGCCCCAGATCAGGTCAATGCCCAGGGCAACAATAGACAGAGCGAGAAAGCGACCCAGCAAGCCCAGGCGAAAGTTGGAGAGCAGTAGGGGAAAAACCAGGATCAGGAGGAGTGCGATCGCAACTACAACCCCCACTTCCAGAGCAATCGCCCGCTTACGCACGCGCTTCGGCCCAGTAGAAACCGTCTGTACCATGCCCTAAGCCTCCACCGATCGGCCTTTCTGGGGAAAGAGTCCCGCCGGTTTGAACTGCAAAAAGGCAATAATCAGCGCAAACACCATCACCTTGGCCATGCTGGTCGTGGCAAAGAAGCTGAGCGTGTCCATCACCGGCTGTAGCGACTCGCTGGCAGGCAGCATCAGCATCAGCGTACCCGAGCCAATGATGTAGGTCAGACTGCCGATCAGCAAGGCCGCAACAATGCTGCCCACCAGCTTGCCAACCCCGCCGACCACCACCACCATGAAGGCGTCTACGATATAGTTCTCGCCTAAATTAGGGCCGACCGAGCCTAGCAGCGTCACCGCAAACCCGGCGACGCCAGCCAGCCCCGAACCCAGGGCAAAGGTGAGCGCGTCTACCCGATCGGTCGGAATACCCAAGCAGGAACTCATCTCTCGGTTTTGAGTGACAGCCCGAATCCGCAGCCCCCAGTCAGACTTTTGTAAGAACCAATAGCTCGCCAGCAGGCAAATCGTCGTCAGCGCAATGATAAACAGTCGTGAGATCGGAAAGCTGAGCGTATCGGTCATCGACCAGCTGCCCTGCAGCCAGCTTGGGGCGGTCACATCTACATTACGGGCGCTGAACCAGGCTTTATTCATCGCCTTATTCCCGTTCAGGCCGATTCCTAGAACAAATCCTGCCGCTAGCGAGAGCATGAAAAGAATCACCGCAGCACCTTTCTGAATGCGCTCCCAGTTGGTAAATCGCTTTAGCACAAACTGCCCACCAAAAAATAGCAGGCAAAACACGGCGATACCAAGCACCATCGCCCAGTTCACACTGCGCACAAACTGTCGCAGAATCAGGCTCACCCCCCAGGTCGCCAGCAGCGTTTCCAACGGCCTACCGTAGAGGAACCGAATCACGCCGCGCTCAAGCGCCAACCCAACCAAAGCCGCTACCACAAACGCGAGGGGAATTGCCGCCCAGATGTAAAACCCTTTGAGATCGTCGCCCAGCAGTTTAAACCCGTTTTGCACGACGTAGGTGGTGTACGCGCCCAGCATCATCAGCTCACCGTGGGCCAGGTTAATCACACCCATCAGACCAAACACAACCGCTAGCCCCAACGCCACAATCAGCAGCACCGCGCTAATACTCAGGCCATTAAACAGGCCATTAATCAGACTATCCAAATCGTCTAACGCGTACGCGCCTCCCTATGCGACTTTCAGCCCCTTTTTACCAGAAACCCTGATTCAAAATCTGTTACCTATGGAAAAGGGAAAGGAAACATGACATTTGCCATCCCTCCCTTCCCTATCGCAGCTTTTAACAAGCAGCCGACTTAAAGCGTGACTTAAACCTCGTACTTGCCGCCTTTTGCCGGATCGGACCAGTCACAGGCAAAACCCTTGGTGTCGGGAACGTACTGGTTCCAAGGCACCGGATCCAGCGGACCATCGGTCGAAGACACGATCTCGAACAGGCCATCCTCACGCACTTCACCAATCCGTACAGTCTTGGAAATGTGGTGATTCGGATTCATAGTCACCAAACCCTCAGGTGCGTCAAAGGTTTGGCCGTAGGCCGCCTCACGTACGGCAGGAATGTCTGTCGTGCCGGCTGCCTCGACGGCCTGCTTCCATAGATAGACCATGATGTAGGCTGCTTCCATCGGATCGTTCGTCACCCGATCTTCGCCGTACTCGGCCTTGAAGTCGGCAACCCACTTTTCGTTAGCAGGGCTCTCAACGGTCTGGAAGTAGTTCCAGGCAGCGTAGTGACCGACGAGAAACTCAGGGCCAATCTGACGAACTTCTTCTTCGGCGATGGAGACAGACATGACCGGGTACTGATCGGGTCCCAGACCTTCACTCTTCATCTGCTTAAAGAAGGCGACATTGCTGTCACCATTCAAGCTATTGAAGATAACGCCGCCGTTGGGCAGCGCCTGCTTGATCTTGGCAATAATCGGCGTAACCTCAGTGTTGCCCAACGGCAGGTAGTCTTCACCCACCGTGGTCCCGCCATTAGCAGCTAACTGCTCTTTGATAATGTTGTTCGCCGTTCGCGGGAAAACGTAGTCAGAACCGACCAGGAAGAACTCCTTGCCCTTGTTCTCTAGTAGCCAGTCAACGGCGGGCTCAATCTGCTGGTTGGGCGCAGCACCAGTGTAGAAAATATTCTTGGAGCACTCCTGACCTTCATACTGAACCGGGTACCACAGCTGGTGCTCTTTCGATTCAAAAACGGGGAGTACTTTCTTCCGGCTGGCCGAAGTCCAGCAACCAAAGACGGTGACCACTTCGTCCTGATCAATCAGCTTCTCTGCTTTCTCTGCGAAGGTATCCCAGTCAGACGCGCCGTCTTCGACGATGGCCTCGATTTGCTTACCCAGCACACCGCCTGCCGCGTTAATTTCTTTGATGGCCAGCTGCTCAGCTTCTACCACAGTGGTCTCACTAATCGCCATCGTGCCGCTGAGGGAGTGCAGGATGCCCACTTTGATAGTGTCGCCACCGCCACCGCTGGCCGCAACCTCATCACCGCCACCTGCATCTGCCTCGGGTGTATCGCCGCCGCCAGCACAGGCTTTAAGCAGAACACTGGTGCCCAGCGTTGCCGAGCCGTAAACCAAAAATTTCCGTCTTCCAAACCGAGTTGTCATTTTTTATACTTCACTCCAAACCAGCTACACGTACTATTCAAGTAGTTTCCTTTTTGGCGGACAGACTACTCGACTGAAACCACACATCGAACGACACACCACAGCAGGAATCACTTACCGTTTGGCAGGTAATCGAGCCTACGTTTCAACCGCCACATCAACCGCCAATGACTTAATCCGGTGCGGATAGGCTCCGAACTTCAGGAAGATAACCCAATGAGTCAGCTGCCTGAAACTCGATTCATCTAGACCTTTAGGTTTAGAGCTTTCCCAGGCCTTAGGACAGATAATGGGCCCTAACCTACGTGTGATTACACAGCAGTTGCATTATCGAGGGGGTGTCTACCCCGAGTTGTATCACAGACTACAGATTACCCTCCTTCACCAAAACCCTCTTTTTCTTAATCTTTGGGCCAGATTGTTTGCTGGAGCCGGGGTAAAGGCTCTGGTACGCTGGGGGCGTTGATGCAAGCTCAAGGGGCGTAGCGTCCTTGCTCATGGTCATCCTCACCCGGCGATTAACAAGTCATAGCGGCCACGCTGCGCAGGCGGTGTTAGCTCTGACAGCTTTGGCAAGAACGAGATCGCGACATCGTCATCAGCTGGCCGGTGGCGAACCGGCCTACCTGCAGCTGCCCAGGGGGACTTGCCTGAATGATGGTGACCTGTTGGCTTCGGACAGCGGTGATGAGATTGTGCAGGTCGTCGCCAATCCTGAACCTGTGATGACCGTCCGCGCTGACACGCCACTACAGCTGTTGAAAGCGGCCTATCATTTGGGCAATCGCCATGTACCGCTCCAAGTGACCGAAACCTGGCTGCGCCTGTCGCCCGATCCCGTGCTTAAGACGCTTTTGATCGAACAGCTACACCTCAACGTGACCGAAGAAGTTGCCCCCTTTCATCCCGAGGTTGGCGCATACCATACCCATAACCGCCATGCCCACTGAGTGTGATAGCTCTATCCAAGGTGGAACTGCTTATAACCGCATCCCAGCCGTCGATTTGTCGGCGACCGGTTTATTGAGGCTGATGCAGTTGGCTAGCCCCACCCTGCCTGTGGGGGGCTACAGCTATTCTGAGGGGCTAGAAACGCTCGTAGCACAAGGGCTGGTGACGGATGCGCAGACGTTTGACCAGTGGCTGGTGCAAACGCTTCGATACGGGAGTCTGAGAATTGAAGGGGCGATGGTGGTGAGATCGCACCGCGCCCTTGCTGAATCTAATCACTCCCAACTCAATGGCTGGAATCACTGGCTGTCCGCCGCTCGCGAAACCGCAGAACTCAGGCGACAAAGCTGGCAAATGGGACGATCGCTAACCCGCCTGCTGACCCAGATGGATCCAACGATGCGCCATTGGATCGACGCTTGTGAGCCTCCCCATAACTGGGCAATTTTATTGGGAGCCGCTGCAGCCCACTGGCAAATTTCTGCGGACGCGACGCTGCTGGCGTTTTACCAGAGCTGGGCCAGTAACCTGATCGGGGGTGGGATTAAGCTAATTCCGCTCGGGCAGACAACCGGGCAGCAGCTGTTATTTAACTTAACGCCTAGGTTGGCAGCAACAGTCGCCGCAGTCACTAAGCTAAAGGACGAGGACCTGAGCAGCGGTAGTTGGGGGCTGGCCCTGGCCAGTAGCCAGCACGAGACCCAGCGAGTCAGACTATTTCAGAGCTAGAGTGAGGCCCAATATGACATCTAATCCTCTGCGCGTGGGTATTGCTGGCCCGGTTGGGTCAGGAAAAACCGCTCTAGTCGAATCACTCTGTAAGGCGCTGCGGCAGACCTGCGAAATTGCGGTGGTCACTAACGATATTTACACCCAGGAAGACGCCCAATTTTTAGTCAGGGCGCAGGCATTAGAAAGAGAACGGATCGTGGGGGTTGAGACCGGAGGATGTCCGCATACCGCTATCCGCGAAGATGCCTCAATTAACCTGGTTGCGGTCGAAGATTTAGAATCGCGGTATCCGCTCGATTTTGTTTTCGTGGAGAGCGGCGGCGACAATCTGGCGGCAACCTTTAGCCCAGAGCTAGTTGATTTGACGCTATACGTAATCGACGTCGCCGCTGGTGACAAGATCCCCCGTAAGGGTGGTCCCGGTATTACTAAATCTGATCTGTTGGTGATTAACAAGATTGACTTAGCCCCGCTGGTCGGTGCAGACTTGAGCGTTATGGCCCGCGATGCCCAGAAAATGCGTCAGGACCGCCCGTTTGTTTTTACTAACTTGAAAACCCAGACCGGTCTGGACCAGATTCTTGACTTTATTGAACAGCATCGCGTGCCCAGCCAGCCAGCCGCCTAGCGGAGTCCGGTTGGGCGAGATCCTAATCTAACGACAGACCAATTTACCCTTTTCTCTTTTTATGGAGTGTTTTAATGATCCCAGGCGAACTGATCGCAGCCGAGGGTGCCCTTGAACTCAATGCTGGCCGCCCCGTTACAGAACTCTCCGTGGCCAATACCGGAGACCGCCCCATTCAGGTCGGATCACACTTTCACTTCTTCGAGGTCAACCCGGCACTCACGTTTGATAGAGATGCGGCTCGAGGCCAGCGGCTAGACATTCCAGCCGGGACTGCGATTCGATTTGAGCCCGGTGACGAAAAGACCGTACGGGTCGTACCCCTGGTGGGTGAACGGCAGGTCTATGGGTTAAACGGACTGATCAACGGCAATTTGGACTAGGGAGAGACGGCAATGAGCTTTCAAATGGACCGGCGGGCCTACGCAGAAACCTATGGCCCTACGGTTGGCGACCGGGTGCGGCTGGCAGATACCGAACTATTGATCGAGGTCGAGCAAGACTTTACCACCTACGGCGACGAGGTGAAGTTTGGCGGCGGTAAGGTCATTCGTGACGGCATGGGCCAGTCACCGATTTCGAATGCCGACGGGGCAGTTGATCTGGTGATTACCAACGCGCTCATCCTCGACTGGTGGGGCATTGTCAAGGCTGATGTGGGGATCAAAGACGGCAGAATCTTCAAAATTGGTAAGGCGGGCAACCCCTACATCCAAGACAATATCGATATTGTGATCGGTCCGGGTACTGAAGCCCTGGCAGGGGAGGGCATGATTCTCACGGCGGGGGGCGTTGATTCTCATATTCACCATATTTGCCCCCAGCAGATCGAAGTTGCGATCGCATCTGGCATTACCACGATGCTGGGGGGGGGCACCGGCCCCGCCACTGGCACCAATGCCACGACCTGTACCCCAGGCCCCTGGAATCTCTATCGAATGCTCCAGGCGGCCGAGGCCTTCCCGATGAACCTGGGATTTCTCGGCAAGGGCAACAGCAGCCAGCCCCAAGGCCTGCGCGAGCAGGTCGAAGCGGGCGCGATCGGTCTCAAACTGCATGAGGACTGGGGCACCACGCCCAACGCCATCGACGTATGCCTGCAGGTGGCCGACGCGTACGACGTTCAGGTCGCCATTCACACCGATACCCTGAATGAAGCAGGCTTTGTTGAAAACACCATTGCCGCCTTTAAGGACCGGGCGATTCACACTTACCATACCGAGGGCGCGGGCGGCGGCCACGCCCCAGACATCATCAAAGTCTGCGGGCTAGCTAACGTGCTGCCGTCGTCGACCAATCCGACGCGCCCCTACACCGTCAACACGCTAGACGAACACCTAGACATGCTGATGGTGTGCCACCATCTGGACCCTGGCATCCCTGAAGATGTGGCTTTTGCAGAGTCTCGAATTCGTCGGGAAACCATTGCAGCGGAAGATATCCTGCATGACCTAGGGGCGTTCAGCATGATTGCCTCAGATTCCCAGGCAATGGGCCGGGTCGGAGAAGTGATTTCGCGAACCTGGCAGACGGCTCACAAAATGAAGGTGCAGCGCGGACCGCTTAGCCCCGACACGGACCGCAACGACAACTTTAGAGCCAAGCGCTACGTTGCTAAATACACCATCAATCCCGCGATCACGCATGGGATGGCCGATCATGTGGGCTCGGTGGAAGTGGGCAAACTAGCTGATTTATGCCTGTGGAGTCCGGCCTTTTTTGGCGTTAAACCCAGCATCGTGCTCAAAAGCGGCTTTATTGCCTATGCCCAGATGGGTGACCCAAATGCTAGTATCCCGACACCTCAGCCGGTCCATGCCCGGCCCATGTACGGTGCGTTTGGGGGTGCGATCGCAGCTACCTCAATTACCTTTGTTTCTGCTGCGGCTCAAGCGGCCGGGATTGCCGAGCAGCTTAGCCTCACAAAACAGATTTTGCCCGTTGCCAATACTCGCGCTATCGGCAAGCAAGATCTCAAGCTGAATGAGGCGCTGCCCGAGATCTCCGTCAATCCCGAGACCTACGAGGTTCGTGCCGATGGCGAACTGCTCACCTGCGAACCGGCGACGAGCCTACCCCTTGCCCAGCGCTATTTTCTGTTCTAAAAGGAATTGAAAGCAGCGTGAGAGCGCAGGCGTTGGGCTAAACCTTACAAAACAGACGGTTTATAGAAGTTCCATCTCTGTTGGCAGCAGTGCAATGATTAGATCCCGACGCTCAACCGATACAATCCAGTATCCGGTCATTGCACCGCTGTCTTCAGTCTCAGCGCCTAATACGATACCCAGCTCACCTGCGACGTAGGATGGACTTAAAATTCTGACTCGACAACCGGGCTGAATCACGCTGATAAAAGCCTATACATACAAAGTTAATGGGACTGGGAGGGCCTGGAAGTCATTGTCCGTAGGCTAAAAATGTGATCTAAAATACAAATTTATCATTACACCGTGTCCCCTCATAAAATATCTAGCTGGCTGAATATGAGTCTGATATTCCAGCTCACAATGTCAGGGATTAACAACAAAACAGTTACGTTGCTTAAAGGTAACTTGTAATACAAACCTGGCTTTGTAAGAATTGTGGTCTGCAGATACTGTATTCAATTTGACAAAGGTTCGCTTTGATCGTGTGGGTACCGTACTGGCTATCGCTTCATGACATCCACTGGGTCTGTGCAACAGGAGACGATAATGATTCAAGCCGTTCCATCTGTTTCTCGCTCGATTCAGTTCTCTATCCAAACGATTAAGGACGAAGTCAGAGCCCTCGTGACGACTGGTACGGTCAATCGATATCAGCGTATCTATACCCTCTGCCGGTATTTTCCACTCCGCGATTGGCTACAGATTGAACAGATTCTAGAATCTCACGACTACCTACTAAGAGACTCTGTCAGCGATTTGATTAGCCAGGAACAGTGGCCCAATGACTGATCTTGGCTCTGGCTAACGAGCTGCTTTTACCAACCTGCCTTTACCAACGCCGAGGCTGCTGCAACCATTCGACGGCTTGTTGTGCCGATAGGGGTTTGGCGAACAGGTAGCCTTGTCCGTAGTCACAGCGCAGTGAACGCAGTTGCTGGAGGTGGGACGGTGTTTCGATGCCCTCTGCAACGACCGTCATGCCGAGCTTGTGCCCTAGGGCAATAATCGTGCTGACAATCTCGCCGTCCTCAGTCGCCTGCTCCATACGGCTGACAAATGAGCGGTCTACCTTGAGGGTGTCCGTCGAAAACCGATGGAGATAGCTCAACGAAGAGTAGCCCGTACCAAAGTCGTCCAGGCTGATTTGTAGGCCCATTTTCTTCAGCCTTAGCAGCTGATCAATGGCCGTAGTGACATTTTCCATCGCAATACTCTCGGTTAGCTCCAGCTTTAGACTGCGTCGGTCAAGCTGAGTCAGGGCCAAGGCTTGTTCAATCTGCTCTACCAGGTCTGTCTGGTTAAACTGACGTCCCGATAGATTAACACTCATAAACAAGGGCGGCTCCTGAGGAAATTGCTGGTTCCACTGATGCATCTGACGGCAGGCTGTCTCTAAAATCCACCGCCCTAGGGGAATGATCAGCCCGGTTTCTTCGGCGACTGGAATAAAATCACCGGGTGAGACAAACCCGCGCTCGGGGTGAAGCCATCGCAGCAGCGCCTCAAAGCCTGAAATGTGTCCCGATTTTAGGCAGACAATGGGCTGATAGTATAGCTCGAAGGTCTGCTCAGTGATTGCCTGACGCAAGTCCATCTCTAATTGAAACTGGGAAATTGCCTGGGTGCGCATCCCCCAGGCAAAAACTTCGTAGCGGGCCTTGCCTAGCTGGCGAGCCCGATAAGTAGCGCGGTGAGCATCCTGCAGCAGATCGGCAGCCCGATAGCGATAGCCCGCTTGGTGTAAGGCAATGCCAATACTGGCGGTTACCACGCTGGGGGTTGCCTTTGGCTCGGGGCTGGCCAGATCGTTCTGCAGACGCGTCGCGGCCTGGGTGGCCTGCCAGGAATAGTCAACTGAAGCGAGCAGCACCGCAAATTCGTCGCCGCCCACCCGAGCCACCATGACACCTGGCAGCGACTGCTTGAGTCGCTGGGCGACCCGACAAAGGACGCGGTTGCCGCCCTCCTGGCCAATACTCTCGTTAATACTCTTGAAGCCGTCAATGTCTACAAAGAGAATTGCGATCGCACTTGAAATTTCCACATCTTTGCGATGCCTCTCCTGTAGTAGCGGCTGTAGATGGCGCAACAGCAGTGCACGGTTTGGCAATCCTGTCAGCGGGTCATAAAAGCTGTAGTAAAACACCTTGTAAACCGCTACCAGCAGCAGCGACAGCAGCAGCGACAGGGTCGGGGTCGCGAGGAGCAGCCACCTGCTCGCACTAAAGGCCCACCCACACAGTACCGTTAGACCGACCAGGGATAGGCCTGCTAGGCCTAGTAGCAGCAAGGGTCGCCGATACCGCCAGGCAATCCAACCTCCGGTTAGGGACCAGACTAAAATCCAAAGCAGTTCCTGCCAGCTCGACCACCAACCCATCGGCGGCTGTTCGCCCTGCATAAAAGCCAATAGCTGACGCAGATAATGGGCGTGGATGACGACCCCCGGCGTCGTCGGTTGATCGGTCCGGGCTACGCTGAAAGGGGTAAAAAAGATGTCTTTGGCGCTGGGAGCCACTGTCCCGATCATAATTACGCTATCTCGAATCCAGGTCGGATCCACCTGGCCTTCGAGCACTTCCGTCAGTGATACCTGGCGAAAGTCGGTGGGCGCATACTGCAATAGCGTTTGATAACCAATATTGTCAGCTTGGTGATAGCCACCTGCGTCAGCTGCAAGGGCAGGAATCGGGATATCTCCTAACCAGACGGCTGTTTGAGTTTCTGCCGTCACCGACTGCCCCATCAGGTACAGCGCTATTCGCAAACTGAGTGAATAGACACCCTCTCCGGCCAAAGTCGTGTAAAACAGGTTGCGCCGGACCACGCCGTCTGGATCGACAATTAAATCGTTGAAACCGACCCGATCCAGAGGCAGAGATGGCGGTGCGGGCACCCCATCAATCAACGACTCAATCGCAAACAAATTGTCCGCCCGTAGCTGTTCTCCAAGGGCCGCTTCACCCGGCGGGTAGGCAATGTCCCGGTAGATATCGAGACCGATAGCTCGGGGCCGCTGCTGCTGCAGCCGATCGATGACCTCGGCCATCACCTGATCGGTCATAGGCCACTTGGCCTGGGCGCGGATATCTGCTTCGGTTACGCCCACAATCAGAATATTAGGTAAGCCCTCGGCGAGGGGCTTGACCTGGGCGATCTGGGCAGAACGTTGGGCCTGCTGACGCACCCAGTAGTCATAGATGCCCAATTCCAGGCTCTCTAACAGCCCTAGCTGCAGGGCCAGGTAGACTATCAGTGCGATCGCACTGCCAATCACGGCGTAGGGAAATGACCTGAATAGCGCCAGACTGCGATCGCAACCGCGCCGCCATCCTAAATAGGCGCGCTTAACAAACCGAAACCGGGTAGCTAGCTTGAGGGACTGGAAAGATAACAATTTGATTGATGCATAAATTTGCCAATGCACAGGGCTTGCGGCAGCGGCTGTACCAGGAACTCGAAGCTAGGGTTACCCGATTACCAAGGGTTCCCGATCAGCGTGAAGGCAGACCAGTAAACCGGATGGCTGAAATCCCAGCGACCGCTGCCAACAAGCTCAGGGACCGTGGCAATGACTTCGCCGTTGGGGCCGTAGAGCGTGCCCTGGTCAATGACAACCTCCCCGCGCAACATCGAAATCTGGGCCTGCTGCAGCGCCTCCATCCGCACAGGTCGCTGTCGAAGCCGCCGGTAAAACTGCTCCATGAACCCTAGCGTTCCTTCGTCGCTGACCGCCCAGAGGCTGGCCAGGGCAGACTGCGCGCCGGTACTCACCGCTAGCCCGGCAAAGCCAAATTCAGCAACCTCGTCTCCCAACGCAGTCTTACAGGCACTCAGTACCAGCAATGACACATCGGCCTCTCCCAAACCCAGTGCCCTCAGCTGGCTAAACTGGAGGGGCTGGTCCCACATCTGTACGTAGGCTTCCTCAGAGGCCTGCGGATCGAAAATGGCATGGGTCGCCAAGTGGACAATTTCAAACGATTTTTGAGCCAGTGAAGTCTCTAGTCGGCTGAGGGTCGATGCCTCGTTGAGGTAGGTCTGGTCTTGCGGCTGTTTGGCGATCGCAGATAGCTCAGCGGGCACTGCGGGCAGGCTGGGCTGATCGGCGAATTCAGCAATCCCCATCGCCAGCACAGTTGGGGCCTCAGCCCGCTCATGGAGTGTTTCGGTCCAGTCAAAGTTAGTCAGATTGAAAGTAGGAAGAATGCCGATCGAGTAGCGCTCAATCAAAAACTGCTGTCCGTCATGTAGGGCCGCTAGCGGTAGCGATCGCAAGCCGCTGTCCAATACCAGTGCCAAATTGTCGACTCCCCGAGCGACCAGTTCCGACTCAATGGGCTTGATCAGCGCCTGGTAAAGCGCCTGCGCTGGGGGTAAATAGTCATTCGGCAACAGCGTTGGATGAGTCACTGCCCACCGAAATTCTTGCCCCATCTGTAGAACCTCGGCTCGACTCAAGCCCGTAGACTGTCGATAGGGAGGCCGTTGGCTGGTCACCACTAACGCCTCCAGCTGGTCATCGACAAAATATAAATAGGTGAGCGCGGGCTTAATCTGTAGCCGATCTTCTACGTCCTGCAGCACCCGCTGCATTTGACCCAGGCTAAAAGCCACGGGTAAATCGTACGTGCCGGACAGTCCTAGCCGCTCAGAAAATTCTTCTGTTAGACCCTTTTCTAATGCGGCTAACTGGCGAACGGTCTCAGCCTGACTCCCATCGACAACAACACCACTCAGACTGTTCTCGTCTGAAGACTCGCTTGGCGACAGCTGCGACAGCTGCGCCAGTGCTGCCTCGTCTGCGTTTTCAAGGCTGAGGGCCGTCACGATGGAATCTTCTCTCGCCAGTGATAGTGCCGATGGACCGCTGCCTGACAGCTCAATCTGGATATCTCCCTGAGTGGTTGTTTCTGTCAGGGTTTGGGTCGGTAGAATTTCACTGGTGCCTGACGTAATCGCCGCCGCTGTCCCATTCGTGATCGCGCCCCCCACCTGAAATGGCTCGCCACTGGTCTGTATCGTGATCGGGCTGCCGCTGCTGCGCCCCATGCTAGATACGCTAGCTGGCTGGCTGCTCAGGGCTGTAAATGAGCCGGTTCCCAGCAAATTTTGACCGGCATTGAGGCTGATGAGGCCGCCTATCGTGTCAGCTTCTGCATTGATGTACTCAAACTGAATATTTTCGCTGGCAGCCAGCGTTACATTGCCGCCCGTTTCACCGGCGAAGTTATCAACGGCCTGGCTGAAGGTTTCTATGGCTCCAGCTGTAATGCTGCCGTTGTCCGCAATCAATGCAACATCTCCGCCAGCCCCAGCGTTGTTGTTCAACGCCTGAGAAAATGTACGAATATCACCCGTTGTAATGTCTCCCTCTAGGGCGCTAAGCACCACTTTGCCGCCCAGGTCAGTATTGTTGTTATCCGCCCGTGAAAAAGTTTCTATATTACCTACGGTAATAGCCTGGGCTGCTGCAAGCACAACGTCACCCCCCGTACTGGCATTGTTGCCGCCAACCTCAGAAATGGCCGAAATACTTTCGACAGCGATGCTACCGGTACTCGCATCCAATTGAACATCCCCCGCTGCATTAGCGTTGTTGCCCGCAATGGAATCACCCGTGACCAGCCGCCCTGCAGTAATGCTGGCGGCAGAGATGGTTAAATCTCTGCCGCCAGTGTCGAGTCGGTTACCCGAAACCATTGTGAAACTGCCGATTCCGTCCCCATCGATGTCGGCTTCAAACGTAATCGACCCACCCGGTGAATCCTGCAGCCGTAGAACCCCAACGTCCGCAATGGTGATGTTGTCTAAAGCCTGGAGCAATATATTAGCGCTTGTTAAGGACTCTAACGTGTCCTCGTAGAGAATAAACGGATCGCCCGGTTCGCCTACCAGAATATTGGGCAGAAGTGCGTCATTGGTTCCTGTCCCAATTCCTTCTAGGATCAGGATATTGCGTGGGTCTAGCAACAAAGTGCCGGATTCACCATTTGCCGCAGTTAGATCGACCGTGCCCGTGAACTGCAGCTGTTCTTTTCCCGAGACTTCTGCAAAGCCACCGTTACCGCTAACTGCGCCACCGCGAGCAGCCAGGGTCCCCAAAAAGTGGGTGGATTCATCAGCCCAAACAATAATTTCTCCGCCGTTTCCCTGGACTAGCGCATTGGCCGAAATTTCTGTGCCTGAGTTGACGATGGTCACCGCTGCCGTTGGCACTGTCCCGCCACCTTGAAAAGCCCCGCCAATCTGTACCAGGCCTCCGCCCTGCGAGCCATCGGCCCGAAGCACGGCATCAGCGAGGACAACCTGTTGCCCTAGGACCTGTACCTCACCACCAATACCAGTCGTGGTCGTATCCAGCGTTCCAGCGATCAACGCAGTTCCAGGCGCAGGCCCGATAGTCAGGGCAGAGCCGGTGATGAGTGCCTCACCACTGGCATCTTGGGTCAGGCTCAGGGCGTGGTCGATATCACTCCCCGTTAGCCACTCGGGTAACGTCGCGGCAGCCAGCGGCCAGCTATCGGTGTAGTCGCCCGTCAGGCTTAAAACCTGGCCCGCCTGACTCACCTGAATCGCCCCGTTTTCGACTGCGGCGATGGTAATCGACCCAGCGGGTGCGGCGAGGCTACCTCGATTGATGACGGTGCCGCCCAACAGTGTAATGGACTGTCCTTCAGCCACGGCCAGTTCACCCAGGTTGATGAGACTCGTGGCCGTTCCTGAAAAGCCAAACTGCTCGGGGATTCCACTGAAGGTGGCGGGGGTTGTTAGCTGCGTCGTCAACCAACCGTCCTCGAAACCGACCGCGCTGGCGGTCGTTGCCGTCAAATTGCCGGGTAAATTGAGCTGAGCATCTGGACCAAATACGATGCCTGCTGGGCTCACTAAATATAGATTGGCGGCTGCTCCAACGATCTCCAACCGGCCACCAATGTAAGTTGCATTGCCGCCCACTACCTGGCTAAAGATATTCTGAACGTCGCCCGATGCATGTAAGATAGCGGCCTGTTCAGCACTCAGGTAGAACTGATCGAAGCGAAAAAACAGATTGTCGCCCTGGCCGGAAAGCTGACCGCCCTGAATGTCAAACCGTCCGCCCTGCTGAGTCACCTGCGTGTAGGCGTCAGCAGGCGTGATCTGCGCCAGAGCAGGCGAATCGAGAAAGATTGCTGCAAGGGATGGGACTACCAGACAAATTAAGCCCGTGGGTAAACGATACCGAGTACGCTCTCTCATACCGGGTTACCCCGTAACAGACCGACAATGACGCAGATCACGGACATCAGGTGCCCGACGGACTGCTGAATGGCAGGTTAATCCTGAATTTCAAGTTCAGACGTCGAGGAATAACCGTTTGTGAAAGAGATCTCAACACTCGCGGGTTGGAGGGTAACCGGCTGACGCACCAACGGCATTGAAATGGCCTGGTCAAGTCCCGCCATTTGAATCAGCGCTTGCCATCTAGAGGTAATGTCAGCGTCCGGGATCGCTACCTGAGGTCGATTTGCAGCCGTATCCACGGCGGCAAGCCATTGCTGATCGGTATTCTCAACCGACTCGTTCAGTTCAATCTGCTGAAGCCAGCCCTGCACCCAGTAGTCTTCGGATCGATTATTGGGATTGCAGACAATCGAAAACGTCCAGCGGTAAACGCTATCTTTTGTCAGCGTGGGCACAGCCGTGGCTTTTGAAAGCGTATCGAGATCAACTCCGACCAACCCGGCAGTTGCAGGTGGTGTCAGATAGGTGGCGTAAATCCGACCGGTTTCATCGTACAGGGTGAACTCTAACAGGCGCGATGGCTCGGTCTCAGGCAAGTAAAACCATAGTGTGGGCATTGCTTCGGTCGATAGGCCCAGGTTGCTCTCCGGCAACAGGGCAACCAGCGGTTCGGAACCGGCAACGCAGGCCATATCCGGTAGTCGAGAGCCGCCACTAATTCTCCGTCCGGGAAGACCCTCGCGGGGACCGGATGCCTGGACTCGACGAGCCAGTGCCGGGGAGGCCACAGACAGCCCCAAACATAGCCCTACCTGTAAGAGAAGTGCAGTGCGAAAAATTCTAAGCTGCATAGCTAAACCTTCGGGCCGCACTAGTTGCACTCAGTAGCGCAAGGTGCAGCTGTGAAACAAAGAGTGGAATAAGTAGATGAAACAGACAAATCCCCAACGGACCTTAGCCACTATTTCTTGATGAGACGGTGACTTGGGACCCCGAGACAAAATCCAATTACGCAAGTGCAGCTAGGAGGCTACCTACTGCGCTGCACCTCTCATAGTTGTAATGCATCTACGGTAAGAGCAGAAACCGTAATCTCACGTACGAAGCTGCGTAGAAAAGGACGGTAATCTGGCTGAATAGGCCCATTTTTTCGAACCGATTGTGCATATCTATACACCGGTTCTGTCAGGATATGACGGGCGACAGCTCGATAAATACCCAGGTCAGGGGCGTGTACTATCGGTTTCTATGGATTCTCCTGACGTATTATTTCAGACAGGTTACCGAAGCATTGCCACTCAGGCAGATGGCGATCGCGACGTAAGCTAACCGGCCGATTTTGATTCGCGTCGAGCTGTAGGATTTTGCCATCACTGGCTTGATAAAATACTCGATGGCGTGCGAACCAAACGGGATGGCGCAGCCGTGCCTGACGTACAACAGCCTGTTTGAAGGCCTTAAATTCGACGGGTGCTTCTGAAACTTCCAGCACAAATCCTTGGTCGAACGGGCGAACCGCGAGCCAAGCCTGGTCGGTTTTTACAAACGTTACGCCGTCTTGTACCGACCGCTCGCCAGCGGGGAACGTAATTTGGGGAGACTCACCGTACCAGATCAGCACGTTCTCGTACTGGGCAATGCGCTGAGGGCCATCAGCTTCAACCGTGAGCGTATCGGTGCCTGTGGCGGTCAACACCCGTAAGCTGAAGCCGCTCCAGTCGCCACCAGTCCCACCCGCCAAGCTACCCAGCTGAAAGGTACGCCCAAAATAAAGCGTTTCGTAAAAGGCGGGGCCGTACAGCTCGGGTTTCCAATTTTCGTAGTGGGGGTGGGTCCGAAGGATTTCGACGGGTTGGGGAAATCGGCGAGTTGCGATCGCAACCACATCCTCTGGCGGCCGATACGAGCTGGTAATCCCGTAGATCCAGTCCCGCTCTACCTCCGTTGGCGGCAGCCCATCTCCAAAGTACAGCCAGAAAAACGCCGCCGCCCCATCGCCGTAAACTCGCTTGGCGGGGCCATTCCAATCGCCGCGCCAGTACTTCAGCGCCGCTGCCGCAAAGAGCCAGTCCAGCGCGTCTTGAGCCAGCTGCTTGACCTCGGGATCCTGGGCAAAGTCGTACAGGTTGAGATAGGCCGCTGTGGTGTGGCCGTGGTATGTAGGGCTATCCCACTCGCCCATACCGATGTCCAGCAGGGTCGAAACGTAGCGCTCTAGATGTTCCTTGTAGATTAGCCGGGTGTCTTCATTCCCGGCTGCCTCCGCCATCAGGTACACCGACGTGTCGCGCATGGCCCGTAGGTTATCGGTGTTGCGGCAGTCTACGGGCGTCTCGCAGTCATCTTTAGAGCGTTCCCAAAACTTACGTGGGGGGTCGGCGGTGCGGGTCAGCGGGTCAGTCTCGGTGAACCGATCCATGGCAGCCAGCATCCGCGACCGGTAGGCCGGGTCCAACCGGTCTTGAAAGTGAAAAAACTTACGCGTTTGCCCTTTCAGCGTGAACCCGGAGTGGAAATCGACCTCTAGCGTTTCGTTGGCCTGTTTGTCTAGCTGCTGCAAAAAGGCCAGCCCGCTGGCCGAGTCGTCCCACAGCAGGTCGGCCATTGCCAGCGGATAGGAGTTTTTCTCGTATTCGTAGGCAATGCTGCCATAGCCGTCTTGGTTGGCAAGCTGGCTGAGGGCGTATTGCGATCTCAACCCAAACAGCGCCGTCGTCAGAATCTCTAGAATGCCCGACGCAATCACCATTGCACCACCTGCCACAGGCCTAGCCACAGCCAACACAGTCCCGAAGACAGCGGTAGCCCTAGACTACCGCCCGACACGACAGACACAACACCAATGGAGATGGAATAGGCCAGGGTCAAAGGCATTCGAGCAGATCAGAAGGTTGGCATGGGGCTGCCCTCAATCTAACCAACCGGGCCGCTCAACCGTCTACTCCGCTTACGTAACTTGAGCACACCTAAGCAATCGACCGTCGCCAGTTGAAGAACTTGCGAAGCAGGTTCTGCAGAGAGGTGTTGGCAGCATACTTTTGCTTGGTCAGCTGCAGGGCGGCTTTGCTGTTGACCTCAGATAGCGTGGGGTAAACGTGAATCATGCTGGTGAGTACGCCGACCTTTAGCCCCTGACTCATGGCCAGGACCACCTCATGGATCAGTTCGCCCGCGTGGGGGCCCACAATGTGAGCCCCGAGGATAGTGCCGTCGCTCTTAGTAATAATTTTGGCAAAGCCATAACCGGCAGCTTCGGCCAGGGCCCGGTCTAGGTGGTCAAAGTTGTGCTTGAGAATGTAAATGTCATCGCCGTAGCGATCACGGGCCTGCTGCTCAGTCATGCCAACCCGGCCCAACTCAGGCTCGGTAAAGGTTGCCCAGGGAATGACGCTGTAGTCGGGTGATTTCTTCGCGAGGGGTCCGATACTCAGCATGCCATTCTGCATCGCTACAGCGCCTTCGTACCCGGCCACGTGGGTGAACTGGTAGCCACCGATGACGTCACCTGCGGCGTAGATGCGCTTGTTTGAGGTCTGCAGTTTCTCATTGACCTTGATGCCGGCTTTGCCCACCTCAACGCCTGCGGCCTCTAAGTTGAGCGAACTGACGTTGGGGACGCGCCCGGCTGAGACCAAAATCTCGTCAACGACAATAACCTCGTCACCTACGTAGACGTGTTTTTTGCCGTCCTTGACCTCGACCTTTTGAGCGCGGCTGTTGTTGAGAATGCGAATACCTTCTTCCCTAAGCTTCTGTTCTACAACCTTTGCAGCCTCAGGGTCTTCTTTCGGCATGATGTGGTCGCGGCTGGAGATAATGGTGACCTCTGAACCGAGCCGAGAGAAAGACTGCCCTAACTCACAGCCGATGGGACCCGCTCCAATCACAGCCAGGGACGCTGGACGGTCTTTTAGATTGGAGAAAATATCCACGTTGTTGAGATAGCCTGCCTCTTTGAGGCCGTCTACTGGGGGCAGGGCCGGATGAGAGCCAGTGGCAACAATAAACGCGCGCGCCTTAAGGTCACGACCATTGACGGTAAAGGTGTGCTCGTCTTTGAACTCACCGCTGCCGTAGATCACCTCAACGCCCAAGGATTCAAATCGTTCGGTGGAGTCATGAATGGCGATAGTCCCGACCACATCGTGGACATGGCCCATCGCTTTTTCAAAATCGATATGGGAAACGTTGGCATGAACGCCGAATCGACTGGCATTTGTGGCGTCGTAGGCAATCTTGGCTGAGTGGATCATCGACTTGCTCGGAACGCAGCCGTAAAACAAGCAGTCGCCACCGAGCCCACGCTTTTCCTTCTCCACCAGGGCAACGCGCCCCTTCAGCTGTGCTCCGGCACTGGCCGCGACGAGCCCTGCCGAACCGCCGCCAATAATCACCAAATCGTAGTCAACTGCCATCGCTAAAATCCTCAACGTTCGGTTTCATGTTCCGAGATTAGGGACGCTGTCTGAGCGCACCCTGAGAGTAGGAGAAAAAAACGCCGAGTTGGGGGGATGTAAGCATTTCTTTGCGCGATTCACCGTAGTCGCGGCCGTGAGACGTCGGAACGGTTAGATTTGTAGCCGTTGCGGCTTGTTCAGAGCGAAGGGTGGGCTAGGAGCCGCGCACAGGCGGTTTGCTAAATTACGGCGATGCACTCAATCTCGACGAGCACGTCCTTTGGCAGTCGCGCCACTTCGACACAGGCCCGAGCCGGGGCATCTGCTTCGTTGAAGTGCTGGGCATAGACGCTATTCATGGCAGTAAAGTCGTTCATGTCTTTGAGAAACACTGACGTTTTGACGACATTTGCCAGGGTTGCCCCCGCCGCTGCAAGAATGGCGGTCAAATTTTTTAGACTTTGCTCGGTCTGAGCGGAGATATCGCCCTCGCCAATCAGAGTGCCAGTAGCGGGGTCAAGGGGCACCTGTCCGGCGACGAAGACCATCTGACCGGAGGCGACAATAGCCTGGTTGTAAGGGCCGACTGGAGCGGGAGCATTGGGCGTATTGATGACGTGGCGTGACATGGGATGACAAGCGGTAAAACGACGATGTGATTATCGCCTACAATCAGCGCCTCAGCTTGAGCAGTGGCGTTAGTCACTGAAAGATTTCGTCATCTATTGCAAAATGAGGTAACACTGACGTCGATCGGTGTGGCGTATCGTGCGCGAGTTCATATTTCAGCGGGGTTGAAATGTCCTACGACCAAAATGATGTTCAGAATGATGTCGCGTTTGCGCCAATGTCTGAGACGGTCTCGCACTCACCGGGTCAAGCTCAGACAGCGGCATCTTGGATAGACGCCCTGGGTATCCCCAATGATTTTCCTCAGCGGCACGTTGGGCCGACCGAAGCTGAGGTCGCTCAGATGCTGTCGGTGCTGGGATACGACTCGCTGGCAAGCCTGATGACGGCAGCCGTACCTGCTGAAATTCGGCTAAATCGGGAACTGGCGCTGGAATCCGGGGTGAGTGAGCCCGAGGCGCTGGCGGAGCTAGGTGCGATCGCACATCAAAACCAAATCTACAAAAGCTACATCGGGCTGGGCTACGCCAATACCTTTACCCCCCCGGTCATCCAGCGCAATATTCTCGAGAACCCCGGCTGGTATACCCAGTACACCCCCTACCAGCCTGAGATTGCCCAGGGACGCCTCGAAGCCCTGCTGAACTACCAGACGATGGTGACAGACCTGACCGGGCTAGAAATCGCCAATGCCTCGCTGCTAGACGAGGGCACTGCCGCCGCTGAGGCCATGACTATGAGTCTGGCCGTGTGTAAAAGCAAAGAAGCTAAGGCCGCTAAGCGATTCTGGGTTTCTGCCGCCTGCCACCCCCAAACAGTTGAAATCATCAAAACACGGGCGTTGCCGCTGGGCATAGACGTCATCGTCGGGGACCACCGCGAGTTTGCCTTCGATCAGGCCGTGTTTGGCGTACTGCTGCAGTACCCGGCCAGTGAGGGGGCGGTCTACGACTACACCGATTTTGTGGCTCGGGCTCACGAGGCCGGAGCACTGGTAACGGTGGCAGCGGACCTGCTCAGCCTGACCCTGCTCAAGGCACCGGGCGAATTCGGCGCAGATATTGCCGTGGGCAACACTCAGCGTTTCGGCGTGCCCCTGGGCTACGGCGGTCCCCATGCGGCTTACTTTGCCACCCACGCAGCCTACGCTCGCAAGCTGCCCGGTCGTTTGGTAGGCGTCTCTAAAGATGCCAAGGACCAGCCCGCCCTGCGGCTGACCCTGCAGACCCGCGAGCAGCACATCCGCCGCGACTCGGCCACCAGCAACATCTGTACTGCTCAGGTCCTCCTAGCCATCATCGCCAGCAGCTACGCCGTTTACCATGGCCCGCAGGGCCTTAAGGCCATGGCAACCCGCGTTCATCGGCTGACGGTGGTATTAGCGGAAGGGCTGAGTAAGCTTGGATTCGGTCTAGGCAATGCGCCGTTCTTCGATACCCTGTGCGTCACAACTGGCGATAAAACTCAGGCAGTCCTGGCACGGGCAGCGGAGCAGCAGATTAACCTGCGGCAAATCGACGGCAAGACCCTGGGCATTGCTCTGGACGAAACCACCACGCCCGAAGATGTGGAAGCGCTGCTGCAGGTCTTTGCCGGTCCTGGCTCCCTTTCGTTCTCGCCCCAACTCAAGTCGTCGGTGCAGATTCCCGCGGCCCTCCAGCGTACGAGCGCATACCTGACGCACCCGGTCTTCAACCGCTACCACTCCGAAACGGAGCTGCTGCGCTATCTGTATTCCCTACAGACGAAGGATCTATCCCTAGCCTCAGCGATGATTCCGCTGGGGTCCTGCACGATGAAGCTGAACGCCACGGCGGAGATGGTGCCGGTGACCTGGCCCGAGTTCGGACAGATTCACCCCTTTGCGCCATTGGCCCAAACCCAGGGCTATCAGACCCTGTTTACTCAGCTCGAAAACTGGCTGAGCGAAATCACCGGATTTGCAGGTATCTCGCTGCAGCCCAATGCGGGTTCCCAAGGGGAGTACACCGGTCTGCTGGTGATTCGCCAGTACCACCAAACGCGGGAAGAGGGGCACCGCAATGTGTGCCTAATTCCTCAGTCGGCCCATGGCACAAATCCAGCCAGTGCGGTCATGGCAGGGATGAAGGTCGTCAGCGTCAAGTGTGACAGCGACGGCAATATTGATGTGGACGACCTGCGAGCGAAGGCCGAGAAGCACGGTCAGAATCTGGCCGCATTAATGGTTACCTACCCCTCTACCCACGGCGTTTTTGAGGAAAGTATTCGGACAGTCTGTGAGATTGTCCACGACCACGGGGGGCAGGTCTACATGGACGGGGCCAATATGAACGCCCAGGTAGGCCTGTGCCGCCCGGCAGACTTCGGCGCAGATGTGTGTCATTTGAACTTGCACAAGACTTTCTGCATTCCCCACGGCGGCGGTGGTCCGGGCGTTGGGCCAATTGGTGTACAGTCCCATCTGGTCCCTTTCCTACCGGGGCACGGGCTGACGCCGGAGTTGGGTAGTGAAGATTCGATTGGGGCGGTCGCCGCTGCACCCTGGGGCAGTGCCAGTATTCTCCCCATCTCTTGGATGTATATCCGCATGATGGGAGCGGCAGGGCTAAAGCAGGCTACAGAAATTGCTATCCTCAGCGCCAACTACATTGCCAAGCGGCTTGCAGGCCACTACGACATTCTCTACAAGGGGGCCAACGGTCTGGTGGCCCACGAGTGCATCGTGGACCTGCGCGAGTTTAAGAAATCTGCCAACCTCAGCGTGGATGATGTGGCCAAGCGGATGATCGACTATGGCTTTCATCCCCCGACCATGTCCTGGCCGGTGGCGGGCACGATTATGGTGGAGCCGACGGAAAGCGAGTCGTTAGCTGAGCTGGACCGCTTTTGCGATGCGATGATTGCCATTCGAGAAGAGATTCGCCAGGTAGAGGCCGATGACGTGCCCCAAGACAACAACCTGCTCACCAATGCACCCCACACAGCAGCGGACCTGATCGAGACCGAGTGGAATCGGCCCTATAGCCGTGAACAGGCCGTGTATCCGACTCAGTGGACGCGCGATCGCAAATTCTGGCCTGCGGTGAATCGCATTAACCAAGCCTACGGCGATCGCAACCTCGTCTGCTCCTGTCCCTCTATGGACGAGTACGATTAAACAAGACCTACTCAGCAAGAACAATCCCAAACAGGGTAGACATGACCTGGGTCAAATCGTTCGGGATAGCGAAAGTATTGATGTCTTTCTGAATCTGTCGAGTCTCTCGTTGAAATAGGCCAAACTTCCAGGTATCGCCAGTGGTGACGGTCCCATAGAGAACTGGGGCGGATGAGTCTGTCCACTGATCTAACGCAATGAGTTCAACTGCGAGTTGGGTAAAGCCCCTGGCAATGTCAGCATTTTTGGCCTCAATCACCAGCAGATTTTGCGCAGTAGGAATGAAGTAGTCAAAACTGCCCCTGAGCTGGGCGCTGACGCTGACCGGGTACTCAATTTTAAGTGGGGCCTTAGCAAACTTGCATACCGTCCGCAGAACTGGAAAGATTAGCGCCTCTCGCCTGGCAATTTCCGAGGTAGGGTCAACGAGCGTCAGGTTTTCCTGGAGCTCCGTATTCAGTGTCTGAATCTCAATAGGAAGCTGCTGCGGCAGCTGAAGTCTAAGACTCTTGAAGGACACCCCAAACTCAGACAAAATATCAGCGACAAAATATCAGCTGTATCAAACTTGAGTTCCGCATACCGGTTAAAGGTGTAGCTTGCTGCAGGGTCGAGAATCGGGGTCCTAGGCAGGTTGGCTGTGTCAGGTCGTCTGCCCATATCCTAGTGGAAAGTTCCTGATAGAGGCATGCGAGTGGCCCGTTCCCGCCATCCTGAATATGCGCATCTATGGACTGCTGATATTCCAGGGGTCGAGCTGTTTCAGGCGCACCTGGTCCGCCATCGCTTTGGTAAGCACTTTCATGAGAGCTACACCATCGGCTTTAACGATGGGGGCCAAGGGTACTGCAACTATCGCGGCGAGCGTTTGCTCAACCACAGAGGTAACTTCAACCTGCTGAATCCGGGTGAGGTCCATACCGGCGCAGCCGACGCCCCCGAGGGCTGGTGGTTTCGCAACCTGTATCTGAGTATTCCGCTGGTGGAGCAGTCGTTGGCCCAAATAAATAAATCTTGCCGTGGGCTCCCTAGTCTGAAGATTCCCACTGCTCGGGATGCTCAGCTGGAGCAGGCTTTTAATCAGCTGTTTCAGGCATTGGCACAACCCACACACCGGTTGGCCCAGCAGTCCTGCCTGCTGGCGCTAATCGCGCGGTTATTTGATGCCGGGGAAACAGTACCCCGGCGAGGGAATGAGCAGGGTGCGATCGCAACCGTCCGCACCTACCTGGAAACCCACTACGCCGAGGACACCAGTATCGAAGACCTCGCCAATCGGGTCGGACTCAGCCCGTTCTATCTGATTCGCAGCTTTCGCCAGCAGATGGGGTTGCCACCTCACAGTTATCAACGACAGATTCGACTGCTGCGGGCCAAACGCGCCCTGGCGACAGATCAGCCCCTTTCTGAGGTGGCGCTAGCCACCGGGTTCTACGACCAGAGTCATCTCAACCGCGTCTTCAAACAGGCCTTTGCAACCACCCCAGGGCAATATCGACAACGTTGCCGACAGGGCAGTTCCGTCCAAGACGGCTGATTGATCCAGTCCATACGCTAGGGGCGTTGTCTTGACGAGTCATCGATGCTGACGCTACAGCGCTTCATCCAGGATTTTTCGCTCTCGGCCCTGGTGACAGGATTTGTCACGGTTCTGGTCGGCTTTACGAGCGCTGCCGTGTTTGTCTTTCAGGCGGCCCAGTCGCTGGGGGCCACGTCTGAAGAACTGGCCTCATGGATGGGGGCGCTGGGGATGGGGATGGGGCTCACCTGCGGGCTGCTGTCGTTGCGGTATCGAGTGCCCGTGGTAACTGCCTGGTCGACACCGGGTGCGGCCCTGCTGATTACCTCTACTGCCGGAATCTCGATGCCCGAGGCCATTGGCGCATTTCTTTTCTCGGCGATGCTGATGACAGTAAGCGGCTTTAGCGGCTGGTTTGAGCGGGCCATGAATCGAGTGCCCACCGCGATTGCCTCAGCCATGCTAGCGGGTGTGCTACTTCGGTTTGGGATGGAGGCCTTTACTGCCCTGCAGACCCAGTTTGCAATGGTGTTTGCCATGATTTGCGCCTACCTGCTAGGTCGTCGTCTGACGCCTCGCTACACCATTATTGCCGCGCTAGCAGTGGGCATTCTGGTGGCTGGGTTTCAGGGGCTGTTGCGGCCAGAGACTCTGACCTTCCAGCTGGCTCGACCGGTCTTTACCGCGCCTCGGTTTTCACTCAATGCCCTGGTGGGGGTGGCACTGCCGCTATTCGCGGTGACAATGGCCTCACAGAATATACCGGGTGTGGCTATTCTGCGAGCCTCGGGCTACGCGGTCCCAGTCTCTCCTCTGATTGGCTGGACGGGTGTGGCCACCTTACTATTGGCACCCTTTGGCGCGTTTGCCATCAACCTTTCGTCCATTACGGCCGCGATTTGTATGGGCCGAGAAGCCCACGAAGACCCGACAAGGCGCTATGTGGCCGCCGTATCGGCAGGTCTGGCTTACTTGCTAGTAGGACTGTTTGGAGCGACGGTTGGCGCGGTATTTGCCGCATTTCCGCAAGAGCTGGTATTAGCCATCGCCGGACTGGCGCTGCTCGGCACCATCGGTCGAGGGCTGGCAGCGGCACTGGCAGACGAATCCACACGGGAACCAGCACTGATTACCTTTTTGGTGACGGCTTCAGGACTATCGCTGCTGGGTATTGGTTCGGCGTTTTGGGGATTGGTCGCAGGTGGGGGTGCGATCACACTACTCCAAAGCCCCACCCAGCCTGAGTCTTGATCTTACGATTTGGTGACCGCCTCGCGATCGGCTAGCAGCTTGACCGGGGTGGCTTCGCTAGGAATCTCTAACAGACAGGAAGTACAGCGGAGGTAGAGCGTAGACTTACGGGTGTGGCGTAGCAGTTTGCTCCCGCAGCAGGGGCAGCCAGTCGCCCACGAAGATTGTTTTTTGAATTCGATCATTGTTAAAAACCTTTATTTAAACAGGCTGTTTTATCGGATCTGTCACTCTAAAAGAGTGCCTTTCTAGTTCAGCAATCTAACTCAGCTACATGCTTATTCACGTTAGCCTTACTTTCACTATCTTGTTTATCCTGATGTACCAGGGGGACCGCTATCGCTGGAACAATAGGGTTCTTTTGCACTATTGTAGCAATATTGTTTTGACCTGTGGTTTGGGTAAAGTTGCCCTACATGCTCACAGACATGGGGCAATCGATTCAATACCTGTCATACAGACCGTTAAGACCTTTTCAAGCTCTTTAGAGTTAGCCTGGCAGCATTGCCTGTTTTTACAGAAAGAGCAGTGGCTTCTTTTGACGCTGCGTCAACCTGTCGGCAAAAATCTACCGCGCCGATCAGTATTCGTATTGGCTATCAAAGTGAGCATAGTCCCAGAGGGGCAAGCCGCGTGCTTGGGCTAGGCTCGAGGCAAACTGATGCAAGCGGTTGTAATTGGGCTGAGTGAGAATCAACTGTCCATTGCCCAAAAACGGATCTTGACCGCTTCTTAACTCAACGGCGTAGTCTGACTGGTAGACAGAAAAAAGCGTGTTGCTATGGTTCATGATGCTAAAGCCCTTAGACATGGCGCTTAGGATGGCTGACACTCAAGCGCGGGGTCTCTACAGTTTTTGTCAAAGTGGCAGAAATCCCTATAAACGTTTGCGCAAGACGACAAGTTAGACTACGCTTTGCGTTTGAGGAATAACAATTAAGTAAGGCTTGCTGAAAAAGTCCAGATCCCTCTCTAATAAAGGGTTTTAGACCAAAAGTGGCCTTGGTAAGTGCAAGGTTATTTTTTGGGGTTGGACGAAAAGTCAAGGGTTTCAGCGTTTTCGACCTTGCACTTCTCGTGCATAAAATCGGCGAAAATCCCTACCCTATAAGTGCTTTAGACTTTTTCAGCAGCCCCTACTTATGATTAAGGATGATTAACTTGGCGCTAACATTGCGCATGAGCGGACAGATTGGAAATTCTTGATGTTTGCCAAGATGCTGACCGCCGCTCAGCTTCACCGTTACGTGGCACGAAGATGAGCGATAAATTGGAGCCAGTCCCATTTCTTAAAAAGTGGTTTAAATATAGTCTGGAAGTTATAAGTTCGAAGTATTCCGAAATGGAATTTAAGGATTCCGGACACGGTTCAGCTTACCTAGATTTGGACACCGACTCGCACATATCCAGAATTACGGTATGGAATCATGCCCGTTGTATAGAAATTCCAGTTCTCTGTGGCCAATTTAACGGTCCGTAACATTGACGACACCATTGTCAAAGCCCTCAAACAACGGGCCAGCTGTCACGGTGTCATACCAGATCCAGGTAGTATGACACCGAAACGACATTCTCTAAATATCCGCCTGAACGCTAGTTCAGATTAATTGAATAGGGGTTTTCAGTACAGGATTTGGTATCAGTGCAGAAGCCAAACACCGCAAAATCCTAGAACAAGTCTTTCTCCAGACTGCTAAAAAATCTTTTGTGGAAGTGCTTGGACTGATTTCCAACGTTGGCAACGATTCAGATTTTGAACGCGTGCAAGTTGACACAGCCAATAATGTGTAGCATTCGCGCACGGACTTTTGTGGTGATCGCTGCAATAGGGCTCTCAACTAGATACGTTTGCTCCGGCCAATGCTGGCTCATTCAACGCAACTTTCATATATCCCAACCACTCAATCAGGTTCTCAAGCTGCTTTTGGGGTTTCATCACGCCCAGACCCCGTACAGTCACTTTGCCGCTGGCATAGACAAAGCGGCCTTTGAGGTGACCCGGCAGTTTGTCCTGCAGCAGCTTGAAGGCGGGGCCTTCCATTGGGGTTTCCATCACTATGTGCTGCTTGCCCTCAGGGCGAATGCGAGAGAAGCCCAACGGTTTAGCAATCTGCTTCAGCTCTAGCACGCGTACCAGCTGTTCTACCGCAGGCGGCAGCGGACCGTAGCGGTCGTTGAGGTCGGTGATAATCTCCATCAGCTCGCGTTTGTTGTCGGTAGCAACTAGCGAGCGGTAGATGCTCATCTTTTGGTCGAGATCGGGGATGTAGTCGGTGGGGATGAAGGCGGTGACTTTTAGGTCGACCTGGGTGTCGTCTACCTGAGGAATCTCCTGACCGCGAATCTCGGCGATGGCTTCCTGCAACAGGTCCATATACAGGTCAAAGCCGATGGCGTCCATCTGTCCCGACTGCTGTACGCCCAGCAGGTTACCGATACCGCGAATCTCCATATCGCGCATGGCGAGCTGGTAACCCGAACCTAGCTGCGTAAACTCTTGAATGGCGCGGAGCCGCTTTCGCGCCTTGTCAGAAAGCTGATTTTGTTTGGGAAAAAATAGCCAGGCGTGGGCCTGGATGCCCGAACGCCCAACTCGCCCCCGCAACTGATAGAGCTGCGAGAGGCCAAACTTCTGAGCGTCTTCGACCAGAATAGTATTTACGCGGGGAATGTCTAACCCTGATTCGATAATCGTGGTACAGACCATCAGGTCTGCCTCACCGTTGCTGAAGGTGAGCATAGTGGCCTCTAGCTCACCCTCGGGCATTTGGCCGTGGGCGACCGACAGACGAATGCCTGGGATCATCTCTCGTAGGTGGGCGGCCACTTCTTCAATGCCTTCTACTCGGGGCACCACATAAAATACCTGACCGCCTCGGTCTAGCTCTTGGCGGATGGCAGCCCGCACTTTCTCTGGGTCGTAGGGCGAGAGGTGGGTTTTGATCGGACGGCGGGAGGGCGGTGGTGTGGTAATCAGGCTCATCTCACGCACGCCGGACAGAGACATGTAGAGCGTCCGAGGAATGGGCGTGGCGCTAAGGGTGAGTACGTCTACCTGGGTTTTGAGCGCCTTGATTTTCTCTTTTTGGTTTACCCCAAACCGCTGTTCTTCATCAACTACCAGCATGCCCAAGTCTTTAAACTTGACGGCTTTGCCCAGCAGCTGGTGCGTGCCGACAACAACGTCGAGTTCTCCAGACGCAAGCCGCTTAAGAATCTCCTTTCGTTCTGTGGCAGTGCGAAAACGGTTGAGCAATCCGACTTGAATGGGGTAGGGGGCAAACCGTTCTTTCAGTGTGTGGTAATGCTGCTGGGTGAGAATGGTGGTGGGGGCCAGGAGGGCCACCTGTTTGCCCGCAGTGATGGCCTTGAAGGCGGCGCGGATGGCGACTTCGGTTTTGCCAAAGCCCACGTCGCCGCAGACCAGACGGTCCATGGGGCGGGGGCTTTCCATGTCGCGCTTGACCTCTTGCGTGGCCTTGAGCTGGTCGGGCGTGGGCTGGTAGGGAAAGGAGTCTTCTAGCTCCTGCTGCCAGGGCATATCGACAGGGTAGGCGTGGCCTTCGAGTTGGGAACGCTGGGCGTAGAGCTTGAGCAGGTCCACCGCCACTTTTTGGATGGCTTTTTTGGCTCGGCCTTTGGTTTTCTCCCAGGCCTTGCTGGTCATCTTGTTCAGCTCGGGCCGCTTTTCGGCGCTGGCGCGGAAGCGGGACAGCGACCCCATCTGGTCTGCCGCGACCCGCAGCAGCCCGTCGGCGTATTTGATCACCAAATACTCGCGAGTCTCGGCATCGACCGTCAGGCTTTCGAGCTTGAGGAACTGGCCGATGCCGTGGTTGCGGTGAACCACAAAGTCTCCCGGACGCAGCTTGTTGGGATCTACCTGCTTACTGGCGGCACGGCGGCGTTTGCGAACGTAGCTGGGGGTGGCCAGAGTGTGCTGGCCGAAAAATTCTTTATCGGTGACGATGCCAATGCGGAAGGTGGGCAGGATGAAGCCTTCGAGCTCGGCCAGGCCAGAGTATTTCACCCCGACGGCAACGTGCTGGTTGTGCAGCTTTTCGATGGCGGGGTAGTCCCTGGGGTTGGGGATGAACTGGGCCGGGCAGTCGTGCTCCTGCAGCAGAGCGACCGAGCGGCTGGGCTGGGCAGAGATGAGCCAGATTGAGTGTTTGCGATCGCACTCTCCCCGAATCGTCTCAGCCAGCTTGCCAAACTGGTGCGGAATCGCCGGTACGGGACGACTCGACAGGTTCAGCCCCACCCCGGCTTCGGCAATCTCAGACAGATATAGTCGCTGAAACAGTTCCGTTTCGGCCAGGGCTTCGTCAAAGGAGCGATGCAGCTGGGGGAGCTTGCCGTCGGGCAGCGTAATGTCGTCGCTGTTCTTGAGGGTTTCTGTCGCCTCGTGCCAGTGATCGCTCACCTGCTCAAACCAGCGATCGCTGTGGGCGCGGCACTGTTCAGGCTCGTCAAAGGCAATCAGCGTGTCTTCGGAGAGGTAATCCAACAGGGAGGCGGGCTGGTCAAAAGCAATGCCCAAAAAGCGGCGCAGCCCCTCCAGGCGAAATCCGTTTTCAAACCCTTCCTGGTCGTCGGGCTGCAGCAGGTCCTGCAGCAGCCCTTTGGTTTCGAGCGCGGCAGAAATCACCGGGCTGTAGTCGGTGGTGGTCAGCAGCAGTTCGTCTACCTGGTCTAGAGACCGCTGGCTGGCAGAGTCAAATTCGCGCAGCCGCTCTAGCTCATCGCCAAACAGCTCTAGACGTACCGGCAGTTCTGCCGACACCGGAAACACGTCAATAATGTCGCCGCGCTGGCTCCACTGACCCTCGGTCTCAACGGTGGGGACGCGCTCGTAGCCCAGCTTCGCCAGGGTGTGGCTGAGGTCCTTAAGGTCTAGCTCCATACCTTTTTTCAGGCGCAGACAGTATGGGGCAAAGCTGCCAACGGGGGGCAGGTGGCGCTGCAGGGCACGCTCGGTGGCGACAATGGCGGTGGGCTTTGTCTCAGCGGTTTTTGCCTGCATCAGATCGGCCAGTACCTGCAGCTGGCCCCAGGTCATTTCAGACTCCTGGTCGAAGGGGTCGTAGGGCGACGCTTCGGAAGTGGGGTAAAAAGACACCGTGGCCCAGCCCATCGCCTCTAGCTGCGCGGCCCAGCGTCCGGCTTCTTCGAGGGTGGCGGTGATCACCAGCAGCGGTCGGTCCTCTGCCTGGGCTAGGGCCGAGGCGACCAGTCCCTTAGGCAGGCGGGGCACGCCGTTGAGGATCAGCTGCTGCTGCTTATCGAGCTTGGTCAGCAGTTCAGCCGTCAGGGGGGCTTTGGTCAGGGCGCGGGTAACGGAGGAAAAAGCCATGCAGGGCTAGCTCATGCTCAAGTCTGACAGCCATTGTAGCGGCTGAACGCGGGGGACGAGAGCGCTGAACGCGTTAATCAGGTCCTGCTTTTGTACCGTTTTGATGCTTTGTGGTGATGGGGTTGCTAACCGGCGGATTTGCCCAGACCGTAGACTAGGCAGAAGCTACCCCATTAGCGGCAGCTGACGGTGGGCATGGCCCGGAAAGATTTCGTCCAGTGCGCCGGACAGCTGCATGTGCTGACCTAGGACAGACCCCACCACATCTCGAAAGTCTGTCATGATGGCTAAATCACGCCCTTCATAGCGCTCGGCGGGGGCTAGGCCAGGCCAGTCGCCATAGACGGTTTTACCGTTGACCTGTCCGCCCAGCACCATCATCATGTTGCCGTGGCCGTGATCGGTGCCCAGGCTGCCGTTCTGCTCCACTGTGCGGCCAAACTCAGACATCACCACCACCGTAGTCTGGTCAAATAGCGTCCCCAATTCGTTCTTCAGTGTGGCTAGTCCCTGACCCAGTTGGGGCAGCAATCGGTTGTTAGTGTTGGCCTGCCCGATATGCGTATCCCAACTGCCCAGTTCCAGGTAGGCAATTTGGGTGTCGGCCTGGCCCCGCATCAGCTGGGCTAAATAGTGGGCGCTGTTGACAAAACCCGCCGCGTTTGACAAAGGGGCAACGTTTTCTAAACTGCTCAGCAGCTGGTCGCGGGCGGCCCGTCCGGTACGGTAAGCCGCCTGCACCGGGTCCGAGCCCTGGTAAAGCTGGTCAAAGGCGGCCCGAGTGGTGGCGTTGTCAATCTGCAGTGGGCGATAGCCCCGAGGGTCAATGGAAATGCTAGCGCTAGGGACCTCGCCGGTCAGAATCAGCGGTAGCGGGCGGTTGACCGATACCGTCTGGGTCGGGTTAGACGACTGCAGGCGGGTCAGCAGCCGGTTCATCCAGCCCGTATCCACCGTGTCATCGAGGACGCCGGTCTCCATGTAGGCCTGGGCCTCAAAGTGGGATCGGGTGGGATGCGGGGAGCCCGCCGCCTGGACAAAGGCCAGCTGTCCCGACTGCCAGAGGGGGTACAGATCGCTGAGCAGCGGGTGCAGGCCGTAAAAACCATCCAGGTCGATTACGCCGTTTGATTTGCCGGGCGGTGCGATCGCAATATTGGGCCGAGCCTGATAATACTCAGCACTCTGGTAGGGGACCAGCACGTTGAGCCCATCGATGGCCCCCCGCAAAAACACCACCACCAGGCGTCGATTGGACGAGGCTGCCAGAGCCGGATTGCGCCAGGCCAGGCCATGACTGCCTACGGCAGCTGCCCCAGCCAGCATCATGTGAGTGAGAAACTGACGCCGCTTCATTGCTAGAGCCTCATCGATACATCATGTCAGGACTGCCCAGCACCATCGGGGCCTGCCGGTCTGCCGGTCCCCGGCGAATCGCCTGACGGGTCGTGTCAGAAATGCTTGGCCCCAGGGTCGCCAGCAGCTGGTCAGCCGTGGGATGGGGGGCCGGATGGCGTAAATGCAGGGCGATGGCACCGCTGATGCGCCGCATCATGGCGTCGGGGTTTAGCCAGGCTGAGCGTACGTTCGCATAGCCGTCGGGACTCGGGTTGCCATACAGCTTCATCCCCATCTCGTCCAGCTGGCCCGCAACCGCGTGCAGCTCGTCGTTGGGCAGCTGCGCGGGGCTCATCGCCCGCATCACGGCCATCAGGTATTCATAAGGCGTTCTAAACTTGGCCCCCTCAGACGTTTGAAAGTCATCGCTCTCAAACAGGGCCTGGAGCACAGTGGGAATGTCGCCATTGCTCTGGTGAAACCGCTGTGCTACGCGCTTGACTAACTGTTCGCGCGGGCTGTCAGCGACAAAGTACTGCACTAGCTTATAGCTGATGTGCCAGGCGGTAGATCGATGACTGGCGAGAATATCGAGTGCCCGCTCCCCTTCATCCTGACCACTAGCAGCAATGGTCTGGCCTAAAAACTGCTTGGTGCCCGTATCATGGCGGTCTTGCCTAAACTGAAACCCTCTACCGTCACGGCTTTGCTGCCGCTGCTCTGCAATTGTCCAGCCGGTAAAGATGCGGGCCAGTGCAACGACATCGGCCTGGGTGTAGCCACCGTTGACGCCGAGCGTGTGCAGCTCCATCAGCTCGCGGGCGTAGTTTTCGTTGAGGCCGCTAAACCGGCCCCGAGAGCCGGGCCTACCCGGGGCCGCGTTGCGCCAGTTGTCGAGGTACACCAGCATGGCCGGGTGGTTCGCCGTGGCCCCCAGCAGGTCACGAAAATTGCCCAGGGCATGGGGGCGAATGGCTGTCTCTTCGTAGTCGCCCAGCCATAGCCTCACCCGGGTCATGTCAGCAAACAGGTTGAAATGGTTGAACCAAAAGTTCACCATCACCTCCTGCAGCGCTTTGGGGCTGTAGATGGCGCGCAACAGCCGGGCGTAGACGGTTTCTCGGTCGATCTGTCGCAGTCGCTGCTGCGAGGCTTCGTCGGATAGGTTATCGGCGCTAACGTACTCGGATCGCTCGATAGGGGACATTTTGACCGTCGTCAGCCGCCCAAGTGCCTGGGTGAGCTGGGGTGGCTCAGCCAGACCAGCCGGGTAGAGCTGCGCTTGCAGGTAGGCCGATGGCCCCGTTTGCTGTAGCCGCTGTAGGTCGCCTGGGCGAATGCCTAGACTCAGACGGTTAAGAAGATGCGTGGTCGCCCGATCAGAATTCACGATGTTCCAACCCGCTAGAGGTTCAAGAAAATAAATATTTGCTTAATATAAGTTTAATGAGGCCTGCTCAATCCGAATCCGTGCTGGTCAGGATTTGGGCAGGTAGCATAAAACACGTTTCTGTTATAAAAGCCGTTTTCAATAAACAAGCGCCCAGACGGGCCGATTTATAAATCGACCCGTCTGGGCGCAGCGTTTCATAGATCGGTCTACCCGTAGTCAGAGGGTAGCCGGTGTGGTCATTGGCTAAGCAAACATACTTACAGCAGGCCCTGCTCTTCCAGGTACTCACGGGCGACTTCGTCGGGTTCCTGGCCGTTACCGGCCACTTCCCAATTGAGGGCACTCATGGTTTCGTCGTCCAGGGTGGCGGTGACGCTGTTGAGCAGGTCGGCAATGTCGGGGTTGGCATCCAGGGTTTCTTGACGAACAAAGGGTGCGATCGCATAGGGCGGCCAGAAGCTCTTGTCGTCTTCGAGCACCAATAGATCCATTGCTGCGATCTGGCCGTCGGTGCCATAGCCCGTGGTCACGTCCACATCGCCCGTCTCCAGCCCGCTATACAGCAGGCCGGGGTCAAGCGACTTGACCTCGGCAAAGTCCAGGCCACCGTAGACCTCTTTCATGGCAGGCAGGCCGTCGCTGCGGTCAGCAAACTCCAGGTCCGTACCGAAGACCAGATCGCTCGACTGGCCAGCGACATCGCTGACGCTGGTAATGCCCAGCTCGTTGGCGCGCTCCTTGGTCATGACGAAGGCATAGGTGTTGTTAAACGAGCCCGGCTCCAGCAGGGTGACGTTGAACTGTTCGGCGTAGGCACCTTTCACCGTCTCGTACACCTCCGTGTTGGACATATTGGGGTCGTACGCCTGCTCCAGGTGCACCAGTAATGCAGTGCCGGTGTACTCGGGGTACATATCGATTTCGCCCTCGACCAGGGCCGCATGATTCTCGCTGGTGCCACCGATGGCCGTATAGTTCGCGTCGTAGCCCGCGTTATCTAGCACCATTTCAAACATGTGGCCCAGCAGGTACTGCTCGGTAAACTCCTTTGAGCCAATTCTGATTTTGGCTCCGCCCTCAGCAGAGTTGCCGCCGCTGCAGGCCGATAGGGTTGCGGCTAGCAGAACGGTGCTGAGCAGAGCGCGTCGATTTAACATGTTGGTTCCTTCAAATAAATGGTTTTACAAAGTGTGTGGGAGTCAACGGGCCAGGTGACCGCGTCCTAGGAGGTGATCGCTTGCAGCTGAGCCGCCGCCGTCGCCAGACGGTGCTGTCGGTAGCTGAATACCAGTTCAACGCCCGTGATTGCAGCAATGCCCACGACCGCCGCAATCAGCAGGCTGAGGCCGAGGGATGGGACCTGCTGCAGCCGGGTGAGCCCGAGTACCAGCCAGCCCAATGCTGCAGTGGCCGCCCCGCCGGTAACCAGGGTCGTGGGCCAAGGATTGCCTTGGCTGCCCCGGCGGGGCCAAAGGCTGGCAATCAGGCCCAAAATCAGTACCGGCAGCCCGACCAAGCGGTATTCGGCATGGAGCCCGGTGAGCACCACCGGGTCGCCGCCCGCCACTGATTGAATTTCCCAGGGTAGCAGCACCCCGAAAATCAGCGGCATCACGGCCACTACGCATAGCAGCCCAATCAGTCCGCCAGAGCGGCGTTGCGTACTATCGACCTTGAGCCCGACCGGGGTTACCCAGGTTTCAAGACGGCCAAAGGCTTCTTCGAAGTAGAAGGCGAGCATGGTGGCGGGAATGGCCCCCAGCAGCATAACGTGGTCGCGGTTGAGCTGGTGACCCCGCAAAATCAGGTCTCCCAGCCCCCCGGCCCCGATGAAGCCGCCAAAGGTGGCGCTGGCAACAATCACGACCGCAGCGGTGCGAATGCCCGCCATAATCACTGAGATGGCCACCGGCAACTCTACCTGCAGCAGCACGCCGATGTCGCGCATGCCCATGCCCTTGGCCGCTTCTTTCATGCTGGGGTCCACCTGCTGAATGCCTACCAATGTGTTGATCAGCACCGGCAGCGTGCCCACAAAGGTCAGCGCCAGCAGGGTCGGCGGGCGGCCAATGCCCAGCAGCGGCAGGGCCAGGGCCAACACCGCCAAAAAGGGCAGGGTATTACAGATTTTGCCAATATTCAGCAACACCGACTTCAGCCAGCCCACCCGCGATCCGACAATGCCGAATAGGACGCCCAGCATTACCGCGATCGCTAGGGCGATAAAGGTCATCTGCAGGTGCTGATTCAGCGCGGTGGTGAAATCTTGGGAGCGTTCGATAAAGTACGCCCACATGTCTTGAAAAAGCATGGTTTTTTCTCCTACGTCTGGGTCGCACCGGGCAAAGCCCGTTCAATCTTGCCGATCACAAAGTCAAAGAAAATCGCCAGCAGCGCCGTCCCTAGCGCGCCTGCGACGACTTTGTCGTTGCGTCCGGCGGCAATGCCTTCAAAAATGAGTTTGCCGAGGCTGCTGGCCCCAAAGTAAGACGCCAGAATCGCTAAGCTAATGGTCGAAACCGTCGCGATGCGGATACCTGCAAAAATAATCGGTAACGCCAGCGGCAATTCTACCTGGAGCAAAATGTTGCGGGGCTTCATCCCCATGCCTCGGGCCGCTTCAATAATCGCCGGGTCTACCCCTTCAATGCCCACTGCCGTATTCCGCACGATCGCCAGCAGCGAGTAAAGGGTCAGGGCAATCACCGAGGGGGTAAAGCCAATGCCCACGATCGGAATCATCAGCCCAAACAGGGCCAGACTGGGAATGGTGTAGAGCATGCCCGTCAGCCGAATCACCGGACTGTAGAGCTTGCGGACGCGGGTGATCAAAATACCCAGCGGAAGGCTGATCAGCACCGCAAAGAACAGGGTCACAAAGGTAATCAGCAGGTGACCGCCGAGAAACTCTAGCACCCGATCGGGACGGCCCACGCCGGGGACGTAGTACAGCACGCCGTCTTTGAGGCTGACAAAGAAGTCCCCCAGGTTTTGTAAGAAATCCATGGTGGTCTCCTAGTGGCCGACGGGATTGCTAACGGGCGATGGGCGGCCTGCAGGCTGGGTTTCGGCAATCAGCTGCTGAGCATCTTCGACCGTGACCATGCCCACCAGTCGCTGTTGGGGATCGGTCACGGGCAGATAGCGAATGCCGTAGCTCAGCATGGTCGAGAAGGCATCCTTCATGGTGGCCTCCGATTCCGTGGTGGAAATCAGATGATGCAGCATCTCTTTCGCCGGTTTCCCTGGGTGGGTTTGGGCGTCTTCGAGCCCGACGTAGCCCGCCAGCCGGTCAGCATCGTCAGTAATAAACAGACTGTCGGTCTGTTGCGATCTCATCTTCGCCACCAGATCCCCGCCGCTGTCGTTCACGTTCCCCAGGGGCGGCGCAGGCTGCATCGCCTCGCCCACCCGCACCAGGGTCAGCCGCTTTAGCCCCCGGTCTGCACCGACAAAGTCGGCCACAAACGCGTTCGCCGGTTTTGCCAGAATGTTGGCAGGCGTGTCGTACTGTTCTAGCACCCCGCCCACCTGCAAAATGCAGATCAGCGTCCCCATTTTCAGCGCTTCGTCAATATCGTGGGTGACGAACATAATCGTCTTTTTCAGCTGCTTTTGCAAGCGCAAAAACTCGTTCTGTAGCCGATCCCGCGTGATCGGGTCAATTGCCCCAAAGGGCTCGTCCATCAGCATGACTGGCGGGTCTGCCGCCAGCGCCCGAGCGACGCCTACCCGCTGCCGCTGGCCGCCCGAGAGCTGTTTGGGGTAGCGGTGACGAAACTGCACCGGGTCCAGTCCGACCACGTCCAGCAGCTCGTCGGCGCGTCGGTCAATCTTGGCCTTATTCCAGCCCAGCATCTTGGGCACGACTGCAATATTGTCGCGAATGGTGAAGTGGGGAAACAGGCCGATCTGCTGAATCACGTAGCCGATGCCGCGCCTTAGCTCCACCTGATTTTGCTTGAGAATGTTGCGCCCGCCGACAAAAATCTCGCCGCTGGTGGGTTCGATCAGGCGATTGACCATCTTCATGGTGGTGGTCTTACCACAGCCGGATGGCCCAATCACCACGCAGGTTTCGCCCTCCGGTACCGACAGGGTCAGGTGGTCGACCGAGGGCACCGTGGCCCCTGGGTACACCTTCACCACGTCATTAAACTGAATCATCGGAATCACAAGGCGTTTCCTCTATAGCAACAGGGGCGCTGAGGCGGTAGAAAACCCTTCTCAACGAGGATGAGCCGCAGCCCATGGCCGGCTCGTTCGGCTGCTGTATGGGTTTTCGTAGGTTCAGCTCCAGTCAGTGCCCACGACAAGCCCCCAGAAATTTCTTAAATAGGATTAAGAAATTCCTCTGGCATTGTGCAAACGCTTACGGGTAATGCTTGGCGGGTAATGCTTGGCACCAGCTCACCTTAGCCGGTTCGGCAGCGCTAACAGCCTAGCACCCAGGCTCTACATCAGCCGGTATTACCGTACATATATCGATTTTTTTCATAAAAAGAAATGTTCTTGGCGACATGAACTTGGCGACATTGAGGCGATGCTGGGGCTTAGCTGCCCGCTGGGGCGGGCTGATTAGGCTGCTTGAGGGTGAGGGCGAAAAGTGCGATCGCAACCGTCAGTGCCCCCGCTACGAAAAACGGCAGCGAGTAGCCAAAGCTCACCAGCAGCCCTGAAATGGCTGGACCCACCGCATTCGAAATGCTCAGGTAGGAGGCGTTGGTGCCGAGCGCTTCGCCCTGTTCGTCGTCCTTGGCCCGCAGCGAAATAATCGAATCCAGCAGCGGCATCGGGAACGCATTCACCATGCCGAAGAAAATAAGAATCGTCCAGAATGCCGTAATCGTGGGAAACGACGGAATCAGGATAAACAGTAGCCCCCGCAAAAACAGTGCCCCGACCAGTAAATTGACGAGCGAGGTCCGCTGACGCAGCGGCTCCAGCAAAAACACCTGGGACACAAATGCAATTACCCCAAACACCACAAACGTAATTGCCAAATTCTTCGCATCCTGCCCCAGCACCGTCAAGAAAAACGGCTGAAACGCAAAGGTGAATATCGTAAAGGTGCCGCCCGTTAAGAAAGTCATCACGAACACCCGTCCTAGGGTCGGGTTGCGAAACGAGTTCGCCAGCTTGTCAAAGCCAAAGTCGCTGACCGACAGGCGAAACTGAGTACACTCTGCCGGGGGACGAGACTCGGGCACAAAGAAAAAGCACATCCCTGCCGCCAGTAGGGCGATGATCGCCGACACCACAAAGCTCATGCCCAGCGGGGTCACCCCCGGCAGCGGCGGTACCGACTGCGCCAGGTAGGCCAGGGGTGGCCCTAACACGAATCCCAGTCGAAACATGCCGCTAAAAATGCCAAACGCCTGGGTGCGCTGGTCGGGCGTGGTGATGTCGCTAATCACGGCCTGGGCCACTGAGTTGTTGCCGCCGGTGATGCCATCCAGCATTCTGGCCAGGTACAGCAACCAGGCTACCGGCGCGACCGCTGATAAAATATTCGCCCCCACCGTCCCCAGCAGACTGACAATCAGCAGCGGCTTGCGTCCCATCCGGTCTGACAGGCGCCCCAGCACTGGCGTACCAAAAAACTGACAGATCGCGTAGCCCGTCGTCAGCAGACTGGCCTGGAAGTCGCTCAGTCCAAACTCTTTGGCGTAGGGATACAGCGTCGGAATGATGATGGTAAAGCTGATCGAGTTAATCAGCGCCACCGCCGCTACAATCCAGAACTTAAACGGCAGTCGCCTTGACGAGTCAGACATGAGGTGATTTTTGAGCGCTAAGATTTTTGAGCGCTAAGGAGGTTTAGTAAAAGACCCCTGACACCATAGCAAGCTTTTGCTGCTTGTCCTTCAGCCCTGAAGCGGAAGCGCTGATCGGCAACTGGCTGCGACAGCGGGCCGCGCGGCAACCGGTTCGATGACCTCAGATACAAAATGGGCATCACTGGGTACGCGTAACTAATTTGACAGAGCCACTCATAAAAGCATGGTATCTAGGTTAGAGAGTGATTTTGTATCTTCTCTTTTCTCGGCCAAGTGCAGTTTTGACTAAGCGCGGCTCGAAACTGTCCGAAACAGTTATTACGTCAACTTTTACCACGTCTTTTACCACGTCTGAAGTCGGTGTTTTTTTACGGAAAAGCTCAGGATTTTAAGACACGCATGGGTTAGAAGCTCCCCTTTCAAGCAGTAAGCAAAGCGGCTGAGACTTCTTCTCGAACGCTGTTTTGTTGGAATCACTATCCTCGACTTAGACAGGACTCTATGAACCGCACTCTTCTCCGTAACAAAAAGCGTTCTCCCTTTAGCGGGAGGCGTCCTTCCACTACCGAGGCTTTCAGCCTAAAAGGATTGAGCGAACCTAATCGGTGGGCTGTACTTTCCGTAGTTTTAGGGCTGATGGCCATCACGGCACCGGCAGCAATGGCGCAGGAGACGGCGTCATCGACACTAGTAGATCTCAGATCTTGCACCAAGATATCAGAGCTAAGCAGCGCGGGGTTGAATAAGAATTTCAACCCCCAAGCGTTCAGCAATATGTCTGTGGTCTTGAATAATGCGGCATAGCCTCATCCAGACCATCGTGGGCAACAGCTTCTCACGAGCCAGGCGGCAAGTCTCTTTCCAGTTGAGGACAGGCGGCCAAGCCCACTGGTCAATCCAGTGCGCCAACAGAAAGGCAATCAAGGAGAGCAGCAACCATCGATAAACGCCCAATTTAGTCCCCTGACCAAAGCAATGAAGACCGAATTGATGCTTGGCGGTCTTGAAAAAGCCTTCTATCGCCCATCGCTTGCGACCCAGTCGTACCAGGTAGACGCCTGAATAGGGATGAGTAGAGGCCACAAACCGGAGTTCTCGCTGGCCATCAGCGCGCTTCAGCCAGAACCAGGACAAAGTAAGCGCAAAGTCGATACCCTTGAGGTGCACCTGGCAGCCTCGCTTAGCGTGACAATAGAGGGCTTTGACGTTGCGGCCATCTTCCAGCTTTCGGTTGGCACGAATACCGACAACGGCCCGCCATCGTCGCCGCCTTACTGCCTTGAGAAAGTCAATCGTGCCAAATTCGGTATCGGCTTGCACAATCACGGTTCTACCGGCTAGCAGTCGGCTAGGAACAGTGGCCAGTAGCCTACAGGCCAGTTGACTCGGACTCGTCTGACCTTTGCCCTGCCAGACCCGAAAGCTCCAAGGAATGCGCCAGTCACCAATGAGGATGTAGAGCACCACCAAATGCAACCCTCGTTTGCCATTGAGCATCCGCACCCAAGGGTCTGGGGCAGATGCGTCTTTGCCATCCGTGCTCAGATGGCTAAACTTGCCCACTTTTGCCAACGTCGTCAGGTCAATCAACAGACGGATGGGCAGATGAGACGGCGGTCGGTGCAAGGCCACTTGCTCTAGGATGGCTCGACGAGTTGTACGCAGGACCGAGCGCGTTGACCAGTCGTAGCGGTTGAGAAAACGACTGAGCGAACTGGCTGATTTTATTGGGGTATGCTCTGGCACTGCATGACCCTGCGCTTCTAAAAACAGACTCAGCATGGCTTGGAGGCTGGCTTTCTGATACACACTGGGCATCAGGCAAACCAGGCTATACACTAGCCCTTGGGCGTGTTTGAGGATGGTTGGCATAAACCGTCTTTCTTTTTGGTTACGCCCTTTTTCCCCTTTTCTGGCTCCTACGGCAACCCTGACATATAAAGGTGCAAGATCTGAGAGATAGTATTTTCCAGCCTATTGTTGATATTTTGGCAGCGGTTCTGTTCTTCAAGATCGGGGGCGAGAATGGGTTCCCGTTTATTGTTCTGTGGCTGTTTGTTGCGGCAGTCTTTTTCACCTTTCGTATGGGGTTCATTAACCTACGGGGGCTCAAGCATGCGATCCAGATTGTTCAAGGTAAGTTTGATGACCCCGACGACCACGGAGAGGTCTCCCACTTTCAGGCCTTGGCGACAGCCGTATCGGGAACGGTGGGGCTTGGCAATATTGCCGGTGTTGCGATCGCAATTCAGCTGGGCGGCCCTGGCGCGATGTTCTGGCTAACGCTGGCCGGATTTTGCGGCATGGTTAGCAAATTTGTGGAATGTACGCTGTCGGTTAAGTATCGGCGCATTAAGCCAGACGGGACCATCCTGGGTGGCCCCATGTACTACCTTAACCAAGGGTTGGCTGCCCGTGGCCTCAGACCCTTAGGGCAGGGGCTGGCGGTTTTATTCAGTCTTCTGTGCCTTGGGGGCAGCCTGGGTGGTGCCAACATGTTCCAATCTAACCAGGCCTATGCCGCAATTTCAGGGCTGATTCCGGGGTTGCCGGCCTGGCTGTTTGGCCTTGTCCTGGCATCGCTGGCGGCCTTTGTGATTATCGGCGGTATCCGGCGAATTGGCGCGGTCGCTGAGAAGCTAGTCCCAGCTATGGCAACCATCTACTTCGTAGCCTGCCTCGTCGTGATTTTGACCAACTTGCCGCAGGTCCCAGGGGCGATTGGCATCATCATTCGAGAAGCCTTTGCACCCACTGCAGTCACCGGCGGTCTTGTCGGCGTCATGGTCCAGGGTATCCGCCGCAGCTCTTTCTCGAACGAAGCAGGCGTGGGGTCTGCCGCAATTGCTCACTCGGCTGCTCGGACTGACGAGCCGGTTCGAGAAGGGCTGGTCTCACTGCTAGAGCCCTTGATTGACACCATCATTATTTGCAACATGACGGCGATTGCCATCGTCCTCACTGGTGCCTACGAGAATGTGGGCGAAGAGCTGAGCGGTGTGCAGATGACCGCCAGTGCCTTTTCCTCGGTAATGGGCTGGTTCCCGGTTATTTTGAGTATTGCCGTCTGTCTGTTTGCATTTTCAACCATCATCTCCTGGAGCTACTACGGCATCCAAGCATGGACCTATCTGTTTGGTGAGCGCAGTACCATTGTTTTCAAGTGCATCTACGTCATCTGCACTTTCTTGGGTTGCCTAGCCAGCATCTCTTTAATTATCGATTTTAGTGACCTGTTGCTGTTGGGCATGGCCTTTCCCAACTTGTTGGGGTGCTACATTCTTTCAAACGAGGTGGCGGCCGACCTCAAAGATTATTGGGCTCGCCTTACCTCTGGTCAGATGAAACAGTACGAAAAGGTTCCGGTCTCTACCGATGCCTAAGGTCTAGATAGACTGTCTTTGCAGGGCTAAGCCACGTCCAATCTGAAGGTCTAAGAGTGAGAAATTCTTTCTCGCTCTTTTGCGTGTTGAGTAGCCCACAGATGCCGCTTGCCGGGCTCTATAGAATGGTACTCACCGTAAAATTGGCTGAAGCGAACAAACCATTTCAGCGCCCTGACCGCAGCAGGAATAGGGCGACTTTGGGGAATGGGAGATGGCGTTAAAACAGTCATGGGGAGAATCCTTTATTCAACATCCCCAATCTAGAGCGCGGGGCTCAACAGAACAAAAGCTAGCGTCGATAGGGCCTATGCACAGCATCGATAGACCCTGTTCCTCACTAAGCCCTGGCTCTATGAGCGCAGTACCAGTACCGGGCAGTGGGCAAAGCGCATCACCTTTTCAGCCACTGACCCCATTAAAAAACGCGATAGCCCGGTGCGCCCCTTTGAAGGCATCACAATCAAACCCACACTTTTCTCTTCGGCATAGTCGATGATTTTAGAACTCGGCTCGCCTTCTTCAATTACGAACGTGAGCCCCTTGTACTGATCGGCCGGAAATTTTTCTAGGAAAGCACTTTGAACGTTCTTTTTACGCTTATCACTATCAATAGTGTTCCAGATCATGCCCGGCTCGGTCGGCTCTAGGGACGCTAAGACATAAATGACATGAACAGCAGCGGCATCCCCCGTAAACGCGAGGGTTTCCTCTAAGGCGTTGAAAGCGTCATCAGAAAAGTCTATGGGAACGAGAATGCGATCTTTTGAGAACAAAGCCATGGGCATATCCTTACAGATGGGCAGAAGCGGTCTTCTGTTTGGGGGCTGCTGGGGCACTGAAGATAGGCTTCTGTGTCAGTAGCGTAACAGACTCCTAGCGGTGTAAAGGTACAGCCTGACACAGTTATTCAAACTGAACAGTCGGTTCTGAACACACTTGGCTCATCTCAATACCGCTATCACGACTGCCACCTGGGCAACTATGCTGAGAATGTGCTGCGCCATTGCTTCTGGTCTAATAGCGAGAGCGTGAACAGTGAACGTAACCAGTAGTTAAATCGCTTTCTCAGCAAGGTTGTTTTATCTATTCGTTTGCCTAGGGGGTGGGATTTGGGTCAGACTGCGATCGCATAGTTCACCAGCTTCAGCAGTCGCTGCCGCAGGGTCTCTAGTCCGTAGCGCTCGGTCGCCGACACGTACATCGCGTTGGGATATTTCTCTTTCGCAGTTTCCAACGTTTCCGAGTCGGCCTGATCGATCTTGTTGAACGTCAGTAGAATTGGACCCGGGGTAATCGGCATTTGCCCCAAAATATCCATGACCGAGCGAATGTGGGATTGCCAGGCCGGGTGAGACAGGTCTACGACATGCAGCAGCGCATCAGCTTCGGTGACCTCTTCCAGCGTGGCGCGAAAGGCGTCCATTAGCGACTCAGGCAGGTCCTGAATGAAGCCCACCGTATCCGTCAGCACCAGAGAGCGAGACACGTAGGTGCCGGGGTCTACTACGCTGAGGCGACGGGTCGTGGGGTCCAGGGTCGCGAACAGCTGGTCGGCAGCGTAAACCTTGGCGTTGGTCAGCGCATTCAACAGCGTCGATTTGCCCGCGTTGGTGTAGCCCACCACGGCAATCGACGGTACGTCGTGGTGCTGGCGCTGCTGGCGCAGGCGTGAGCGGTGCGCCTGTAGCTGGTTGACGCCCTGCTGCAGGCGAGAAATCCGCTTTTGGATGGCGCGGCGTTCGGTTTCTAGCTTAGTTTCACCGGGGCCTCGGGTGCCGATACCGCCGCCCAGCCTGGACATCGCCTGGCCGCGTCCGGTGAGTCGGGGCAGCTGGTACTCTAGCTGCGCCAGTTCCACCTGCAGCTTGCCCGCGCCAGTCTTGGCGCGCTGGGCAAAAATGTCTAAAATCAGCTCCGTTCGGTCCACGACGCGAATGCCCAGCTGGCTTTCGAGGTTTCGCACCTGCCCCGGCGACAGGTCACGATTAAAGACGGCCAGACTCGCGCCCAGGGTTTGGGCAACCAGGGCCACTTCGTCCACCTTCCCGGCCCCTAGCACCGTTTGCGGATGCGGTCGGCTGCGCTTCTGCTTGACGGTGTCGAGTACGTCACCCCCGGCAGTTTCAACCAGGCGGGCAATTTCTTCTAGGCCGGTTTCAAACTGATCGCGCGACTGGTCATCAGTCATCAGCCCAACTACCAGGACCCGGTCGTGGGTCGGGTCGACCTGCTGAGCAACGAACAGACGGCGGAATTCGGCTTCTAGGCTTTCGGCCAGTTCTATAAAGTCCGGCTCGGCAATGTCTTCCAGGTTTAGCGGTGCTGAAACGGTCCAGGGTTCGTTGCCATCAGGGACGAGATGGGCCAGATAGCCCTCACGAATGTAGCCGGTCGCGCCGCCGCCCCGTCGCTGAAAGCCGCTGCCGGTAAGGGTAAGCACCACCAGCGCGTCGAGCCGCTGGAGGGCCATCGCGGTGAGTGCACCTTTAGACGGGGGTTCGACCTTGAGCTGGGTCGCAATACAGCGAATGCCACAGAGACGTTCGGCCCCGTAACGGGGTAGCTCTCGGGTGGGGATGCGGGTTTGTCGAGGGCTGCCGACACCGACGCGGACAACGTGACCGCGCCGGTCTACATAGGCGCAGATGGGTTGATTGATGTCGGTGCTGATGGCCGCCAGCCGCTGGGCGAACTCCGGGGTCGTGGTGCGATCGCGCGGCAGCCGCTGGTGATAAATCCGATTGAGTTGCTTGAGCTGACTGGGTTTAAGACCTTTTAGGTCACCGTAGAGTGTCTCGATAGGGCAGGCTAGTCCAAAAACGCTATTGATAGGGGATCGCCTTTGGTCAAAGGCAATTTGTTTATTCTAGTACCGCTGTTTGGCGGGCTGTTTCTTCCTGAGACAGGAATTTACGCTGCTTAATATTTTTCGGCACGGTAACTGATAGACATTTAAGATATATATGTATAGACCTATCGCTATACGGCGACCATTCACCTTGGCTATGGCTGGGGATCAATAGGAGGATAACCGTCATGGCTTCAGGTAAAAGGCGTCCGTCATCGTCGCGCTTTATTCGGGTAAACCGTCAGTCCACGGCTGGGAAACGACGGCCCGATCCAGAAATTTCTATCGATGTAGAACGGCTACGAAATGTACTGAGTCGGCTAGAGGGCCTGTCGGGACAATAGGGGCTTCAGCCGCCGATAAATCCGCATAAGTTCGCCGTCTACGGCGGCTCTTTGGGGGGATAGTGAGAAAAACGAACTCACTAGGCAACGCGCACATAGCAGTCGCCAGTCACGTTAAGACGCGACTGCGAGCCACGGAGCGCTCTACGCCTTAGGGATACCGCTACTTGGTGTCCTAAGCAAAGTGGCCAAGGCTATAATTGCAGGCCGGGATTTCTCGGCTGGCGAAACCAGGGGGCTTGGTGATGTAATTCAGGTATTCACGGACTATATATAGTTAGCCAAAAATTCGCTTGCAATTCAGACAACTCTGTCTTAGTGTCTAGTGTGTTCAGAGGCTAACAAGTGGCCTGCGTTTGGCTGAGTGTTTTCTACTTGTCTTTCCCCATCAATTGATATGAGCAGCGACGTTAACGCAACAAAAGAAACCGTAACGACTCCAGAGGTACCGCCGGTTACCGTACCCGAAGGCTCGACCTCTGAATCCCTTGAGCAGGCTAAGCAGGTGGCGTCGCGCGTGTTTGGTGTGCTGGGTGAAGCGCCGGAATACCTCGTTAGCGTTTTTGAAGAGTACAAGCGTCCAATTACCGTGATTGGTCTGGTCCTAGGCGCGCTAGTCCTGGTGAAGCTGACCTTTGCCATTCTGGATGCAATCAACGATATCCCGGTTTTAGCCCCGACCTTTGAGCTGATTGGGCTGATCTACACGGGTTGGTTTGTCTATCGGTATCTGATCAAGGCAGAGCGACGTCAGGAACTGGTCAGCACCCTGAACTCTGCTAAAGATCAGGTGATTGGCCGAAATTCCTAGGGTCAACACGACGCCGCCCTTGGGGGTGTGCTACTGTTCCTAACCGCGCTCGGTGAGTATATCTGTATATCTAAAGCAGGGTTTCTAACCGGGTAGGCGATTCGTCTGCCCGGCTTTGCTGTTGGGGTCCCCTGTGCAACCCGCACCAGAAACCCGAACCAAAACCGGCCTGCGACTCCCCAGATTGCGCTTCTATACTGGGGGCATACGAAATGGTTGAGCGACTATGCAGACTTCTCCAGACATTATGGCCGCTGTGGAGGCCCTCGACTACCGGGTGACGGTAGGGGATGTCGCGGCGCAGTCGGGGTTGGCGTTGCCGCTAGCTCAGCAGGGCATTTTGGCCCTGGCTGCCGATACCCAGGCCCACATGCAGGTGGCTGAAACCGGGGATGTGGCCTACGAATTTCCGCACAATTTTCGGGCGATTCTCCGCAATAAGTACTGGCAGCTGCGCCTGCAGGAGACCTGGGCGAAGATTTGGCAGGTGCTGTTTTATCTGATTCGGGTGTCGTTTGGCGTGCTGCTGCTGGTGTCGATTGCGATTATCTTCACGGCTATCTTTATCCTGATTTCGGCTCAGCAGCAGAATGACCGAGATTCACGCAGCAGCCATCGGCGGGGACCGAGCCTCTGGATTGGTCCGAACTGGTTCTACTGGCTTGACTTTGGCGGCAGTCGCCGGCGGCGGCAGCAGCGGGCGCGGGGCGAGAGCAAACTGAACTTTTTTGAGGCAATCTTTTCGTTCTTGTTTGGGGATGGCGACCCGAATGCGGATCTGGAGGACCGGCGCTGGAGTGCGATCGCAACCCTGATTCGCAACAATCGGGGCACCCTTACTGCCGAACAGGTCGCGCCCTATCTGGATGATGTGGACCTGGACGACAGCCTGGAAGACTTCATGTTGCCAGTTCTGAGTCGCTTCAACGGCTATCCCAAAGTCAGCCCCGAGGGCGATTTGGTCTACACCTTTCCCGAGCTGCAGGTCACTGCGGAGTCTTACCGGCCCCAGTCCCTGCCCAGCTATTTGCGAGAAATTCGCCGCCGCTTCAGTGTTGCCAGCTCTGACCAGCTGATGATCGCCGCTGGCCTGGGCAGCATCAACTTTGTCGGCGCACTCATTCTAGGCGGCATGCTCTCGAGCGCGCAGGTAACGGCGGAGTTCATTGTCTTTGTCCAGGGGATCTACTGGTTCCTGTGGGGATACGGTGCGGCATTTCTAGGCGTTCCGCTAGTGCGCTATCTCTGGCTGCAGCGGCAAAATGTCCGAATTGAAGCGCGCAATCAGCAGCGGCAGGCACTAACTCACCTGCTAGAAGGCACTAATCCTAACCTACAGCGCAAGCTGCAGTACGCCCAAACCCTGACTGCTGAAGTCGTCCTGCGCAGAGACCAGGCGGTGTACACCACTGAAACCGACGTCATCGATCAAGAGATTGCCCAAAAGGATCAGCTCGATGCGGAATGGCTGAAGCGATTGGGCCAAGGCAACGGCTAAAGCAGCCTGCGTTCTTAATTAGGCCAGCCAAACTATAGCTTCCGCCACTCTGCTTGGGCCACCGAGTATCGGCATTTCAGCGCGTCGTGGCCCGCGCTCGCGCACAAGCCTTTGTAGCGAGCGCTATAAAAGTTAAAACGCTTAGACTTCCGTTCAGGAGTGAGGAGGTAGAAGGCTTCTGTATTCTGACTCCTCACTCCTCACTCCTACATTCTGATTGTCTATGCGGTTTTCCAGTTAATCGGTTACCCCCACTGAACCCGAGCGCGACCGAGCGCGCGTGCCTTTAGCATGTCTGTAAGGCTGTCTATCCAGAATCACCTTCCTCAACGCCGATTGCTATATCTAATACACTCTCGACCCAGACCGGTCTGATAGGCTAAGCCCAACTACCAGTGAGTCAAGCGGCTCTGAACCGTTTTACTCACTCCCGTGTCCGTGACAGACACTGCTCAAAGCGTTTCCATGTGAGGCTCAGACCATAACGGTCTGAGCTTTTTCGTGACTTGGTAATGGCGGCGTCACTGTTTCCGATGGCCCAGTGCCTACTTCGACTACCTTTTCAAGAAACTTGCCCATGCGGTCGTACGCTATGCCAGAAAATGGCTGAGGCTTCCTACCTGTATCGTCTCTATTCTATCGGCCGTTAATTCTTTTCAATTGCGTGAATGCTAGGGATAACAGACTGGCCAAACGTGCGAAATGCAGAAAAAACGAACGGCAGCACGAGACCGCAAACCTCCCATGCCCGCCACTCCATCAGCAATGCTCACACCGAGCCGTCCCTTTATCGATCCGGTCTGGTTACAAGGCCCCACTATTCAGCGACAACCGAGTGCCGCGCGCCCTTCCTTCCAATTTAGCCAATGCCAGGTTCTGAGATCTTCTTCGCCGGAGTCGATTCAGCGAGAGCCTGACAGCAGTCTGAGCGAAAGAGCATCCGCAGCTATGACCAACACGATTGACCTGGGAGATATTGGCACTGCCATTATCGAAGCTTACGAAGCGTATAACGGTGATGATAGCGCCAGTGCGATCGCAAAAGCCATTACAGGTCTGTCGGGTAATATTGCCGATACCAAAGGTGGTGTCGAAAACCTACAAGAGGGGGCCTCTCAAAAACTGGCGGACGCCTCTGCCGAAAGCGTCGGTATGTGGAGTCGGATGGTTGGTGGTTTCACCAATGTAGCCACTAAGGGCTCAGAACTGGTTGGAACGCTGGCCGAATACGGCAAGTCAACAATGGAGTATGCCGCGTCCTTTGGCTATGGCAGTACCTACCTCCAGCAGGCCGCAGACGCCAACGTCTGGATCGGTGGGTGGGCAAAGTCTACCTCTGACCTGATTAGCCCCTACGCCTACTACACTGACCTGGTTGCCGCCGGTAGCAAAGCAACTACCGGTGTCACCGACGGATGGGCGGTGGGATACGCGATGGTCGATCTTGACAAACTGGCAAAAGTTGGCAGCATCGCACCGATTAAACAGGCGGCTGAGCTGTTGTTTAACATTGCTTGGTGGAAGCGCCTATCGGCCTACTCTCAAGGTGCCGTGGGTGCGATCGAAGGTGGCGCGGGGGTGTTCTTCGGTCCCCTCAGTAAGGGCATCACTACTGTTATGACCAAGAGCTATGAAACGGGTTGGGCGAGTTACCTGCTACGCGCCATTGGCAGCAGCTTTACCAGCGCGATCTACAGTAACGCGCAAGTGGCCCAGCAGGCAGAACAGGAGAAAACCGTCCTTATTAACACCGTCGAACCCATCGTTCAAACAGGAAAGATCAAAGACATCGTGGCCCTGTGCAAAGCCGCTAGCGATCTGGGTATGGGTGATTTTTACGGTTCAGTAAAGCAAGCCTTTGAACAACTTCCACCAGGGAAAGGCAATCGTAACGTCGACCGCAGGCAATCGTTTGTCCAACAGGCCAAGAACGCCGGTCTACCTACTTAGCTGTAAACCGCAGCACCTGCTCAAGAGGTCAGCCAAGACCCATGCGCAGTATCCGCATTATCGTCTACTCGATTCTAGAGAGCTGAGTGCCCTGATAGTAGTGCCCCAGAATATGGTCGTAGCTGTGGCCCTGTTCGGCCATGCCGCGAGCGCCCCACTGGCTGAGGCCGATGCCGTGACCGAAGCCGCGACCGCTGATCAGCAGCAGGTCTTGGCTGGGGTCGACGGTAATCGAGTCAATTTTGGTGCTGCGCAGCCCCAGCGCGCGCCGCAGATCGTTGCCGCGCATGGCGGTTTCGCCCGTATCGCCCGTAATCAGCACTTCGGCGGCGCGGTTTTGGCCGCTGCGGCTGACGATTTCAATCGCTTCAATCTGACCGATGTCGCCCAGCTGACCGCTGGCCTCGGTGAGCGAGAAGGTCGCGTCCCATTGGAAGACCGGCGCATTCTCATCGAAATCACGGACGCCCTTGAGGTAGGGCACCGCGCTAGACCAAACATCTTCTGAATTCTCGGTGTGGCCGCCAGAGGAAGAGTGGAAGACGGCTTCAATCACTTGACCGGCATAGGTGATCACCTGACCAGCAGTGGCGTCTACGGCAGCGCGGGTGGTGCTGGCTTCGCCGCTGAAGCCGCGATAAACCTGCCAGGTGGTGGTCCCGCCCATGTCGTAGGCACGATTAGCAGCCCGCCCTCGATGGTAGACGGCATAGGAGCGGGCAGCGACGGCCTGGGCCTGCAGCGCAGCCTGGGGCCAGCTGGCGGGCATTTCGCTACCGACGACGCTGTAGAGATATTCTTCGAGGTCAACGTGGTTGACGGCGACCAGGCCCTCTGCGGTGGGGATAATCTGAACGCGGCCCCGATACCAGCGATCGCCAATCCATACCAGGCCGTCGTCGCCGGGCTCTAGCCAAAAGGTGCTGGCCTCAGCGTATTCGGTTCGGCCATCGGTCAAAGACAGCTGACCCGGCAGGTCAGTCTCAATCGTCAGCCGCTGTAGCTGGGGGACCTGATACAGGGCCTCACCCCGGCCATCGAGCAGTACGCCTGGCGTTGAGGTGCCCACATCGACGGCGTTGACGGACCCTTGCACGGCGACCCGCATTTCCAGGGCTGCGGCGGGCAGGACCCACAGGACCCACAACAGCAGCGACCCCCAGCCGCAGCGGCGAGTGAGCGCTAACATATTCATCAAACCAGCAGATGCGGTCGGCCAGGTCGCAGTCTTCATAAGCGTAGAAAATATCTTTTCCGTACAGGATTCCCAATCATCCTACGGAACTGTACTCAGCTTTGAATAGCGGGTCGGGACGATTTCTGAGCTGGAAGGCGCTACAGCAGCCCTGCCGATTCATACAGCTGCCGGACCTTGGCCAAAATTTTCTTGCCGTAGTTGGGGTCAGCGGCCCAGCGGCCACTGAGCTGATCAACCAGGGGCGCAATGCCGCGACTGACAAAGTCAAACCGGGGATCGACCTGCTCTTGTACCAGCGGTTCGGTACTGCCGTAGGCCTTGAGGTGTTGAATGTGGGCACGCACGCCAATCCGAATACTGGAAAAGGACGCGCCGCTAATGCCGCCGCCGACCGCGCCGAGCCCAGCAAAGTTGAACTGTTCGGCCTTGACATCGCCGCCAAACCTGAGGAATGAGGTCTCAACGCACATCTGACAAAAGGCAATGTCGAAGTTGACGCCCTCGATCGCCCCTTCTTCCCGGTAAATTCTAGGCAGGTCAGCAAACGGCCCTCGCAGGGCCGCTTCGTTGTTGGCCTTGAGAAACATCATCAGCTGCACGTCGGTGGTGTTGCCGTGCCCCATGATGCGGTCAATCAGGCCAGGACAGATGGCGAGTGCGGAAGGCGATTTGAGCAATACCGTGCGGGTTGCGCCATCCCAGCCAATAGAAATGTTGAAATCTCTTAGGTCGACGGCTTTGATATACACCACATTGCGATAGCGGACGCGGCGAATTTCGGTTTCGTCGGTCAGGTCCACCCCCAGCCGATCGGCCAGATCGATGGGGACGTAGGCGTTGTTGCTGATGATCAGTCCTGGTTCATCGTACTGGCCGCCGTTGATGCGGATGTTGATTTCGGGAAAGCTGCCTTCTTCGGGCGTGGTGGGTTCGGCCTGACCTGTGACCGACCGACTCCAGGCGGCTAGACCGTCGGCTAGGCCCAAAGCAAAGTCACGCCGCCGCCCCTGCAGCAGTGCCAGGTCCTGCGCGTTGGACAGATACCCCAGCTCGATCAGCAGTGAAGCGGGGGCCACGCGACGGCAAAAGGCCAGCTGTCCCATGCCTGAGTTAGTGTCGGGTTTGGCACCGCGACTGGGCAGCTGGGGGACGCGCCGCAGCAGCGCGAGCAGGATGAGTTCGGCCTGGGATTTGCGGACGGCATTGTTGGCAATGTAGTAGACGCAGGCCCCTCGCAAAGCCGTGTTGACAAAGGCATCGGCGTGGAGTTCAAGCGCGATCGCACCTGCCTGAGCCCGGTCGTTGATCCATTCAATCGTCTGGGTCAGGCCCAGGTCGTCAGGGACAGAGAGGACATTAAAGCCCCGCGATCGCAGTTCGGGTACCACCAGATCGCGAATGCGGATCATCTCCTGCGCTTCAGTGGTGCCGGTGACAATGGACCCCTGATCGCGAATACCGTTTTCAAATCCGCCGTGACCGGCAGAGATAAAGATCTGGGCCATGTCTGTACCCGCAAGTGACTTCGCAAGAATACCCTAATTGCTGAAGGATCTGTGCAAGGGATGGCTGATTCAGCGGATTGAGGCCAGCGCCGTCAGGGCCTCGCCCGTGACCCGACAGGTGCGCCAGTCGTCCAGCAGGGTTGCGCCCTTCTGCCGATAGAATGCGATCGCACTTTCATTCCAGTCGAGTACGCTCCACTCAAACCGGCCGCAGCCCTGGGCTAGGGCTGTCTTTGCCAGGTACTGAAAAATAGCGCTGCCGATGCCCATCCGCCGATAGTCGGGCTGCACATATAGATCTTCCAAATACAGCCCTGGCTTCATCAAGAAGGTTGAAAAGTTATAAAAATACAGGGCAAACCCAATCGGGTTACCGTCCACAGCGGCCAGAACCGCCTCCGCCCACGGACGCGGACCAAACAGGCTTTGATGCAGCGCCTCCGGTGTGCCCGTCACCTCATGGGTCAACCGCTCGTATTCAGCTAGCCCCATCACTAGCTCAAACAGTGTTGGCACATCTTCAGCCGTCGCTGGGTGAATGGTAATTGTTGGAGAGGTCATGGAGCAGAAACAAAAAGACTGGTCACTCGGCCAATGATTTGATCGGCGGCAACGACACCGAAACTCCGACTATCCTGAGCCGTGGGCTCTGCCAGATTATCACTGATCAAGTAACAGCCACCGTCGTAAAAGATTTCTTTAACGCGTTTGATCAGCAACAGATTGGGATGTGAGGGATGGCGAGCAACAACAATATCGCAGGATGCAATTGCGGTTGACGGCGCTAGTGGCTGAACAAGCACCGTATCCCCTGGCTTCAGCGTCGGTAGCATCGAGGTCTCGGACACTTGGTAGCGCTGCCGCTTTCTCATCAACAGCCTCAACAGTTCTCGCCAGTTTGAGCGGGGAAGTAAACGTGCCATCAGAAGACCGTTATCTTACACCCACAGCTTAAGACCTCTAAGCTACACCGATAGCCAAATCTATCGATGGGACGTTATCTAATGTGGCTATGGCCCCAGGTCAAACATAAAGGCTCACATAAGACAGGGGCCCGGTCGCCCGAGCCCCTTGCAGTCAGCCTAAGCTTTTTAAGCCGTTCGGCACTGGTTAGCTAGCCGTATACCAGGCGACGTCCTTACCCTTAGTGGCCCAGAACATGTCGTGAATCTTCTTGACGGTGTCCATCAGCTCAGTCGCATGCGCTTCGCTGACTTCAACTTTGCAAGAAGAACAGAGCTTGGCCGCCTTCCAGAAGGTATCGTGCAGGTCGGGGTACTGCTCTAGGTGAGTGGGCTTGAAGTAGTCAGTCCACAGAATCAGCAGGTCGTCCTTAGTCTTTTGCGCCTGCTCTTCTTTGATGGCAATGTAGCGAGACATGGTGTTCTGATAGGCAACCATGGCTGCCTGGTCACCTTCGGGAGGATGCTCCAGAGCCTTGATTTTCTTGGTCATCGACAGCACTGCTTCAGCGGTAATGCGAGCTGCAGAGGGGTCATATACGCCGCAAGGGCCGTCGCAGTGAGCATAGACCTTAGGTGCAGGGAAGCAAGCGTTTAATGCAGAGATAGCGGAGTTGAACATATGTCTAAAACAGTTCGGTAGGTTGTGTAGGGTCAGACCCAATCAGGGCTGCCGTGTTCTGCTCTTACCGTAAGGTATCCGGCAGCAGCTTACAAGTACTCAGTATACTGCCTGGTTTTGTAGACGGGCCAAGCGACAGACATGCTAAATCTGTATACAGACGTACTGGTTGTGGGCATATTTGATGGGGGTCATGAGGTGCGATCGCATGCAGAACGGATGGGTGCTTAGGGGACTGGTGGGCGTTGCGATCGCAACGCTCACCACCAGCTGCGATATGGTCGCGGCCCTGACCTCTGGCGAAGATCCCAACGCCGATCTGCCGCCCTGCGTCGATAACGTCTGCACCTGTGGCGACTTTCGGACCCAGGCTGACGCCCAGCTTGTGCTTGACAGCTTCTGGGCCGATGACTATGGCCTCGATGGGGACGGCAACGGCGTTGCCTGTGAACGATTGCCCGACACCGCACCAACCTTAGATAGAGCCACCTATTTCTCTAATAGCCCGCACCTGGCCTTTGGCAACCCCAGTAACGCCGCGCAAACAAACGTCAACAATTATTTAATTGAGAAAGACGAATATGCCCTGGCCTACAGCGCCGAAAAAGGCACGCTGCTGTGGGCTGGCTGGCAGCTCAATTTTGAGTGGCTGGGCCGCACCGGACGCCAGGATGATTTTAGACCCGACGGCTCGTTGCCCAAAGGGGTTTATCAGGTGACGCCCCGTGATTATAGCGGCTATGACCGGGGGCACATGGTGCCCTCCGCTGACCGTACCGCTAGCCGCGATGTCAACTCCGCCACGTTTTTGATGACCAATATTTTCCCTCAGACGGCGGCGAACAATCGCGGTCCCTGGCGAGAGCTAGAGAGCTACTGCCGCGATTTAATCTATCAGCAGGGCAAGTCACTCTACATATTGGGCGGTATCTACGGTCAGAGAGAGAGGCTGGCAGGCGACAAGATCAGCGTGCCTAGCCGTACCTGGAAGGTGATTCTAGTTTTCGACCAGCCCAACCCGACCGCTGCGGATCTGACGGAGCGGACCGAAATTATTGCGGTGGATATGCCCAACGCTCGGCGCATAGATGACCAGTGGCAGACTTACCAAACCAGCGTAGACCGAATTGAGCTAGCCACCGGGTATGACCTGCTGGCAGATGTGCCAGAAGAGATTCAGGCGGTAGTCGAAGCCCGACGCTAGTGGCTACCGGCATGAGATCGCTCAATTTTCGAACAACAGTCTTCAATCGTTTTCAATCGATAGTTTTCAATCGATAGTATGAGCCCCATAGATGGTGGTAAAGCCTGGCACTGCGATAATTTGGGCGATACGCACCTCTAGTAACGGTAAAACCCCTCATGGCTATTCCAAAACGTAATGTTGGCATCCTAATCTTTCCAGACGTTGAAGTTCTCGACTTCGCTGGCCCCTTTGAAGTGTTTTCCCGAACCCGCCTGGCGGGCGGGGTTGAGTCGCGCCGCGATGATGAAAGCGCTCCGTTCGAGGTGTTTACCGTTGCCAAGCAAGCCCAGGAGCTATCTGCCGTTGGCGGATTGCGTGTAGTGCCTACCCACGATTTCGCGTCTGCGCCCCAGATAGATATTTTGGTGGTGCCCGGTGGCTTTGGGACAAGGCCGCTGCTAGCAGATACCGAAACGCTAGATTGGCTTCAGTCCGTCAGCCAGCAGGCCGCACAGGTGACTTCCGTTTGTACCGGTGCGTTGCTGTTGGCTAAGCTGGGCCTGCTCAAGAACAAGCAAGCGACTACTCACTGGGGCGCGTTAGATTTTCTCAGCCAGATCGATCCCTCCATTTCGGTACAGCGAGACCGGCGGGTCGTTGCTGACGGCATCGTCACCTCTGCAGGGGTGTCAGCAGGGATGGATATGGCCTTTTCGGTGGTCGAGTCTCTTTGTGGCAAGTCGGTGGCTGACGAGACGGCCCACTACATCGAGTATCTCCGCCGCGAGTAGGCAGAGCGCTCGTCATGAACGTTTGTGCGCGAGCGCGAGCCATTCAGGTCTCGACGACTTGGGTGCGAATGCCTAAAATCTGCCCGTCTTTGGCATGGCCCAGTGCGTAGACCGTAATCTCAACCTCACCCACACGATAGACCTGAACGTCGCGCAGGTCGGCTGATAGTCGCTGCTTCAGCTGCTGAAATCGCTCAGCCTGTGCGGTTTCTTCCTCACTATGCCAGTCGTGCTTGACCGTCACCCTGCGAAACAGAGGGTTAAGAGAGGTGATTTCTATCGCTGCATCGGGCGAATGCTGCCCCAGTAACAGTACATCTTGGGCCGTCAACGGCTGACACCGGGCTGCCCAGCAAACGACCTCGATCGGGTAATCCGATTCACTCGACCAGAGCAGACCATCGACCAGGGTTTGGAGTTGTTGAATTAAGCAATCAACTGACATGGATAGTCCAGCAACGCCGTCTGTAGATTACCCCTGGCTGGGAGCTTTGCTGTCATCACTGGGCAGCGACGTAAGCTACAAAATTCCATCCATGCTGGCGGTGTATCCGGTCATTTCGATATAGCCCTTGGCCGCAATCGGAGCCTGATCCAGCCGTCCTTCGAACGCGGTTGCCCCTTCCCAGTAAGTATTAGACACGTTTAGTTCTTGATTAGGCATCAGTGGTTGGCCATCGAGCGTCAGACCGATGTTTGGGATTTCGATATGCCATTGGGCCGGGTAGGCTGCGCCACTGGCGGGGCTGAGCCAGGTATCGAGTACCTTGACCTGACAGTCGCCTGCAGTGATGCGAGTTTCGCTGCCGTCAGCGGCAATGAATTTTCCATCGGCAATGTTTAGCCCGGTCTCGGTCTCTTTGCGCAGCGCGAATAGCATCAGCGCCGAGCCGTTGTCGAGCTGCAGTGAGAACCAGTCCCAACCCACCGTTCCTTCACTCAAAACACTGGTCGAGTACTCGTGATCTTTCCAGCTTTTGCCTACGACGGGTATCGCCTCATCACCGATCGTCACCGTTCCCTCGGTTTGCTGCTGCACGATGGAGTAGTAGTAAGACGCGTTGCCCGGTTCGGGTCCCTTGGGACTGAACCCTCGGTCGCCCTGCAGGACGGGCGGCAGTGTCTGAGTTAGCGTCAGGTCTAGAGCAACGTCTCCAGCATCCGCTGTCAGGTGAACCTTGCCCGGTGCGACCTGCTCTGCAGACCAGTCCTCAATCCATACCCGATAGGGGGCGGACTGCGCGCCCGTTAGTCCTTCTGCGCCTCGGCTAAACCGCTCGTGGGGGTAGAACTGATTGTTCTCAATATCGCTAATGGTGAAATGAGAGAAATAAACCTGGTTTGTGCGCCAGCTAGAGGTGCCGCTGTTCGCATCTCTGCCTGGCGTTAGCCCTCGTCGAAAAAAAGTAAGCTGGTAGCCAAACTCGCGCCCGCTTTCGGTTGCTAGATTACCGGTGTAGTACCACCACTCGGTTTGGTAGTCTTCGTGCGGCCCTAAATCTTGCGGAAACTGCAGCGGGTCAGGCTCATACACGCGGGCGAACTCACCCGTCGCCCGGTCTGTCGATAGCCACCGCACAGACGCCTGGCCGCTGTTGGTGATGGCGGGGCGAGGCCAGAAGACAATCAGCAGGCCGACAATGAGAGAAAGTAAAATTGCAATCGGTAACCGTTTCATAATTAAGCGTTGAAATTTTCCTGCAAGATTGCCCCAGTCAGCTTGCCTGCCACCCGAGAATCTGGCAGGCGAGACGCCTGCCCCACGATTTTGTTGTTAGACAACAAAATCGTCATTCCTGTCGAATCGCCGAGGCGATCACCATATTCCCCAATCGCCAGGCCGGGTAGACCCCCGCCAGCAGCGCTGCGACCACAGCCACAATCCACGCCTGCCAGAAGTAGCTGGGCTGTATCTGCATCTGCAGCGTCCAGCCAAAGGAGCGGACGTTGATGACATAGATCAAAATCCAGGCCAGCGTGTAGCCCAGCGGCATCGCAAAGAATCCTGCCAGACTACCCATGATGCCAGTCTCTAGCAGCGTCAGTTTCCACATTTGTGCTGGCGTCATGCCGTTGGCCCGCAGAATGCCGAGCTCGCGGGTACGTTCTAGCTGCAGGCTCATCAGCGCACTTAGCACGCCGATAAAGGCAACTACGACAGCAAGTAACCGCAGCGCCCCAGTGATCGCAAAGGTGCGGTCAAAAATCTCAATTGAGCCCTGGCGCAGATTTTTGTTGGACTGGGCGACGAGATCCTGTCGGTCTTTGAAGGCACTGCGGAGCTGGCTCACCACGTCATCCACATTCACGTCAGGCTTGACGAACAGGCCTAGCGAAGCAATGCTCGGGTCCTGCCACAGGTCCAGATAAATCTGGTCATCAATCAGAATCGTTCCCCGGTCAGAAGAATAGTCATAAAAGACCGCCAGCACCGGGAATGTCTTTTCTCCCACGGGCGTTTCCATCGTCACCGTCTCCGGCGGGGCGTTCAGCCCCGACCGCAGCATCAGCGCTTCGGAGATAATCACGCCCTCGCCAGCGTCGAGCTGGGGCCAAGGATTTTTTACGTCATCGCGAATCCAGCCATAGGGCCGCTGCCCGTCTGACACATCCCCGTCGGCAGAGATGATTTTGGCAGTGCGGTTGACGGTGACAGCCTCGTCCGATGCAGTTTCAAAACCGGTTACCACCACATCTGCGTCGTTGTAGGTGACGTAGTGGTCGATGTCCGTCCAGTTCCTCACCGTATCCACCACTACCGGGTCGATACTGCCGAAGACGCGATTGGCCGTCGCACTGGGCGGCGTCACATAAATATCGGCCTGCAGAGTCTGGTCGAGCCACTGGACGACGGTGGTACGGAAGGAACCAACCATGACCGAGACGCCGACAATAACGGAGACGGCCACCATCAAAGATGCGATCGCAACTGACGTCCGGCTCAGCGACCGAATAATATCCCTCGGGGCCATCTTGCCCAGTACCCCTAGCAGGGCCGCACCGACAGGCGTCAGCCCCCGCATCAGCAGGGCCGTCAGGGGGGGCGTCAGCAGCGCTGCCGCGAGCAAAATCGAGAATAGCCCTGCAAAGGCTACCACCAGACCGCCCTGTTCTAGTTTGAGCAGACCGACTCCGCCCAGGGTAAACAGCCCCCAAACCAATACCAGCCAGGGCAGCAGCTTTTGCACCTTGCCCTCCAGGCTCGACCGCTTCAAACTCGCATTCGGGGACGTCCGCATTGCCTCAATGGCCGGAATCGCCGACGCCAGCAGCGCCGCCGAGATGCCAATCGCCATACCCTTCACCAGGGTGAACCGGCTAAGGCTGATGTCGCGCACGTACACCACAAAGTAAAAGTCGTTGATGCTCTGGGTAATCAGCCCAACAATGCTGTGGCCCAGGACGATGCCGAGTCCTAGGCCCAGCAGAGAACCGAAGATGCTCAACACCAGCGACTCCCCCAGAATCAGCTGAAACAGCTGCCCTTGAGTCACACCCAAACACCTGAGCGTGCCGAATAGTGGCCGCCGCTGAATGACGCTAAAGGTGACCGTGTTGTAAATCAAAAACATGCCTACTACCAGCGCCAGCAGGCTCAACGCCGTCAGATTCAGCTCAAAAGCGGCCGTCATCTGCTGCACTGCGTTTTTCTTGGCCTGGGCCGTTTCTAGCTTCACACCGCTAGGCAGCAGGGCTCGAATCGGCGCTAGATCTGCCTCGCTTTCGGCAATCAGGTCAATATGGCTGAGGTGCCCCTGCATGCCCAAAATTTCTTGGGCCGAGGCGATATCGGTGAACAGTACGTTACTAAGTGCATCCCGCGTTAGCGCGTTCGCAGGCTGTGCCAATCCGACGACCTTAGAAAGGACCGGCTGTCCCGCTAGGGTCAGATCCAGCCGATCCCCCACTTTTATCCCATATTCTCTCGCTGTTTCCTGACCGAGAATGACCGTATTCGGCTCGGTCAAAAATGCGGTAATCGCCTCTAGGCCCTGGCCACTGCTGTCCTTGAAGTAGTTACGAAACGGCGCTTCGGCAAAAAAGTCGACCCCTACCAGCCGCATCGGCTGGCGGTCCAAGTCTTCTGCCACTACGTAGCCCTCTACCACCGGAGCCGACTGACGGTAGCCCAGGTCAGTCCGCAGGGTCTGGTATAGCGATTCGTCCACGCCGACAGGAGAAATGGCTTCGATGCGATGGGTGGTTTTACCTGTGATCGCATCTGTAGAAAGGGCAAAAGCTCGCTGCGCCGATCCGTTGGCTAGATCAATCGACACCATCATCGCTACGCCAATGGCAATGCCCAAAATAAACAGCACATACTGAAAGGGCCGCCGCTGAATTCTGCGCCAGGCCAGCCGCCATAGGGGGGCGTTGGAGATGATCGGATTGCTCACGCTGCTGCCCCCTGCGTCGCCAGCTCAGTCGTCACGTCTTCCAAATGACCCTCATGAACCCGCAGTACCTTATCTGCGTACTTGGCAATCTCCGGGTTATGTGTCGCCATAATCAGCGACTTGTTGGCATCCCGCGTCAGCGCTAGGAGCAGCTTCAGCACAGTCTCCCCCGTATCCTCATCCAGATTCCCCGTGGGCTCATCCGCGAGGATCAGGCGCGGTTCATGTACCAGGGCGCGGGCAATGGCGACCCGCTGCTGCTGACCGCCCGAGAGCTTGTCGGGGTAGGCATCGCCCCGGTCACCCAATCCCACCTTTTCGAGCAGTGCCTGGGCCTTAATTTCCACATCCTTGGGCGCATCCCCTGCCAGCTCCTGAGGCAGGGTGATATTTTCCAGTACCGTTAGGGTGGGAATAAGGTTAAAAAACTGAAAGATAAAGCCAATCTGATCGCGGCGGAATAGGGTACAGGCCCGCTCGCTGAGATCAGTAATCGGCACGCCATCGATCAGGACCTGGCCGCTGGTCGGCTTTTCGATACCGCTGATCAGGTTTAGCAGGGTGCTTTTGCCGCTGCCGCTCTGACCCAGCAGCACGATGAACGTGCCTTCCTCAAAGCCCACCGACAGATCATCTAGCACACGCCGTTGGGTCGTGCCTTCGACAAAGTCGCGGCTGAGGTGGCGCAGCTCGACAAAGGCGCTGCTAGGCTGTTGATACTGCTGCCAGTCACCCACGGGCTGAAGCCAGCTCAAAACCTGCGAAAAAATGGACGGCGTTCCCATAAGCTCTTACCCGATTCGGGCTCTCACGCACTGCTTTACAAAGCTTAACGCGAATTAGGCAAGGGGCAAATTGACCTTTTAGCCGACTTTGAGCCCACCAAAGAGATGGTCTACCGTTAGTTTCAGGTCTTTAGCGAAGGCTGGGACAGGAATCAAATCGCTGCCCTGTGCCAACGGTTCAAATGTCCGACATGCGGTCGCACCTTTACAGAAACGATCAATACGCTCTACTACCGTCGCCAGGTGAGTTCAGAAGAAGTTGAGACGATTCTCCCGTGTCATGCTGAAGGCACAAGTACTCCACAAAATTTGCGGATTCGTTATTGAGCCCCGTCCAGAAATACTGCAAAAAAAAGGAGGCGAATAGCCTCCTGCTGTGTTGTTTCTGTCTGTCACGAAATCGGTTGAGTCGCCCTAGCTCAGCGCTTCCAGATAGTCCCGCACTCGGTTGCGGCGCTTGGGCTGGCGTAGCTTCTGCAATGCCTTAGACTCGATTTGGCGAACACGCTCGCGGGAAAGCTCTAACGTGCGGCCAATCTCAGCCAGGGAGTAGGGCACACCGTCACCCAAGCCAAAGCGTAAGCGAATAACCTCTTGCTCGCGGGTCGTCAGGTCGGCTAGCAGCTGCTGCAGGTCGCGGCGCAGTGAATCGCGGGTGACCAACTCCTCGGGCGAGAGATCTTCGGTTTCAATCAGGTCGCCCAGTTCGGTGTCGCGCTCCTTGCCAACTTTGGTCTCTAGCGAGACGGAGCGAGGGACGCGCAGCAGTACTTCACGCACCTGGGGCGCGGTCATGTTCAGCTCTTTGGCAATGTCGTCAACCGTAGCAGTGCGGCCCTGCGCCTGAGAGATTTTGCGCTGGGCTTTCTTGATTTTGTTGAGCTTTTCGGTGATATGGACGGGGAGCCGAATGGTGCGACTTTGGGTTGCGATCGCACGGGTAATGCCCTGGCGAATCCACCAGTAGGCATAGGTACTAAAGCGATAGCCCTTGGTCGGGTCAAACTTCTCAACCGCCCGCTCTAGGCCCAGCGTGCCTTCCTGAATCAGATCCAGCAGCTCTAGGCCCCGATTCTGATACTTTTTGGCGACGGACACGACTAGACGCAGATTGGCCTTAATCATGTGGTCTTTAGCACGGATACCCTCAGATTGGGCCGTCATCAGGTCCTCTACCGAGACACCGACCAGCTCGGCCCAGCGCTGCTTACCTTGAGACAGACTGGGCTTGAGGTCAGCCAGCTCCACACCTGCTGTCTTGGCCCAACGCTCTAGCGAGGGACGGTGCCCCAGCTGTGCCGTCAGCCGATCTTTAGTATTCAACAGATTGGCAAAAGTCGCCAAAATACCGCCTTCTGACTCAGCAGCCTGGTCGCGCAGCTCTAGCAGCTGCATGTAGCGCTGCACCAGCTGGGCTTCTGCAACTTCCTCGTCCCGGTCGAGTAGGCGAACGCGGCCAATTTCTTGCAAATACAGCCGCACCAGATCGGTGGTCCGCCGGGCACGCGGCGACGTGTCGGCTTTAGCGCCAGCCACGGGAGCATCATCATTGGCCACCATCAGCGACTCAATATCCAGATCGCTAGGCTCACTGGCGTCGGGGGCAGACGGCTCCAGATTCTTGTCGAGGTCCGTGGGGTTCAAGTAAGACGTAGCTTCCATAATGATGGCGATAAGCGTCAGCAGTAGCAGAGACCGGTGCTCCGATAGGATTAGTGTGCCCGCCAGAGAAAAAGCGCGAACATATGACCCTGACAGGAGAGCGCGTTCTGCATCGAAAAAGCTTGAGCGGTCAACCGTAAAAACCGGCATTTGCCAAGCAGCGTGCACCTCGGGCGGTCTCGGCAAATTTGCCGGGGCCTTCGTCAGTGTACGGTGACCAAATGCGGCACTCAGTGATGTCCATCAATGCTCAAAAGCGATCTACATCACGAACTTCAGTGATTCCCGATAGACTTCCGGTTAAACAGAGCACCGATTTAACAGAGCACCGATTTAACAGAACACCGGTTAAACAGAATTCCGGTGAGCTTGCCCGCATTGGCCACTACGGTACTGATATCAGGGAGGATCTACCCATCGCATCCCCGCTATTCCAGGTTTTACATTGGCACAGGCATGGGCACCGATCCGAATTTTCAGCTTTCGTCGATCACGGCCTTACGATCTAACAAGAGAAGATCGCGCAGCTGCTCAGTATCCAGTTCGGTCAGCCACTGCTCGCCCGCGCCTACGACCTGTTCTGCCAGCGCTCTTTTGCTGTTGATCATGTCGTTAATGCGTTCTTCTAGCGTGCCACTGCAAACAAATTTGTGAACCTGCACATTACGCGTCTGGCCAATTCGAAAGGCCCGGTCAGTTGCCTGATTTTCGACCGCCGGATTCCACCAACGGTCAAAGTGGAACACATGGTTGGCGCGGGTCAGGTTCAAACCCACGCCGCCTGCCTTTAAGGAGAGAATAAACAGTCGAGGGCCGTTCGGATCCTGCTGGAAGCGGTCCACCATATCTTCCCGTGCGTTCTTCGACGTGCTGCCATAGAGAAACATCGTTTGGGGGTCTAAATGTTCGACCAGGTGAGCCTTCAACAGCTTGCCCCACTCGGCAAACTGGGTAAATATCAGCGCCCGGTCCCCTTCAGAAATGACTTCTTCAAGCATTTCGTGCAGACGCTGCAGTTTGGCCGACCGGCGCGGCTTACCCAGCGTCTTTTGTTTGAGGAATTGGGCCGGGTGGTTGCAAATCTGCTTGAGCTTCACCAGCAGACCCAAAATCATGCCCCGTCGCTGCACGCCTTCAGCCTCGTCGATGGCCGCCAGCGCTTCGTCTACCGTTTTTTGATAGAGCCGCCCCTGCTCAGCCGACAGCCCGCAGAATACGTTCATCTCCTGTTTTTCGGGCAGGTCTTGAATGATCGATCGATCGGTTTTGAGACGACGCAAAATAAATGGCTGCACCAGACCGCGCAGCGTTTTGAGCGAAGCTGTGTCGCCGTAACGTTCGATCGGGGTGGCAAAGCGCCGCTGGAAAAAGTTTTTGGGCCCCAGATAGTTGGGGTTGAGAAAGTCCATGATCGACCATAGCTCGGTCAGGCGATTCTCCACCGGGGTACCGGTGAGGGCAATGCGAAACTCACTCTGCAGCTCGCGCACGGCCTGGGACTGTTTAGCGTCAGCATTTTTGATATTCTGTGCTTCGTCCAGTACCAGCCCCTGCCAGGTGACCCGTTTGAGATCCTTCAAGTCCCGTGCGACCAGGGCATAGCTGGTGATAAACAGGTGAGTCGTCTTAGCTGCACGGGTCAGATCGCTGCCGCGCGGGCGCTTATCACCGTGGTAAACCAGCGTCTTTAGATCAGGACCAAAGCGCCGCACCTCACGCTGCCAGTTAGTCAGCACGGAAGTGGGACACACCAGCAAAACCGGCCCGGCCAGGGCATTTTCTTCCCGCAGCTTGAGCAAAAAGGCAATCAGCTGCACGGTTTTACCCAGACCCATGTCATCCGCCAGACAGGCCCCCATGCCCCACTGCTCTAAAAACGACAGCCACGACACGCCCCGCGCCTGGTAGGGTCGCAGTTGACCTTCAAAGCCTTCGGGCTCCTCAACTTCTGATAAGGACTGGTTGCCAGTGGTCAGTGTTGTGATCAGCTCCTTGAGCTTGCCAGACGTTTTGAAATCGACCACGGGCAGCTTGTCGATCAGCTGGGTATCCCCGGTGCTGATGCGGATCAGATCCTCGATTGAAAGGCGGTTGCTTTGCTTGCGGTTCTCAAAGAAATTTTGGGCAGAGCGGACATCCTGGGGGCGCAGCTCGACCCACTGGCCGTTCACCTCCACCAGCGGCGTTTGCTGAGCAATCAGATCCTTGAACTCGTCTTCCGTGACTGACTCGCCGCCCAGGGACAGCTCCCAGTCAAAGTTCAGCAGGCTCTGCAGGCCGACCCGCTGCTTTTGGGTGGGTTCGATGACCTGGACGCGCAGACCCAGACGGTTGGCGTTGGTGTCATTGGTATCGCTCAGGTTTTCAGGCAGCTCAACCCCAAAGCCGCTGTCGAGCAGGCGATGCGAGGTCACCTTGATAAATTCGTAGGCCTGCACCGGGTCGAGCTGACAGGTGGCGGGGCACTGCTGCTTAAGCGACTCTTTGATCGGTGGGTACAGCCGAGCAGCCCGCCCCAGACCGCCGAGTAGGGTCTCTTGGGGCGCTTCAACGGGGCGGCCATTTTGCTCAAACCGATCCACCGTATGCTGCCAGATAGTTTCAGCACTGACTTTGAAGGCTTCGTTGTCGAGCCCCTGCAGCGCGTAATGGAGCGTCCAGTCAAGCTGACCCGACGGAGGCGGCTCCAGTACAAAGCAGGTGCGCAGCTGATTGAGCGCGTCCCCTTCCACGTTCTGCAGGGGGGTCGTCCAGGTGTTGAGCGCGTCGTTCAGACGAACCAGCCCGGTTGGCTGGGACTCGAAGTGGCTAGACTTGCTCACCGACAGGGCATTCAACCACTCCCGCAGCGGCAGCTCTTTGGTCAGAACCGTGCTGGCGGGGAGAGGCTGACTCTGAGCAGTGCTGCGGACCTGGGCATCGATCAGGCTCGACAGAAAGCTGCGCAGCAGAGACCGGGAGGGCTGCGGCAGATCAAGATAGAGGGCGGTAGCGTCAGCCTCGGCTTTTTTCTTTTTGCCCTTGGCCGCGGGCTGGATCAGACGACTTGCGAGGGGCATCTGCTGGCCGAACTGGCGCAGACGCAGCTGATCGGTAGCGCTGTCGAGCAAAAGTTTCCAGGTTGCGATCGCACCCTTCTTATCGGCACTGACCTCCGGCAGGTACTTGCCTCGGGCCATCAAGTCCAGACTCCACCGAGCCACGTGAGACCAAAACCGGAGATCTGGCCCGACCGTAGACTCGGTCTGACCCAGCGGCAGATTGACCAGCAGCTTCAGCGCACCTGCCGCCGTCAGCAGCACCCCGTCCACCGACCAGGGCAGGAGGGCCACCCCTGCCTCCGGCAACTGTCCCGAGAGCAGCGGAACGGCGTGGGTCGCCGTCATCTGGGTCGGCAGCGCCATCGTCTGCGTATGCCACCTATTTTTCACATCACCCGCCAGCCAGCTCAAATCCAGCGCTCCCACCGGTTCAGCGACCCATTTACCCAACTCTGAAGCCGACAGGCCGTAGGGGTAGGGCTGCAGCCCAGCGTCCAGAGCGTAGCCGTCCAACTCCAGCCGTCGCCAGGTTTCACCCCACAGCAAGAACCGCTGTCGTTCAGATAACCAGCAACCGTGAAGAACTGCCATAGCCGTGCCCTGTGGTGGATCGAATGGATGAAATATCGCTACTGGAGGTGCGCCCTAAGCCTGCTGCCGCTCGTAGGCCGCGACGATGCGCTGCACCATCGGGTGCCGGACCACATCCGCCGCCGTCAGCTGGCAAATCGCAATGCCCTCTACGCCTTTCAAGATTTTGAGCGCCTGGGCCAGCCCCGACTGCTGATAGCTGGGCAGGTCGGTCTGGGTGACGTCGCCGGTGACCACCATACGTGACTTAAACCCGAGCCGCGTCAGCACCATCTTCATCTGGGACGGGGTCGTGTTCTGGGCCTCGTCGAGAATTACAAAGGCATTGCTCAGAGTACGACCGCGCATGTAGGCCAAAGGGGCCACCTCGATCACCCCCCGCTCCATTAGCCCTGGAATGCGCTCGGGGTCAATCAGCTCGTGCAGGGCATCGTAGAGGGGACGCAGGTAGGGGTTCACCTTTTGCTGCAGGTCACCGGGCAAAAAGCCCAGTCGTTCCCCGGCCTCGACCGCTGGACGGGTCAGAATCAGCCGCTCATACTGGTTGTCTAGCAGGGCCTGCACCGCTACCATTGCCGCCAAAAAGGTTTTGCCAGTCCCCGCCGGACCCACACAAAAGGTCAGATCCTGCTGGCGCAGGGCTCGCACGTACTGCCGCTGCTTGAACGTCTTGGCTCGAATGGTTTCCCCGCGTCGCGTCCGGGTGATGACATCCTGCTGCAGCTGGGTGAGATCGTCTTCTTGGTGGGTATCCACCGCGTGAATGGCCGTCATCAGATCAGCGGTTTCAACCGGCTGCCCCTTGCTCCACAGGGGTTCAAGGGCCTGAATCAAGCGTTGCGATCGCGCAATTTGATTGTCGGTACCGGAGAGCAACAGCTCGCTACCGCGCAGCACCAGCTTGGCCCCGGTTTGGCGGGCCAGCCGCTTCAGCGTATCTTCTCGATAGCCAGCCAGCGCCATCGCCTGCGCCGACCCTGGAAACTCAAACGTCACAGAATTGTCCATGCCTTAAGGGGGCAAACAGACCCGATGGAGCGGTTCAACCTATCATCAAGGATTTTGAGACCCGAACAGCGCTAGCGCTCACCGCCGTCCCGAGAACGGGGACGGGGACGGGGACGGGAACCACTGCGACCACTGTTACGCCCGCCGCTTCGGCCACCGCTACGACCACCTCCCGGGGTGGGCTCGCCAAATACGTCTAGATGCGCCTCGCAGCCCGCCAACTTACCGGTCGCTGTCACGACACTGCGAATCGCTTGAATATTACGCCCGCCGCGCCCGTAAACGCGCCCCTTATCTTCACCCTCGAACGCGACCCGCACCCATATTCGCTTACCCCCCGCCAGCGATTCGCAGTGAACGCTGAGGGATTCGGGTGCGTCTAGCAGTGGTTGAATCAAAAAGCGGACTAGCGCTTCAAAGTTAGGGGCTTCAGAATCAGGCACGCGAACACCTATTAACAACGGACGGGGTCAGGCGGCGGCATCCATTGGAGTTATTGCCGTTGAAGAAGGCTAACTGTTGGCAGCTTTCAGCTGGTCGTACACATTGGCCTTCTCAAGGATGTGTTTAACCGTCTGAGTCGGCTGAGCCCCTTCCTTAAGACGCTTGATGATAGCCGGCACCTCTAGGCGGGTTTCGTCCGTACGGGGATTGTAGTAACCCAGCTCCTCCAGCGGACGGCCGTCGCGACGATCTTTGCTGTTCATCGCCACAATCCGGTAGCTAACCTCTCTTTTCTTGCCGTACCGCTTCAGTCGAATTTTGATCATGGGTGAAGATAATGGAATCTGCTATTGCTTGCGGGGGCGACCCCGCCTTTCGGAAGGATAGTGAATGTGCTGGACAGGAGGACCGCCGAACAACCCAAAGTTGCCGGATGCATGCCCTCACAGATAACAGAGCAGGCCGCTCTGCCATCCAAAAAGCTTCAGAGCACCTGATTATAGCACCTGGTTTTGAGTGGCCGCGCCCCATCGGTCAAATTCGGTCAATTTTAGTCTTCGTGGTCTTCGAAGGGGTCGCTCAGCTGCTTGGCCGGTGGGCCAAACGCCAGGTATACGGCGAACCCGGTAAACCCAACGACAATCGTGCCAACCGAAATAATAAGAACTGTTGCAGAATCCATAGGATCTATTCAGGGGTAAAGGCGGTAAACTCTATGATATTACAGAATATGAAGTGACCTTAAGGTAATCAACCCATGGGACAGCAGACAAAATTGGGCAACCTTCTCAAGCCTCTCAACTCGGAGTACGGTAAGGTCGCCCCTGGCTGGGGCACCACGCCGCTGATGGCCGTGTTCATGGCCCTCTTCCTAGTGTTCTTGCTGATCATTCTTCAGCTCTACAATAACTCCATTCAGATTCAGGGCGTCGACGTTGACTGGCGCAGCCTCGGATTCTAAAACTCGTTACACGATGCTAATGGGCATTATGCGGGGCCGGGGCTGCTTGTGACCCGTCCCTGCTTTTGCTGTCTATGACGACACGTTGACGACACGTTGCACCTGCTACTAGTAAAGCCCCATGAACGTATTCGGCATTGGCCTGCCTGAGATGGCCCTGATTATGATGGTTGCCCTGCTGGTTTTTGGCCCCAAGAAGCTGCCCGAGATTGGGCGCAGCCTGGGCAAAGCCATCAAGGGTTTTCAAGATGCATCTAAGGAATTCGAGGCTGAGTTCAAAAAGGAAGCCGAGCGCATCGAGAAGGTGACCACCGCTCCGATGAAGGCCACCATTGAGAAGCCCGAGAAAAAAGCGCTGGCCCCCGATCTAGAACTGGCCCCCGATCCGGAACTGGCTGAAGCAGAGCCTGCCGCCGCCACGACTGAGGTCGCTGAAGATTCTGCCAGCGTGTCCTAGCCCGATGAGTGACGCAGTGAGCGCCTCCGTTTTGCCCCAGCTCGTCGTGGGGCTGGGCAATCCAGGACCCAAATACGACCGGACGCGGCACAATGTGGGCTTTGAGGTACTGGACGCCCTGGCGAAGGACTGGCCCGCTTCCTTGGTAGAAAACAAGCGCTTTCACGGAATTGTGGGCGATAGCCGCACACCAGCAGGCGATCGCTTAGTTTTCCTTAAGCCCACCACCTATATGAACCGTTCTGGACAATCGGTGCGGTCGATCGTGGACTGGTACAAGCTAGATCCGGCGGCGGTGCTGGTGGTATACGACGATATGGATCTGCCGGTGGGTCGCCTGCGGTTGAGAACATCTGGCTCGGCGGGCGGCCATAACGGCATGAAGTCGATTATTTCCCACCTGGGTACTCAAGATTTTCCCCGGCTACGTATCGGCATTGGGACGGCCAATAAGGTGCAAGGCGACGGGGTCGTTTCCCACGTGCTGGGCAAGTTTGCCCCTGAGGCCCGCCAACAGATGAACGCGGTGATTCCGATTGCGGTTGAGGCGATCCACCTGTGTCTGCGCAAGGGGGTCGAGCAGGCGATGAATCGGTACAACGGCCTGACGGTTGAGGCTTAGGACCCGAGCAGCGTCTGCTCGACTAGCGCCAGCGGCGTGTCCAACAGGGCCATTAGCGTGACCCCCAGAGCAAAAAAGCGAGCAAAGGTCAGGACCATCGACGCGTCGGCCTTGTCCATACCAAGAGATGAAGGCTGATTTTGGGCTCCCGAACAGGGGCTCCTCCTCTGGGGCTATTCCTGCCAAACGCGAAAATTACCGTCACGGGCCTGGGTGTGGCAGGCGACACAGGTAGACAGGCTCACTGGCAAGTCAAAGGTCACGTCCGGGTGTAAGGCCGTAAAGTACACCGAATCCGCCACCCGAAAGGCCGGAATGCGACTGCCCCAATTCGGTCGAGAATAGGCGCGTAGGTAGTTCCAGATTAGCTGCTGGTCGAAGCTCGTCAGGGGTTCGAGGCGAACGCCATAGTGCTCGGTGTCGATCAGTAAGGTACGCCAGGTTTCCTGGGGTAGGATAGCTGCTGGTACGGCAAGATGACAGGTACTGCACTGGGCCACGTAGCGATCGCGGCCGACTTGCTGATTGGGCGTCACCGGGTCCACCGTACCCACAATCTCGGCTGAGCTGGTCGTTGCCCTGGCTCCAGACAGCCCCGTAGACAGCACAATTCCGCTTAGCACAACTATTACGACAACGCAAACAAATCGGGCGATAGATTGCCACCAGCGCGGCTGGTTGCTTCGGCGATGGGTCATGGAATACTGTTTTTAGAGGCCAAGGAAATGGATTGGACGGGTTCCAAATTCTAAATTCTGTGAGTATGCTGAAAACCGATCGACATGGGTCAGCTGGGTCGCCTCCGGCCATCCCCCTTGACCATTACTTGATCACTCCTTGACCATTATCTGTCAACTACTCAAGATCAGTGTCTATGGACTTTCGCAACATTCAGTTTCGCACGTCGGCTCTGGGTTCAGCGCCTGAGCTGGCTCAGCTGCAGCGCTTATTTGATCAGACGGCGTTTTGGGCGCAGTCGCGAAACCTCGAAGATTTGAGAGTTGCGATCGCAAACAGCTACCCCACCGTTACTGCCTGGGACGACGATACGATTATTGGCTTTGCCAGGGCCACCTCCGACGGGGTCTACCGCGCCACCATTTGGGATGTGGTGATTCACGCCGACTACCGGGGGGCCGGACTGGGTCGCAAGCTCGTGCAGACGCTGCTGGCCCACCCCCACATGAGCCGGGTTGAGCGGGTCTACCTGACCACCACCCACCAGCAACAGTTTTACGAACGGATTGGCTTCGAAACCAACCAGAGCACGACCATGGTGCTCTTCAATCAGCCGGTCAAAGAGGCCTTCCCACAGACGGCTGCTCAAGAAGCGCAGGTCTAGACAGGCTACAGCAGGTCGTCCATCAGGGCGAGAATGTGCTGAGTGGTATCCGACACCGTGTCGTCGCCTTCTGCCTTTAGATTGGCTTCCAGGACGCCCCGGAGCGCCATCAGCTTCATGCTGTTTTCTGCCAGGGTGGTTGCGATCGCAGCCGCCGCTGGCGCATAACCAATGGCCCCCAGATCCATCAGCGCCGCTCGCCGCAGCTGTAGCTGGTCATCTTGCAGAACCCTGACCAGGCGCTCGGCATAGCTCGCGTCGCCCGTCAGCTGATAAAGTGCGCGAGCCGCAGCGTTGCGCACATTAGGAACGGTATGCGTCAAAAACGGCGCAATCCGAGTGGCTAACTCAGCGTCACCCACTGCCTGCCCCAGGGTGCCGAGCGCCTCCAAAATCGCATTATAGGGCTGGACTAGATGGGGTTTACCAGGAACGGATACCGCCGCCTCAACGCCCCCAGCCAACAGCCGCAGCAGCGGGAGAATCGCACTTGTGTCACCCAACGCCTCTAACGCCTGGGCCGCCGACTCTCGCACGTAGTAATCAGAACAGTCTAAACAGTCGATCAGCGCCGGTACCGCGCCCAGATCGCCCAGCTTACCCAGAGCCTTAGCGGCATTGCGCCGAAGCGGGTAGCCCCCATCTGGTGAGCGGTCGGCCTCGTCGTGTAACGCCGTCACCAGCGCGGTCACCGCCTCAGCGGTATTGACGCGCATTCGTCCTAACCACCAGGCTGCGTAGTAGCGCAGGCCAGTATCCTCAGTCTGGTGAATATTCGTCAGCGCCTGATCTAACGTCAGGGGCTGACCCTCAGGCGCGTGGGGAGACATGCGGCGACAGTTTGCGCTCTAAACAACAAATCCCAGAGAAACATCCAAACACTAGCGAGTCGCCAGCTATCGAATATCTCTCTGGGAACAATTACAGGCCAACCGCGTAGCAAACTATGGGGCTAACGACGGGGCTAACCGTTAATTGGGAAAGGCCACTAGCTCAGCGCGTTGATCGCGTAGTCGAGATAGTTGTTGGCTTCAGTTGCAGGCTCACCGGACAGACCGTGGTTAGCCTTGATGTACTTCAGCGCTTCGATGTACCAGCTCGGAGACAGCTCGTAAGAGCGGTTGATCTCGTCTAGGCCAGCCACCAGATACTCATCCATGGGGCCCGTACCGCCAGTAATCAGGCAGTAGGTCACCATGCGCAGATAGTAGCCAATGTCACGGACGCACTTGTCCTTACCACGCTGGTCAGCAGCGTAGTTTGGCCCTTGCATCTGAGTGGTGTAAGGGAACTTGTTATAAACGGCCTGGGCAGCACCACTGCAAAGGCTGTCAGCCTTACCAGTAAGGGCACGAGCAGCGTCTAGACCAGCGGCAGCCCGCTGAAAGCGGCCAAAGGCAGACTGCAGCTCAGTGTTGCTCAGGAAACGGCCCTGAGAGTCAGCTGCGGAAACAGCTTCGGTCAGAGGAGTTTTCATTGGTTCAGATATCTCCCGAATAAATGGTTCTAATCGTATGGAAAGGCGTTAAGCAATGAACGTTCGACGAACGGCGCTTAGGCAACAGCAGCAGCCGCACGGTCGAAATAGCTACCCAGCTCAGACAGCAGGCTGCTGCAGTCGCCAGGGGTAATGCCGTTACGGTCGCCGGCAAGCGCTAGGGCCGCATCCTTCATCTTCTGAACACCCACCGCAACTGAAGCGCCAGGCGTACCCAGCGCTAGGTAGGTCTCACGCAGACCGTTCAGGCAGCGGTCGTCCAGAACGCTAGCGTCACCAGAAAACACTGCGTAGGTGATGTAACGCAGGATGATTTCCATATCGCGCAGGCAAGCCGCGTTACGACGGCTAGTGTAGGCGTTACCGCCAGGAGCGATGAGCTGGGGCTGCTCGGCAAATAGGGCACGAGCGGCGTTAGTAACGATAGCGGAAGAATTGCTGGTCAAACGGTTGACAACATCCATCCGGCTATTGCTATCTGACACCATTGCCGATAGCGCATCAAGTTGAGCACTGCTGAGATATTCGCCTCTTGCATCAGCCTGGGAGACGACCTTAGCAAACGCATCAAACATAGACTTAATCTCCTAAATCTGATTGGTCGAAGTAGTTTGCAAAAACGATGGGGATGAGAAATCCTCAAGACAACTGCGATCAGGCAGTGACGAGACGAGATAGGCTACGCAGACAATCTGAAAAATCTTCCACCCGGAAGCTTCCAAAACATCCCAGCAAACTTACTCTCCCCAATTTGAAGATTAAAGCGAATAGGTTGCAAATCTAAGAAAGTTCAAGAAAGTTCACAGTGGGAGATACACGTTCAAATTGACGCGCTCTCAGGCGCAGATAGACCTGTCTAGAGAAGGCGTATCGGCTTCCACCCATGCCCTACATCGGGATCGCATAATACGACTAATTATAAAACGAAAGCGCCTGTCAAGGGGCGCAGGCAGCGTTTATTTTGCTGCTTTGGTCACACTTTCTTGACGCGGGTTAAAACAAATCTGAGAAGGTATCGGAGCCGAATGAACGATTGGAATTGGTCCGCCCCCCTGGCGTGCAGCTGACGAATAGTTACCGCTTTCAGAACCCGAGCAACCGTTACTGTCGCGCCCTCAAAACACGGCTTATGCCTGCTGGAGTTGCCGCTCTAAATCGAACAAAAACCCATGAATATATTCTTCGGTCCAGTCCGGACCGTAGTAGCGGGTCAGCATACCTCGGGCGGGGTCTTTTTCGGCCCGATAGCGAATGTAGCTGAGCTGAGCTGCCTGAATAGCCGCCAAGCGATCTGGGTCAGTAACCGGCTCAGCCTGCCCGACAAAATCAATGTAAGCACTCAGGTAGTCGTTAAACGCCCTAAAGACGTGGGTCTTGACGGCGTCAGTCTCACTGGGTCGAGTCCACAGAAACGCGGGCGAGAAAAACGGCTGCGCCTCTTCTGGGAAGTCCCCACCCCAGGGCAAATAGGCCTGGTAGCGCTCAAACATTGGCAGAATGGGCGCGGTGTAGCGGCGCTGGTAGTCGGGGTCGTCGCGAAACAGCGGCTGCATGTCGATGGCAATCAAATGTCCGCCTGGTAGGGTGACCAAATCACCGCCAAAAAAGGGCAGGTCGTAGGACAACCGAGGAAAGATAACAAAGTTAAGCACCTGCAGCGAGTCTCCTCCCTGGACATGGGCGGCCCGAATCTGTCGCAGTTTAGGAGACTGAAACGCGTAGCTGTCGGTTGTGACCGTGACCTCACGCTTGCCTTTGCCCGTCGTCGCGCTGCGAGTCTCGAACCCCTCAGGAATGGGATAAGGCGAAAGGTCAAGGCGATCACGCAGGGTTGCGATCGCACCCTCTAAAAACGGCTGATACAGCGTCATGAGTGGTTATTCAGGCACGACTATCGGGTCGGGACCGCAAGCGGTACAGCATCTTCAAACAAAAACTCATGCAGAAACCGATTGGACCAGTCAGGTCCAAAGTAGCTGCTAAACAGCCCATGAGCCGGATCGCGCTCGGCGCTGTACTGATCGTAATCTCGCTGGGCCTGACGAATTCTGGCGACCTCCGCGTCGGTCGTTGCCGGCGTTGCCGCTGCCAGCATCTGCCAATAGAGTTCTAAATAGTCTTTGAACGCTTCAAATACTCGCGTTGCCACCGTCTCCGGATCGGTTTTGGCAAACAGTAAATACTTCGAGAAATACTGGTTGGCGTCGTAAAATTTCATCTCCAGATCCTGCGCCAAGTCTGGATAGCGATCGTGTAGCGTCTTTAGCGGCGTCAGGTACTTCGCTTCGTAAGCCTCATCCTGAAACAGCGGCTGAAAATCCAGCACAATCAGGTTCTTTACCTTGCCAAAAGAGAGAAAGTCAATCCCCAACAGCGGCAGGTCATAGCAGCTGTTGGGGTAAATCACGCTGTTGAAGATCTGCGCACCCTCGCCAGCATCTATGTAGGTGTAGCGGATTTTGCGCAGCTCCGGACATTGGTAGCACCAGCTCTGAATCGTCGCCGGATGCCGCCCGCGCTCGCTCACTCGGTAATCCAGCCCCGCTGGAATCGATCGCGGCTGCAGATCAAACCGCTGACGCAAAGCGGACTCTAAATGCTCTAAAAAAGGCCGATACATAGGTTGGCGCAGTATTAATGACTAGCTTATAAAACGCAATCAAGGCAGACTCAGACAGTCTCCCTGTTTGCACGATATGGGATTTTGTCAGGGCAAACGCTAATTCTGAAAAACAAAGATACATTCCGTAACAGATACGACAGCCGTCCGTCCTAACTTACTGCCGCTCTTAATTATCCCCTTCCCTTTCCGTATGTCTTGCCACCATCTGTTCCAGTTCGGCTGTATCCACAAACCGCCGCTCTGAGCAGTAGGCCATCAGGTTGACGCCGTTCGCCAGCCGGGTCGTACTCACCCGCACGCGAAAGTCGTCGGTCAAAAACCAGCAGCGTTCCTGCCCCTGGTTTTTGTCATATTCGTTATCAATGGTCATGACCCCATCTTCGGTAAAGTGATAGCGACCGATCACCGGCATGTTTTCTGCATAGCCCCGGTCGCGCAGCAGCTGCCCGGCATGCCCCCCATCGCCATCTGGCACATCAACCAGAATGGCAGCATATTTCTCGTCGTAGCGAAACGCCTTCAGATTCGACTGCCAGGAGAACTCGGCCCCGCCGCTGGCTTTAGCCGGGTCTACATTTTGGGACGCACAAATCTGCTGCACGCGAGGGTCGTCCCGGTCCACCACCTTAACGACCAGGTTCGACTCACCTGACTCATCTGCCACCGTGTCAAAGTGATGGACCGATCGCTGAATAAACCAGATGCCTTCGCTTTTGCGAAAGAAGTCCATCATTGTCAGGGGCGGAACTAGCGACATGGCAGATTACATTTTGCGCGATTTTTGCGCGATTAACGGTTCCTAAGATTTTAATCGGTGGGAAGATAGGCATCAGCGCTGGTTAGATATTCGTTAAGTATGGCTGAGACATTAGCTGCAGGACTGTTAGAGCAACTCCAGGAGGCGCGCTCGCTCGCGGGTGCGGACCTGACGGGCGCAGATCTGAGTCGCTTTGATCTATACCGCGTCAGCCTAACGAAGGCAGCGCTACCGCATGCAAACCTAGCTGGCGGACGCCTGACCGGTGCCGACCTGAGTCAGGCCAATCTGAGCGACGCTAACCTGGCCGGGGCCGACCTGCGCGGGGCCAATCTGAGCGACGCTAACCTGACCGGTACCGACCTGACGGGCGCCTTTCTACAGCGGGCTGACCTGCGTAGCGCTAATCTGAGCGAGGCCCGGCTAGAGAACATTCAGTTAGATCTGGCTCTATACAACACTCACACCAGCTGGCCCGACCCTTTTCGCTACCGCAGCAGCGGGGCGCTGGGTCCCGGTGCATCGCTCAACGGCGCGTACCTTAATACGGCCCATCTGCGCGGCGTCGATTTGACGGGGGCCCGACTGCTCGGCGCTTACCTGAGCGGCACCGACCTGACTCAAGCCACCCTAGACAACGTCAGCTTTAGCAGCGCCAACCTGCAAAAGGCCTTTCTCACCGGGGCCTCGCTCCGCAACGCCCGCTTCAGTGGCACTGAGCTTCAGGGCGCAGACCTGCGCGCCACCAACCTGACTGGTGCCGACTTTAGCGGGGTCCTCAGCATTGCCGGGGCTGACTTTAGCCTGGCCTACGGCCTGAGTGACGCAGCCCGGGCTCAGCTGCTCAGCCGCCCGGCGACAGAGCTAGACGTTTGGAATGCCTTCACCCGCAGCACGACCCGCCGCAGCCTTGAACAACCCAACTAGGTAGCGACAGGCCCCTTTAGCGCTGACAGAGCATGCTGACAAACCATGCGGAACCAGCCTTCCAACCCTGGGTCAAGTCCACAGGTAGCCGGTAATCAAAACGTCTCCGTCAACCACCACCGCTGCGGCGTAGCCTTCCAGATCAGTGAGATGCAAACGCCAATCGCCCGAATCGACGCCTGCGAGCAGTCTGGGCGGATGCAACTGGACGTGGACGCTGGTAAGGGAGCGGGTGAGACCGCAGCCAATGGCCTTGAGATAGGCTTCTTTGCAGGTCCAATATTGCAAAAATAAGGGTTGCCTCTGGTGATCGGGCAGCTGGGCTAAGGTCGCCAACTCTGACTCGGCAAGACAGCGGCGGCTGAGGCTGTCGAAGTAGGTAAGGTCTCTGTACTGTTCTACATCAACGCCAACCAGCCGGGAATGCGTTACCGCACACAGTGCCTGGTCGTCGGAATGGGAGAGATTAAAAGACAGATGCTCGGCCTGGGGGCAGTGGGGCTTGCCATAGGGGCCATAGGCAAAAGTGATATCGACAGGGGCCTTGTCCAGATAGCGACCCAGCAGGTAGCGGAGGCTACCGCGACTTTGGACAAAGCGGGTGCGATCGCGATCAAACCGAAACCGCTCCGCTCGCTCTCGCTCATCCCGGCTCAAGCATGGCCAGTAGTCGCGATCGGCCCCACCGCTCAGGTCAATGCGCCAGAGGTGCAGGTGCTGGCGATCCAGTTGGAGCATGGGGGGTGGCGATTGCCAGAGCATGGGTGAGGTCGATAAAAACTTCCCTACATTTTCTGAGGTTAGCGACTTTACAGAATGGGCATGCTAGGACGGAGCGATCAGGGTCTTGACGGCGGCAATGGCGGTCGTTCCATCTCGTTCTGTCCCAGTCGATTTATCCGTTTTACGCGATTCTTTGATGTTTTTGTAAAGCGCCCGGACAAAGTCAGCCACTCTCAGAAGGGCTGTGCCAGTATGCATCGTTAAAGCACTATATCTACGTTCCTTAATATATGCGGGCAGGAATCTATGCGGGCAGGTTGCGGCCAGGCCTGCCGAGCGCGTACCCCATCTCTTGAGAAACGGATGTACCGCTTCTCAATTCACGATCATTGACGCCATCGTCACCTGCCCATCGTCACCTGCTCATCGTCACCTGTTCATTGTCACGTATTTAACTCGCTATTCACGACCGGAATCGCTTACTTAAGATTTGCTTTTATGATTCAAGCTCCTTCCAAGACCCAGTTTGCCACCCTGGTCGAGCTGCTTCAGCACCGGGCTCAGCAGCAGCCCGAGGATCTGGCATACCAATTTTTAGAAGATGGCAAGCGCGAAGGCGCGGCCTACACCTACGCGCAGCTAGACCAGCAGGCCAGGGCCATCGCCGCCTTCTTACAGCAGCAAGAAGTCAAAGGCGAGCGAGCGCTGCTGCTGTATCCCCAGGGCGTTGAAGTCGTTGCCGCCTTCTGCGGCTGCCTATATTCGGGCATCATTGCTATCCCTGTGCCGCCGCCAGATGCCGGTCGCATGAAGCGGACCCTGCCCCGCCTGCGCGAGATTGTCAAAGATGCCGCCGCCACAATGGTGCTGAGTAACGCTCGCATCATCGCGCTGATCAAAGACTCTGGGCTGGAGTTTCCTGAATTCGACGCGATGCGCTGGGTTGATACCGAACAGATCGAACCGGAACTCGCTGAGGGTTGGACAGACCCTGAGGTCGATAAAGATGTGCTGGCCTACCTGCAGTACACCTCCGGTTCGACTTCGACCCCAAAGGGCGTCATGCTCAGTCACTACAACCTGATGCACCACTCGGCCTACCTGCAGCGAGCCTGCGGCTACACCGCCGATGGACCGACCGTCACCTGGATGCCCTACTTCCACGACTACGGCCTGGTCGAGGGGCTGATTCAGCCGATGTACAACGGTGCGCCCTGCTACATCATGGCCCCGCTGGCGTTTGTCAAGCGTCCCCTACGCTGGCTACAGGCCATTCAAAAGTACGGCGCAACCCACTCCCAGGCACCCAACTTTGCCTACGACCTCTGCGTGCGTCGCATCCGCGAATCTCAACGCGAAGGCCTCGACCTGAGCAGTTGGAAGAGTGCGGGGAACGCGGCGGAGCCGATTAACCCTCGGGTGATGCGCGATTTTTATGAGACGTTCAAGCCCCACGGCTTCGAGTGGGAGACCTTTGCCCCTGCCTACGGTCTGGCAGAGGCGACGCTGCTCGTGTCCTCGACGCCGGTCGGGCAAGCGCCCAAGATTTTACCGCTGGATGCCACGCTGCTAGAACGCGGCAGCGTTGCCATTGGCGATCCGGAAGAAGACACCGTACGCGCGACCGTTAGCTGCGGCCCACTGGTCTGCGAGACCCAGGTGGTAATTGCCCACCCTGAAAAGCTGACTGAATGCGCGCCCGACCAGATTGGCGAAATCTGGATTGCTGACCCGGGCGTCGCCAGCGGCTACTGGCAGCGGCAAGAGGCCACCGTTGAAACCTTCCGAGCCCGACTCGAAGACACCAATGAAGGCCCCTTCATGCGCACGGGAGACCTGGGCTTCATGCAGGACGGGGAACTGTACATCACGGGCCGGATCAAGGACCTGATCATCATTCGGGGCACCAACCATTACCCGCAAGATATCGAGTGGACCGTACAGCAGGTCCATCCAGCCATGCGGCCCAACTACGGCGCGTGCTTCTCAATCATTGTTGATGGCGAGGAGCAGCTGGTGGTGGTGCAAGAGGTGGAGCGATCGCACCAGAAAGACCTGCCCGCTGAAGAGATTATTACTGAAATTCGTCAGGCGATATCAGAGGCCCACGAGCTACAGGTTTACGCCATTGCCCTGGTCAAATCTGGCAACGTGTTGAAAACCTCCAGCGGCAAAATTCAGCGTCAGGGCTGTAAGGCCAGTTTCAAAGCCGGCACGCTGGAAGTGCTGGCTGACTGGAGCGAGAACCCTAGCCTGACGGCGAAAGTTCGCAATCTTCACAACGAGGTTGAAACTTTGGCAAAGCAGCTAGAAACTTCTGCGACGTAGTCGATGTATGACGCTATGTTAAGAACACACGTAAGTTATCTGAGCTCAGCCGACGGCGGCTTCACCCGTCGAGCGATCTGAAGCCTACGGCCTGAATCCCTACGGCGAGACCGATTCCACTGACCGCCTTTTCGCTCTTGACTTCGTTACCCCATGGAACATCTAAAGCAATACTGGCTGGCCGAGCGGCTGGAACAAGAGCTGGGTGATCCCAGCAATCCTGATAGCGTCATGTCCTTTGCGCAGACAGCGGCGCTGGACGAAAAAGAAGAATTTCCCCAGGCGCTGATCGACTGGCTTTACAGCTGGAAGCTGCAGCACTACTACGTGCCGGTGGACTGCGGCGGTGAGTTTACCTCCTTCGAGGAGTTTGTTGCCTTTGTCCGCGTCATGGGTCGGCGTGACTTGAATGTTGCGATCGCATTCACCACCCTGTTCTGGTCCTTCCTCACCTGGATGGCCGGAACCCCCGAACAAAAGCAAAAGCTGGCAGGCATGATTAAGGATGACCATGCCACCATGTGCCTGGCTTACTCTGAGCGCAACCACGGCAGCGACCTGGTGGGCGGTAGCGTGGTCGCCCAAAAGGTGGAGGGCGGCTACCGGCTAACGGGCGAGAAATGGCCCATCAACCGCGCCACCATTTCTAACATCACCTACGTGCTGGGCCGTACCGACCCCGAGGGGGGCAACCGGGGCCTGTCCCTATTCATGATTGATAAGAGCCAGCTCGACCCTGACACCTTTTACAACCTGCCCAAAATCAAAACCCACGGCATCCGCGCTGCTGACATGAGCGGTATCGGCTTCCAAGACTGCTTTGTCCCCGACAGCATGCTGCTGGGTCCAGAGGGTCACGGCCTAGAGCTAGCCCTAGAGGGCTTCCAAATTACCCGAGCGCTCTGTGCTGCCTTTTCCCAGGGCGCAGCCGATACCTGCCTGCGCACGACGCTGAATTTTGCCCTGAATCGTCGGGTCTACAACAAGACGGTGGTGGACATGCCCCATGCCCGCCGCACCCTGACCCACGCATTTCTGGACATTCTCACCTGTGACTGTGTCAATATTGCTGCGGCGCGAGGCTTCCACGTTGTGCCTCAGCAGTTCAGCGTCTGGTCGGCGGTTGACAAGTATTTCGTCCCCGTCACCCTGGAGCAGATGATGAAGGACGTGTCTGTCGTCCTGGGTGCTCGCTTCTACATGCGTGACGAACACGACGAAGGCGTCTTCCAGAAGATGCTGCGCGATAGCTCCATCATCAGCGTGTTCGACGGCAGTTCGGTGGTGAACCTGCACGCGCTAATTCTGCAACGCCGCCAGCTGGCGAAGGGCCGTACCCGCCGTAAGCCCGAGAAAATGGAGGCGCTCAAGGCCCGGCTAGAAAATAGCTTCTCGCTGACTCAGCCGCTACCGAAGTTTGCACCCGAAAAGCTAGAGCTAATCAGCCGGGGCGCAGACGACGTGCCCCAGGGTCTGGAAATGCTGATCGACGACCTGAAGGCCCTAGAAGGCGACAGAACGGTCCACCCCACCATCCTCTCTCAGGTGATCGATCAGGCCAAGGCCATTCTTAAAGCGTTGGCTGCCCAAGACCAGCAGATTGCCGAATCTGCCTTCGAGCACGGCCACGAGCAGTCCTACGAAAGCTTTGAGCTGGCCAAGCAGTACTGCAAACTGCACGCTGCCGCTGCCTGCATTTATATGTGGCGCTATAACCGACAGATTTTGGGAGACTTCTTCGCCCAGGGCGAGTGGCTGGTGCTCTGTGTGCACCGCCTGCTCGATTCCTTTGGGGTCGCTCCCAACCCGGTCCAGCTGGCCTACTACGAAACCGTCTATCAGCGGCTCGTGCAGCTGCACCGTGAGGACAAAATGTTCTCTATTGTTCCGTTCCAGCTCGCAAATTCCACTCAAGCAACTGAAACCCATGCAACAACTCCAGAACTCCAGCTCCACTAACGAGCAGGCGGCCTCTCCAGTCCAGGCGATTCAGCAGTGGCTAGTGAGCCAGTTGGCCGATGTCCTGTCTATCGACCCCAGCACCATTGAGGTATCCCAACCCCTGACCCGTTATGGCCTTGACTCCATTGATGCGGTGACGCTGGTGGGTGACCTTGAGGACTGGCTAGATCTTGAGCTACCCTCAACCCTGCTGTGGGACTATCCCACCATCGAGAAGGCATCGACCTATCTGGTTCAGGAGTTTGACGTGTCGGTTTAGAGAGGTGAGGTGGTGAGGTGGTGAGATGGTTTTTGGCCTTTCAATGATCGGGGCCTGAGTACTTACCTGCTCTTCTCCCGACCTCCTCTCTTCCTCACCTCAACTGGGGGTATCTTTGAATTTTTCAGAATTTTCATTTTGGTGGGTGCTGCTGCTGACCTGCGTGCCGTTTTTTACCGTGCGCTTCATCGGCAAGTCCACAAACCTATGGCGGGACGAGTTCGATACGGTCGGACTTGCTTCCCTTTCTTTATTTTTATTCGTTAATGCCAGCACGACCAGCTTTGCGGTCTTTGTCTTTCAGATTGTTTTTAACTATCTGATGGTGAAGTGGATGCTGAGCCGCGAAGGCCCAAACGCGAAGCAGCAGGCCCGTTGGATTGCAACAGCGCTGATCGTGTTTGATATCGGCGTACTGGCCTACTTCAAATACCTGACTTTCTTTATTGAGGACATGCTCGGGCTGGCGGTCAGCGTGCCAACCAACTGGAAGGGCAGCTTTCCCCTGCCGATTTTTAATACGATTCCACCAGGTGTATCCTTTTACACCTTTCAGATGGTGGCCTTTGTCGTCGATTCACTCAAGGCACGGAAAAAGCGGCCTATCAAGTTCATCGACTATCTAAACTTTGTTTCGTTCTTTCCCCAGATTGTGGCAGGTCCGATTGAGCGACGCGCATCGCTATTGCCGCAGATTGAGTCGTTTCGATTCAAATTTACGCCCGAGAACTGGGATCTGGGTTTTCGGTGGCTGTCCCTGGGCCTGTTCATGAAGTTCGTCCTGGCGGACAACATTGCCCCCTTCATCCAGCTGGGTGAGGCAACGAATCCCTGGCTGGTTTGGTTTAACGCCTTCCTGTTTACGCTGCGGATCTACTTTGACTTTGGCGGCTACAGCTTCATGGCCGTGGGGATCGCCCGCATTATCGGCATCCGCCTGACGATTAACTTTTTGGCCCCCTACACGTCTCAAAGCATCAACGAATTCTGGCGACGCTGGCACGTGACCTTGAGTACCTGGTTTCGCGACTATGTGTTCCTGCCGCTGATGGGCAAGCGTAAGCAGTGGGCGGCGTTTTACCTGTTCCTCACCTTCACGCTGTCCGGCTTCTGGCACGGCGCCGCGTGGAATTTCATGATCTGGGGCGCGTATCACGGGGCGTTGCTGCTGCTGCTGCGATACGCCGGACGCCCCTTCAGTAAGCTCATGGGCCAGTATGTGAAACGGCCCCAGGTCGTCTCCTGGGCCATGACCTTTGGCGCCGTGACCCTGGGCTGTTTATTCTTTATGGAGACAGACTTTGGGCGGCTGGTAACGAAGCTGCAGACGCTCATTACCCCCTGGGCCTACTCGCCCGGAAACCTGCTGAGCGCGCTCACCCACTTCAGCGTTAACGAAAGTCTGGCGCTGGCGCTGGTGCTCTTACTCGCCGGGGCGTTCTTGCTGCTGGAGCACATGGCAGTGTGGCGACAGCGGCCTGAATATGAGCTGCTAACCAGCCCGATGATGTCTAAAGTGTTGCTGGTGCTGACAATTTTGCTAGCGGCCAATATTCCGTCTGAGTTTATCTACTTCGAGTTTTAGCAGGTCAGGAGCATGGCAAAACCTAAACTACGGACCTGGGCAGCGGCGGCAGGAGTAGCCTGGGCGGCAGGCTTCGTGTACAACGTCCATCTGGGCGGCGAGGCCCACTGGCTTAAGTCGATGTATCAAAAGAAAGTTGCGATCGCAGCTCAAATCGATGAGCCTAAGCTGCTCGTCACTGGCGGTTCGGGTGCCCACTACACCCTCAACTCGGCCCTGCTAGAAGACGAGTTAGATATGCCGGTCGTCAACCTGGGCATCGATGGCCCAGTGGGTCTGGGCGTGATTTTACCGACTGTGCTAGAGCAGGTAAACCCTGGCGACACAGTGCTGCTGATTCCTGAATATTTAATCCTGCACCATGAGAACGGCCTGGGTGAGCGGTCCGGCCCGTTCAGCATTGCCATCGGTCGTCCGGGTATTGGCAACATTCCAGCCAAACAGCTGGCGCAGGATTGGCTGATGCTGGGGGTGCCCTCCCTACGTGGCGTAATTAAGTCAGCTAGCGACTTGGTGAACGAAGGCAAACTGACCGGCTATTACGACGACCCACTAACGGCCAATGGCGACCCTACCGTCGACAAAATACGCGTCGGCGACTGGTGGAAGCTGAATATTAGCAAGCCTGCAACCGACCATGCGATTGGGCGAATTGCCCAGTTTCAAGCGGAAGTAGAGGCGAAGGGGGGAACGCTGATTTTGTCGCTGCCCTGGACCTATGCTGCGCTGAACGACGAAACGAAAGCCAGCATTCTAGCAACGGCGGATGCCCTAGACGACATTGCACCGCTGGTCTACGACAAAGACACCTTAAATATTCAGAGCGATGTCAGCCTGTTTGCCGACACGCACTACCACCTCACCGCTGAGGGCCGAACGGTGCGATCGCAACAGCTCGCCGCCGAACTCAAACCCCTGCTGACGCCATGACCCTTTCTCCCCCAGCGCCCTCCCCCCAGCGCCTGTCAGTCACCTCGCCACCGCGCATTTGCATCGTGGGCGGTGGCTTCGGCGGACTGTATACCGCCGTATATCTGCAAAAATACCGCCACCTGCGCAGCTGCGAAATCACCCTGATCGAACCTCAGGATCAGTTTTTGTTTACGCCACTGCTGTACGAGATCTTGACCGACGAACTCCAGCTGTGGGAGATTGCGCCGACCTACAGTGCGCTGGTTGCTGGCCAGAATATTCGCTGGCGACAGGACCGGGCGGTGGATATCAGCCTGTCACGACAGCAGGTAACGCTATCGCAGGGCGAGCAGCTGTCCTACGACTATTTGGTGATGGCGACTGGCGCCGTCACCCGGCAGATGACCATCCCAGGCGTACGGGAACACGCGCTCCCCTTTCGCACGTTGGACGATGCGCTGACGCTGAAGGCACGGCTAGGACAGTTAGCGGCGACCACGCCGACCCCTAGCATCATCGTGGTGGGCGGAGGCGCTAGCGGTGTGGAGCTGGCAACGAAGGTTGCCGACCGATTCGATCGACGAGCCCAGGTGGTGTTAATCGACCGGGGCAGCACAATTTTGAAACCGTTTGCCCAGGGGCTCAGAAAAGCGGCACAGCAAGCCTTACAAAAGCGCCGAGTCGAGGTTTGGCCGAATTCTTCAGTCGCAGAAGTGACCGCGCGACAGGTGATCGGCCAGCGGGCCGGACAGCCCTTCGTCCGCGACTGCGACCTCACCATCTGGGCCACGGGGACGCAGCCGGTGGGCTGGCCAGGCAGTGAGGCCGTTGCGCGTAACGACTACGGACAGGTGTGGGTCAAGCCAACCCTGCAGTTGCAGGATTGGCCCAAAGTCTTTTTCCTCGGTGACAGCGCGGTTATTCAGGGCAAGGCTAAACCCAATCCCAACACGGCGCAGGCGGCCTACCAGGGGGCCGATGCCGTAGCCAAAAGCCTGGCGGCAATGGTTAAAGGCCAGTCGGCCAAGCCCTTCCGATACCTGCACCTGGGCGACATGATGACCTTGGGACGGGGCGCGGGTGGCGTCTGGAGCTTTGGCCTAACGTTTTCCGGCCGATTGGGCGGGCTCGTGCGGCGGGCAGTTTATATCTATCGGCTGCCCACGATACGCCACCGCCTCAAAGTGGCCCGTCGGGCGATCAAGCAGCTGTTGGGCTTCGGGCGAAGACCCACGCGAACTCGCAGGTAGGGCAATGGCTGGTCACCCGGCCGCGTTACGAAGCCCAACCAAGATTGCGATTAAGACCGTTCCTACTAAGACCATTTCTATACTGACGCGCTATTGCTTCCACAGACTATGCTCCCTGGGTCACTTACTCGCTGGATAAAACCCCTCGCCAGCCGCTACGGGCTTGATTTAAGGTCGCTCGCACTGCTGCGGATCGGGCTGGCGCTGGTACTGCTGGTCGACACACTGAGGCGATTCCCCGATATCGGGGCCCTCTACAGCGATCAGGGCGTGCTGCCCCGCTCCTATCTCGGCGATCTGTGGGAACGGGGATACTGGTCGCTGCATGGGCTAAGCGGATCGGCGGTCGTGCAAGGGGGGCTATTTGCGATCGCACTTTTCTTTGCCCTACAGATGCTGGTCGGTTACCGCACCCGCATCGCCGTGATGGCCTCCTGGGTACTGCTGGTCTCGGTCCACAACCGCAATCCGCTGCTGACCTTTGCGGCCGATGACGTCTTTCGCGCCGTCCTGTTCTGGGCCATGTTCCTGCCGTTGGGCGCGCGCTACTCGATTGACTGGGCGCTCAATACCTCTACCCAGCCGCAGCCGCAGCGCATTTTTACCGGCGCAGTTGTCGCCCTCACGGTACAGCAGTGCTTTATCTACATGTTTTCGGCGGTCTTCAAAACCACCAGCGCCGACTGGTGGCCCGACGGCAGCGCCGTTTACTACTCGCTCAGTTTTGACCAATACGCCACACCACTGGGCAGCTTTTTGCTCAACCTGGGGCCGCTGCTGGCCGTATTTACCTTTGTGACGCTAGTGCTGGAGTGGCTGGGGCCGCTGCTGCTGTGGAGCCCCATTCGCACCAACCAATGCCGTACGCTAGCCGTGATTGTGTTTATCGGGCTCCATCTGGGGTTCGGGGCCACGTTACGAATTGGAATTTTTCCAGTGCTCAGCGCTGTGACCTGGCTGGCGTTTATTCCCACCTCAGTGTGGGAGGGCTGGGCACGCCGGTTCTACAGCCCCGAGCGTCCCATGGGCGAAAAGCGGCTGGGTCTAAGGATTTACTACGACGTGGACTGCGGATTCTGCAAAAAAGTTGTCCACCTGATTCGAACCTTCCTGGTGCTGCCGCCCCAAGTACCGCTGCAAACAGCCCAGAGCGATCCGGCCATCCACGAGGCCATGCTGGCACAGAACTCCTGGGTCATTGTCGACTGGCAGGGCAACCATCACTACAAGTGGGAAGGCATTGCCTACGTCGTCAGCCTCTCGCCCATTCTTTTCTGGCTAGCCCCCATCCTGCGCTGGTCACCGCTGATGGCCCTGGGGACCCGCGTTTACGAAACCATTGCCAATAACCGTCGGGCAGCGGGCACCTTTACCAAGCCTTTCAAGTTTAAGCCCCTGGATGTGCGGCCAGCTTGGCCCGTCAGTGTGGTGGTCCTCGTCTTGCTACTGCTCACCACCGTCTGGAACCTACGCAGCATTACCAGTCACCATGCTTTCGTCGATAGCGACCAGCCTGCGATCACAGCCCTACGGCGAATAACCACCAGCCGTACCCTGCAAACGGTTACCCCCCTCAGCCGGGTAACCCGCCTGGACCAGTCGTGGAGCATTTTTGCCCCCGGCCCCCCCAAGGACGACGGCTGGTATGTGGCCGTTGGTAAAACAGCCGCCGGTGAGGACGTCAATTTGCTGTATCCGAATCGCCCGGTCAGCTTCGACAAGCCTTCGCTGCGAGTGCGCAACCAGCTCTATCCCAACATGCAGTGGCGCACCTTCTACATCAACCTGAGCCGGGCCCGTGGCCAAGCCTCACTGCCCGAGTTTGGTCGCTACCTCTGTCAACAGGCTCCTGTGAACGACGCAGCGCTGTATTTTATGGACGAACGAACGGTGCCGCCAGGCGAGGTTCAAACCGTCAATCAAACGCGAGTGTCAACGTTTACCTGTCAAAACTAGCCGGGCAATGACAAAAAAATAACGCGGCCACCTAGAAATTTAGACTAAACTCCAAGCAGCCGTCTAGATTTTGCGCCGTCCCTTTCAATGCAGTCTTCCAACCTGTTTCGCAGTGTCCGCCAATGGGTGACCCAAACACCCGATCGCGCACTCGATCAGGCCTACGCAGCAGCCCTCAAAATTACCCGAATTGAAGACGACTATTACGACGGCAACCCCGTCAGACCAGGTTATGGAAGCTATGGCGAAAGCGCCTACAGCTACTTCCGCGGTGAGGTCAACCGAGAACTGCGACGGATTCGGGCTCGCATGGCCGTTTTTCGCACGGGTAACGCGCTGCTCAGGCAGGAAGACGCCAGGGAGTTGGAGGTTCAGTTTTCTGACCCGGCTGCTGAGACAGCCGATGGGAGTAGGGCGACGCTCGATCTGGTAGAACGGCCACCGACTCTGCTGAGAAAACTGCGCTTTATCGACGAGGTGCTGGGGCGCTATGAGGAGGCCGAAACGGCCCAGTCATCCTCGCAGGCACGGCCCATCGTAGACCGCAACGGCAGCAATGCGCTGGTTGCGGAAGACAAGGCCACCCTGACGAATCCGTCCAACAAAAAAGATAAGCGGGAAGGATTGGCCGATGCGAGCAGCGTGCTGCCACGCTCAATTTTGAGAACCGTGGACCGGGTCAAGCAAGACCTGGATCCGAAGGCTGAAGTCGAAGTCGTTCGCAACTTTCGCAGTTCTAAAGGCAAAACCAAGATTGCCCTGCGATTCTTGTTACTGCTGGTCATCGTGCCGCTGTTGACTCAGCAGCTGACAAAAAATCTGCTGGTAGGGCCGATCGTAGACTACGGGCGGGAAGCAACGCAGGCCGATGTCTTTCTCAACGACGAACTTGAGGAAGAAGCGCTACACGACCTGCAGCGGTTTGAGGAAAAGCTCCGCTTCGAGGCCTTCATCGGTAAAATTCCGCCGATGAGTGAATTTCGCATTGAAGAACGGGTTCGAGAAAAGGCGTTTGAAATTGAGGAAGAGTACCGTCAACGTAGCGCTGCCGCGATCAAGAACGTCTTTGCCGATATTTTTGCGGCCCTGTCGTTTGGCATCCTGCTGACGGTCTGCAAACGCCAGGTTGCGACCATGAAAGCGTTTATGGATGAGATTGTCTACGGCCTCAGCGACAGCGCCAAGGCATTCATCATCATTCTCTTTACCGACATTTTTGTGGGCTTTCACTCACCCCACGGCTGGGAAATCCTGCTAGAGGGCCTGGCCCGGCACTTCGGACTGCCGGGCAATCGAGACTTCATTTTCCTGTTTATCGCCACGTTCCCGGTCATCCTAGATACGGTCTTCAAGTACTGGATTTTCCGGTACCTGAACCGGATTTCGCCCTCCGCAGTGGCCACCTACAAGAACATGAACGAATAGGAGCCGTTCCCCCGGCGACTCACTCGGCCCCCTGCAAGCGTCCTAAGCCGCCACCCTGGCAGTGGCCTGGGGCATCCGAAGCGATTCGTAGAGCTCCATCAGCACTTGGGCCTTGTTCTCCCACATGAAGCTTTGAGCGTGCTGCCGTGCCCTGATCGACATGTCGTAACGAAGCTGTGGGTTTTGCACCAGCTCACCAATGTGACGGGTGAGGTTGGTCGTTACGTAATCACGAGAGATGGGATCAATCTTAAAGCCGGTTTCGGGGGTAATATACTCGCTCACGCCCCCGTAGTTGACCGCGACACAGGGAAGTCCGGTCGCCATCGCTTCCATCACCACTGCGCCCCCAAAGTCTTTGATCGAGGGAAAGCAGAACACATCGGCCTGGGCGTAGTAGTTGAGAATATCAGCCTGCTCTACCCAGCCAGTAAACTCGACCCGTTCCTGCAGACCCAGCTGCTGCGTCTGTGCTTCGAGGTGACTGCGCTCAACGCCGTCGCCGACGATCCGCAGCCGGACATTATGTTTGAGGCTATCAGGGAGTGCTGCGATCGCACTCAACAGCATGTCAGCCCCCTTAAGTGCCACCAGTCGCCCGACAAACAGCAGATTGACCGGCTCATCGACCGATTTCAGTCGCCGCATCGTCTCGACAAAGGACCGATTGATCCCGTTCTCAAAAAAGAGGCGAATCCGCTCGTCTTCAATATTGAGCAGATCTTGCACCAGATTGAGCGTATGGGTCGAGCCCGCCAGGATCAAATCGGCCCGTTGATAGGTCTCACGGTAGTCAGGAATCAGATTGCGACCGAGCGACCGTAGTGCGCTGAAGTAGGCAAAATCCTTCGATGCCACGTCTTGAAACCCTTTGGGGTAGGGAAGTCCTCCGTTGATCGGACCCAGTACGAAGGGAATGCCGTGGCGCTGACACACCTGCGACAGCTTATACGGGTAGCGCGGCATCATCGGTGTAATCGCGTGAACGATGTCAAACTCACCGGCTGCGACCTCGTCTTTGAGCGCTGCATAGGTGCCTTGGTTAAACTCGGCGTAGACCGGATAGGCCATCGCGGTAAACAGCTGCCAGACCCGATTGCCCGCCAGCACCGTTAGCGGATCGACCACATACTTAAAGTAGCGACGGGTCAGAGCGCTCTCGTCGATGTAGCGAATATCGTCCTCAGGAAAAGCCTGAGAAAGAGCACGACGATTTCGACAATGAGTAACTAATGTTACATCGCTTAACTGTCTGAGTGTGCGATAGTACTGAAAAGCAACGAGCGGGACGGATGTCCAATCGGGGTTGCACTCGTGCATTACGAGCAGCACCTTGAGACTGTTTAATGCTTGATTAGCTACCATCGATTTCTCCGTACGTATTCGATACTCAAGTATTCCTGACTCTTGTAGGGACTGCTTGGGTTTCGTATAGGTTGCCTGTGGCCAGTTTTGTAACCCTGGGTTTACATTTTCGCAGGAGAAGCTTAACGGTTCAGCCCTAGTGCCAGGCAGCTCTGACTGAGAGTATTTGGCGAACGGCGAGTTGACCTAAAGTAGCCGTCTAGTCTTGCGCCATTCCCTCAACATTGAAGATTGGGAGCTTGCCGGAAACTCCGCTAGGCAATCTCCCAGGTTGTCGGCAGCTGTCAGCTTCGCCACATGTCGGCTAGGCCGCCCAACATTAATCTAAATATTAATAAGATCACTGCTTATTCATTGATGGATTGAATCTAATTTAGATCGCTCTTTTGCCATCCATATTGAATCTCAACGATCGAGCTTCCAGCAGAGAAATTTCTTTTCCAAGACCGGATACATGCCAGCAAATCAGTAGTTTTAGATACTAATTGCTAATAACTTAATCCGCTCTAAATGTCTGGAAATCCTGTTTTTATTTATCCATTTATTGCAACTCAAAATAAGTAAGAGGCGTCGTTAATAAAAAGCAAGCCCTCGTACTTACTATGCATGCTCTCATTCTTGCCGAAGACTGCAATCCTGACTGGCCTTCGCTGCCAGTTGTTGGCTACAAATATGCAAAAGCGCTTTCTGAACACATTGATGTCACCGTGGTTACCCAAATTCGCAACCGCCAAAATATTGAGCGGGAAGGATTAGGACAGGCAAAGGTGGTCTACATCGACACTGAAGTTGTGGCCGGGCCGCTGCACAAACTCGCCATTGCGCTTAGGGGTGGGCAGGACGTGAGCTGGACACTGCAAATGGCAATGAACTACCCCAGCTATCTTTTTTTTGAATGGAAAGTCTGGCAACGGTACAAGGCAGATCTCCAGCAGGGGAAATACGACGTCGTCCATCGCATCACGCCGATGACGCCGACGCTGCCCAGCCCGATGGCGGCCTGGTCTCCAGTGCCCTTCGTCCTCGGGCCACTGAATGGCAATCTGCCTTGGCCGAGTTGCTACACGAGTCGCCAAAAGAGCGAGCGTGAATGGATGAGTCACCTGCGCTCCGGCTATAAGCATCTGCCCTATCACGCCTCAACCTATGAGCGGTCCGATTGCATTCTGGCTGCCTTTGACCACACCCTTAGTGACTTGCCTAAATTCACACAGCCAGCAACGATTAACTATCCAGAAGTGGGCATTGACCCCGAGCTGTTTCATCTGCCCGAACGCGAAACGAAGGAACGGCTCACCATTCTTTACGCCGGTAGGTTAGTGCCCTACAAGCTAGCGGATGTCGCCGTCCGCGCCTTTGCCAACAGTCCGGCTCTGCAAAAGCACCGACTGCAAATCGTAGGCGACGGTCCCGAACGCAGCGCACTTGAGCAACTCATTGCCGAGCATGGGTTGGAGCACTGCGTCGAGTTAGTCGGCAGAACCAACCAGGCCCGCGTTGGCGAGCTAATGAGCCAGGCAGACATCTTCGCCTTCCCCTCCATTCGAGAACTGGGGGCAGGGGTGGTAGTAGAGGCGATGGCCTGCGGGATGGCCTGCGTTGTCGTAGACTACGGCGGTCCGGCAACGCTAATTGATGAGACCCGGGGCGTTAAAGTCCCGATGGCTCCTTTGGGTGAGCTAGTGGTCTCATTTCAGTCAGCGCTGGAGTCCCTCGCAGCTGCCCCAGAACGGGTTAGACAGCTGGGTCAGGCCGCCCATAAACATGCCCTGCACTACTACAGCTGGGATGCTAAGGCGCGGAAGACGCTGGAGATCTACGACTGGGTCTCTGGTAAACGAGACGCGAAGCCCGATTTTTGGTCATAAATCTGACGTTTAGGCCCAGTTACGCTGTGGCCAGCGTTTTATCTGCCGGGTCTGCCGGGGTTGACTGTCTCAGTCCCGGCAGGAATCGCTTGGCCATGGCGGGGCTTTCATCCAGCAGATATTGTAGGAAGCTTTCGGCTACAACCGATAGATGCTTACCGGCCAGATGACCGACATACCACTGCCGTTCGATGGGAAAGCCCTGCACATCCAAAATGGCAAACTCGCCGCCGGTCCCCTCAGAGATAATGGTGTGCTGCGACAGGACCGAGATGCCCAGCCCACCCGCGATGGCTTGCTTGATGGCTTCGTTGCTACCGAGTTCAAGCCGCACCTTGACGTTGACATCTTCCTGGGCAAATAGCTTTTGTACGGCGTCACGGGTACCCGAGCCGGGTTCACGCATGATAAAAGGCTCGTCGTTGAGTGCAGAAATAGGAATATTGGGCTGACCGACCAGAGGATGGTTAACGGGCGCGATGACCACCAGCGGGTTATCTAGAAACGGGTAGGTTTTGAGATCGGGTTGGCTGGGCGGCTGGCTAACGATGTAAAGATCGTCTTTGTTTTCGGCCATGCGCTCTTGAATATTTTGGTGATTGGTTACCTTGAGCGAGATATCGATGCCGGGGTACAGGTTGCAAAAAGGCCCTAGCAGGCGAGGCACAAAGTACTTTGCAGTCGTGATGACAGCGATGCGTAGCTGCCCCTGCTTCATGCCCTTGAGGTCGGCTACCGACATCTCGAACTGCTCTAGCCCTTCAAAAATTTCTTGACAGGTCTCTAGGAGCTTTTTGCCTGCCTGGGTCAGATACAGCCGCTTGCCAATTTGCTCAAACAGCGGCAGTCCAACGGCTTTGGTCAACTGCTTAACCTGAATGGAAACGGTCGGCTGGGTCAGATATAACTCCTCAGCGGCGCGGGTAAAGCTACCGTGACGGGCCGTGGCTTCGAAAACTTTGAGCTGATGCAGAGTGGCATGAATCAATGGAAAAGTCCTCTTCCAGTAGCGGTTCAGTACAGTGCGGATTAAGCGGAGCGGTTGCGGTAAGCGGAGCTATGCAAAAGGCGATCGCAGCTAGCTAACCCTCAGGTAGCAACGGCGCAGGAGTGATGAGGTTGGGCACAAATGCTCGAAAGGCTCACATCAACAGATGCAGGGTTATCGCCACACTGCCAAGGATACCGAGTACGCCTGGTAGCGCACTCAGGTGACTCGCAACCAGGCCAAGACCACAGCTGCCACTCATAGAGCATTTGCCTATGCAGAAACGATGCAAAAATCGGGTGTTTTCTAATAGTACTCCGCTTTTTGATAGATTACAATCTATTCAAGTGAAATGGGCTGCAGCCCTTACCCCTGGAAACGAGTCCTGCGATCGCAGACGAAACAACATCACCGATTTTGCCGACCTCGCCCCCCCCAAGTAACGGAATAACCTGAAACGGAATAACCCGATGGGTTAATGCTGGCTTTATCTGACTGATTTAGGCTAACGCTACATAGCAGATGAGATATCATGACTCACCCCCCCGATGCTCAGGTAACGCTCCCTAGTCAGCCCCGGACGCCCTTGCCAGAGCGCTTGCTTACGCTAGCAAAGCTGTTTTTGAAGCTGGGCTGCATCGGGTTTGGCGGCCCTCAGGCCCACATCGCCATGATGAACGATGAGGCAGTAACGCGGCGGGGTTGGCTCAGTCAAGACCAGCTCACAGATGGGCTGGCAGTCTGTGAAATGCTGCCCGGTCCAGCCTCGACACAGCTGGGCATTTACATCGGCTATGTACGAGCCGGGTGGATTGGGGCGCTGGTATCTGGCATCGCCTTTATCGCACCGGCCTTTTTGATCGTAGTGCTGCTGGCCTGGGTGTACTTTCGGTTTGCCCAACTGCCTCAGCTGACGGCACTGTTTTTTGGCCTGCAGCCGGTGATGGTGGCCATCATTCTTGGCTTTTGCTGGAAGCTGGGCAAAAAGTCGGTCAAAGACTGGGTAGGGGTTGCGATCGCAATTCTCGCATTCGTCCTGAGCCTGACCACCCAGCTCAGCACACTACTCCTTTTCATTCTCTTCGGTATCGCTGGCCTGCTGATCTATGGCAAGCGACTCAGCAGCGGGTTGGGGTTAGGGATGCTGCTAGCGCAGACGGCTACAGCGAATCCGGTGGAGGTCCTTTCTCGGGCCAGCTTCTGGGGGACCGAGCGCTTTGGTGAATATTTAGGTCCGCTGTTTCTCTACTTTCTCAAAACCGGCACGTCGATCTTTGGTGGCGGGTTAGTCATTATTCCCCTGCTGGAGTTTGAGGTGGTCGAAAAGCTACATTGGCTGACCCTGAGTGAGTTTATCGACGGGGTCGCCATTGGGCAGCTGAGTCCGGGTCCGGTGGTACTCACTTCAGCCTTTGTGGGCTACAAAGTGGCGGGGGTCGCGGGAGCGCTGGTCTCAGCAGTGGGCATCTTTACGCCGTCGTTTTTGTTCATCATGCTGGCTGCACCGCTGCTGCTGAGGCTCCGACAAAATGTGTGGATCAAGGCATTTTTACAGGGGGTAAAACCGGCCGTGCTAGGTGCGATCGCAGCGGCGGCTATCCCCCTGGGTCAGACTGCGTTTCTGCGAGAAACGGTGCCGCTATCCGTTCTAGCCATCGTTATTGGCGTAGCGGCGCTAGTTGCCATCATCCGATTCCGCATTATCGCCTGGAAGCTGATTCTGGTCGGGGCCGTGATCGGCCTGATTGGGTATCCGCTATTGGGTGGGGTGGGGTAGTTTCTGCCGATAGGGCACAACAGGCGGCCGATAGGGCACGACAGGGTGTGCCCCTAGAACACCTGATTCCATTCGTAAATTTCAAATTCGGTCCAGATGCCGTTTTGCCAGTAGGGGTCGCCTTCGATCAGCTCGCGCACTGCTGCTGCGCTATCGGCCTGATAGGTGCCAAAGACCTTCTTGTTGTCCGTTGTCGGCCCCAGGCTAGTGAGGATGCCCTTGTCTTTTTGATCCTGCAGCCCCTTTAGATGCGCTTCCCGGTGAGGTGTACGCCTTTCCAGCGCATTTTCGCAGTAGCTGCCCCACAGTACAAATTTGGCCATTGGTTTTCCTAACGTATGCATCTTTCCGTGACTAGAATACAGGAGCACTGAAACTGTGTGTCGGTGCTGTAACGCTACGTTCGCAGCGTCGCTAATACGCTTTCTATCTTTGTTTTGAGCGACGAGTCAGCTTGCTCTACCGCCCTGATAATTTCAAAATTTCTGATGACGCCATCTTGTAGGAGTCGAGTCGTCATGAACGCCTTTTTCCCGCTGCAAGTGTACTCATCGATTTGACCCAGGCAATCGAGAATATGAGCTAGGTAGACGCTATCGTCTCTCATAGCGATACAGCATCCTGTAGGATTTTCTGCCGTAGTTCGGTAGGGACAGTTCCAGTGATCACAATATCAACCCGACGGCCAAGTAGTGCTGACAGGTCACGAATCAGACCCACCGGAAACCACGGACTGGTTTTTTCGCCAATATCCACCAGAAAATCAATATCGCTGTCTATCCTGGCTTCGTTTCTAGCGATTGAACCAATAATTCGGACGTTCTTGGCTCCGTGTTTTTCTGCTATCCCCACGATGTCTTGCCGGTATTGCATTACATCTTCGAGGCGACTACCTACCTTGTTCGTGGGCTTGGGATGGGTTGCGAGCCATTCGATATGTTTCGCTAAGCGTAGCTGTTCATCCGCTGTCAGTTGTTGAACCTGTTGAATAATGCTCTCAACCAAAGACGGTTGCATCAGACCGGCCTATATACTCATTCTGAATCTTAGCCCATGGTTCTGGGCCAGGTTGCAGGTGTCGTGGTCCACAATATTCGTGTCGCTCAGCTCCAGGTTGTAAAAGCTGATCGGGTCACCCTCAAAGTAAGGGCCTGCGTGCCAGGTGCCCACGTGCAGCTTAATGAAGCAGTTGCCGGGAATGTGGAAGGCCCGAATCTCATTGGGGTCGGGCATTGGTGCGCCCCCCGGCGGAGCGACCGCCATCAGCCAGTCGCGACCTTCTAGCGCGCCCAGACATTGGGTGCAGGCTTGGTGGCGGGTGATGCGATCGAATTCGGTGCCCCTGGTCGTCAGCTGCATAATGTAGAACCGGGGAATCCCGCCGTCGAGCTTGAGCTGGGCATCGTCGGGGCCAAAGGGATTGCCATCGCCGCTGGGGAAAATCACCTGACCAAAGGGGGCAAAGTTTTCAGGGGTGATTGCGATCGCACCCAACGCCTTGACCTCAATGGCTGAATCGGTAGCCCGTCCCATACTCCCTCCAGTTGAATCGCTTCTTCCATCTTCTACCGGGCACCTTAGGGATGCAACGGAAAAGCTTGATATAGGAAAATTTCTAGCTGCAGTCATGGCTAAAGTTTACGAAATGCTCTGGGACTGCAAATTTTGCGGTCAGCCAAAGCTACTGGCCAAAACCCACCGCACCTGTACCCAGTGCGGCGCCGCGCAGGATCCGTCGTGGCGCTACTTCCCCTCTGACGCTGACAAGGTTGCGGTCCAGCACCACACCTTTAAGGGAAAAGACCAGCTCTGCCCCGCCTGTGACTCGGTGAACCCAGCCGGTAACAATTTCTGCATTCGCTGTGGTGCCCCAATGGAAGGTGCAGAGACCGCCCAAACGGTCCCTTCCCGCAGCAAGGGCGAAGGGGAGAACTTCGAAACGCAAAACCTAAAAGCGCTGCAGCAGGCCCAAAAAGAGCTGGAGCAGCGGCGGGAGCAGGCCCAGCGCAAACGAATGGGGTTACAGCGCTCAGGCCCGACGGTCCATGTCCAGCGGTTTATCCGTCAACCTGTCAACCGCAAAACGTTGGCTATAGCAGGTGTCGGACTCGGCTCAATGATTGGGCTCGCCAGCTTGCCTATTTGGCTGCTGTCTCTGAGCACGCCCATCACCGTCGAGGTGACCGGGCATACCTGGCAGCGCAATATTGCGATTGAGTCTTACCAATCTCGATCGGGCAGCGATTGGGACGATAGCCTGCCCAGCGGTGCCTACAACGTCAGCTGCAGCCGCAAGCAACGCAGCACCAACCGTATCGCCGATGGCGAAACCTGTAGTACCCGCCAGGTTGACCAGGGTGACGGCACTTTTCGGGAAGAGAGCTACTGTACCACTGACTATCGGGAAGAACCGGTCTACGGCGATTACTGTACGTACCGAACCAATGCCTGGGAACATAGTCGTTGGGTCACGGCCAGGGGAAATGGTCTAGCCGATACGCCCCGTTGGCCCACCGTCAATGCTCAAACCTGCGCCAGTACACGACTCGGCTGCGAGCGGCCGGGACGGCGGAAAGAAACCTACAGGCTGCAGCTGAGGGACCCAGAAAGTGGCGAGGTTTATCAGTGCGATCGCAACCAGACTGAATGGCAAACTACCCCGGCCAGTACTCAATTTCAGCTGAAGATCGGCCGTTTTTTAGGCGGCGCTCGTTGCAGAACCTTGGAACGCCTCAGCTAAAACTGCTAGCGAAACATACTGCTCACTGAGCTTTCCTCGTGAATGCGCGAAATCGCTTCACCTAGCAGATTCGCCACGGAGAGCGTCACCAGTTGGTCAAACCGCTTCTCGTCTGGAAGGGGAATCGTGTTGGTCACGATCACCTCTTCAAATAGCCCACTCGATAGTCGCTCGGTAGCCGGACCAGAAAATACGGCATGGGTCGCACAGGCATAGACCTCACGGGCCCCTTCAGAGCGCAGCAGTCGGGCGCCCTCGCAGATCGTCCCAGCGGTATCGATCATGTCGTCCACCAGCACGGCGGCCTTATCTTTGACATCGCCAATCAGGTTCATCACCTCGGCCACATTATGGGCCTGACGTCGCTTATCAATAATCGCTAGGGGCGCATCGTTGAGCTTTTTGGCAATCGCCCGCGCCCGCGCCACGCCGCCCACGTCCGGCGAAACCACTACCAAGTCGTCAATATTCTTACGCGCCAGATAGTTCACCAGCACCGGCGAACCGTAGATATGATCGCAGGGAATGTCGAAGTAGCCCTGGATCTGCGCCGAGTGCAGATCCATCGCCAGGACCCGATTGACACCGGCTTTAGTCAGCAGATTGGCAACTAGCTTGGCAGTAATCGACTCACGGCCCGCCGTTTTGCGATCGGCCCGAGCGTAGCCGTAATAGGGCAGCACCGCCGTAATCTGTCGAGCCGATGCGCGACGGCAGGCATCGACCATGACTAGCAGCTCAACCAGGTGATCGTTGACCGGGTAGCAGGTCGGCTGCATCAGGTAAACATCGCAGCCCCGAATCGACTCTTGAATTTGAACGTACAGCTCGCCATCAGCAAACTGTTTACGAACCATTGGGCCAATCTCAATACCGAGGTACCGAGCCACTTCGTTCGTGAGCACCAGGTTAGACGACCCCGCAAACAGCTTGAGTCGGCTATTGTCCTGCAGTCGAGGCAGAGACGTCTTGATTGGTAAGGGCGCAGATTGAATCACAGCAGAGCCTCAGAGCATCAGTGGGGTTATAACAAGGGATACTAACAGCACCCGGGTAAGCAAATACGCCACGGAAAACCTCGGTTTGGAGGCTAGGCGATAGAGGACAAATCGGTTTTGATTAATCGGTTTACAAGCTACTAAGCAGCACTGCGACAGGCAGTCAGATATTCAAGACGGATATTAAAAATGTTGCCAACCCAGAAACAGCGATTAACTGAAGCTGACTCGGCAACGCAAAAGCGACCTAAAACAGAATTTAATGATTCAACGCGTGCAGAACGATTTTGATCAGTTCAGCGGGTACGGAGTAAAGGCGACGGTCAGGAATGGCTGTCAATGAACCGTAGACAGATGCCTCAGAGGCGACTGTAACAACAGACAGGATGATTGTAGAAGCCAACAGGCAAATGTCTGTATCTGGAGATGCATCACTACCAGAATAATCAATTAAGCCGATGCCAGAGAGTCAATTTTATTGAAGCCGTAAAATACATAGACAAGCGCTATCGATAAGCGCTTAGATGCGATCTTAGGCGGGCGTCAGCTCCATGCATGGGCAGCAGCACGGTCTCCAATACAGACAGCCGTTGCTTTGCTCAGGGCATGCCACAATGCAGGCAATCAATCAACACCCATCTATCATCAATCAATCAGCCATTCCGAGGCGCGACCACCCAGCTCAATCGGAATGCTGACGGCTTTACCCAAGCGAGGCTTTTCCTTCGTTTCTCGAATCGCCGTTGCAATCTGACTCAGGCTACCGACCCCTTCAAGGTAAGCAACCACATCGGTCAGATGTTCTAGATACTCGGCCTCGCTCATCGGAAACGAGGCCTGCTCCTGATAGCGCCACATTACCTGGAAAAATAATTTCGTCGGCGTTTTACGAATCTGGACATCGTAGGAGTAGCCCCACTTTTCGATGAGCAGCGTTTGCAGATCCTCGGCAGTCATGGCAGCTTGCAGTGAAGGTCCGTCTCAGTTTGAGTTTACATTTATTTACGCTTCTGCGACGGTAAAATTCCCTGCTGACAGCGCACGCAGAGAAGGTCTTTCAAATCAGCTTCTGATCGTGAGTGGCTCAGCATAAATCACTGAAGTCCTTTCTATGAAGGAACTTCCAGTTTTTAAGCTAATTCACACTCGGCTTAACCCAGCCGGGGATTCCCTTTGATAGGCAGCGAGCTTAGCTAGGCACGGTGGGCGATCGCATCAGACCAACGACAGAGGAATGTAATAATACATGTAGGAAGCTGCTAATTTCTGTGACAGAACCGCGTTGACGGCTCTGAGCCTTGCTAGGCAAGGTTCTCGGTCGATTGCGATGTCCACCGGCAGTCCCCTTAAATATCTGTATTACATTTTCAACGTCTGGCAATTATGGCTCAAGCTTCTTCTGGATCCGCCGATGTACCCGATCTGGGTCGTCGTCAGTTTATGAACCTGCTGACCTTCGGGACCGCAACGGGTACGGTGGTTGGCGCGCTCTACCCTGTCGTTAAGTATTTTTTACCGGCCTCCAGCGGCGCAGCCGGCGGCGGTACCACTGCCAAAAATGAGCTGGGCAATGATGTGAAAGCCAGCGAGTTTCTAACTGAGCACGCAGCGGGCGATCGCGTCCTTGTCCAGGGACTGAAGGGCGACCCCACCTATCTGGTTGTAACCGACGATCAGGCCATCGGCAGCTACGGTATCAACTCAGTCTGCACGCACCTGGGCTGCGTCGTTCCTTGGAACGCGAGCGAAAACAAGTTCATGTGCCCCTGCCACGGTTCTCAGTACGATGCCACGGGTAAAGTCGTGCGCGGTCCGGCCCCTCTGTCTCTGGCGCTAGCCCATGCCGATACCAACGAAGATGGCAACGTCGTCCTCAGCGAGTGGACCGAAACCGACTTCCGCACCGACGAAGCGCCCTGGTGGGCTTAGGTTTGACCGATTAGATCTTTTACACTGACGACCTCAACTAACGACTGACGGATGAAACTCTCTCTCTCTCGGCTGACCGCCGGTAAGCTGCTGCAGGGCCTGATGCGGGGATTGGGGGTTGCGATCGCAACCTTCTCCTTACTGCTGACCAGCGCCTGGCTCCTACCCCAGTCCGCCCATGCCTATCCCTTCTGGGCTCAAGAAAACTACGAAACCCCCCGCGAGGCAACTGGCCGCATCGTCTGTGCCAACTGCCACCTGGCCGCCAAGCCCACCCAGGTAGAAGTGCCCCAGGCCGTTCTACCCGACACCGTCTTTAAGGCCACCGTCAAAATCCCCTACGACCTCGACAGCCAGCAGGTGCTGGGTGACGGCAGCAAAGCCGGTCTGAACGTCGGTGCAGTGATGATGCTACCCGAGGGCTTCAAGCTGGCCCCTGCCGACCGCATCCCCGAAGAAATCGCAGAAGAAGTGGGCAGCACCTACTTTATGCCCTACAGCGAAGAGCAGGACAATATTCTGCTGGTCGGCCCTCTGCCCGGTGAGCAGTACCAGGAAATCGTCTTCCCCGTGCTGTCTCCCGACCCCGCCACCGACAAAAACGTCAACTTTGGCAAGTACCAGATCCATGTTGGCGGCAATCGCGGTCGTGGTCAGGTGTACCCCACCGGCCAGGCTTCAAATAATACGGTGTACAACGCTTCTAAGGGCGGCACCATCCAAGCCATCGCCAAGACGGACGCAGGCTATGCCGTCACCATCCAGGCTGACGACGGCACCGTCACTGACAGCATTCCCCTCGGTCCCGAGCTGATCGTCTCCGAAGGCGACTCGGTTGATGCCGGTACGCCGCTGACCACCAACCCCAACGTGGGCGGCTTTGGTCAAATGGATACCGAAATCGTACTTCAGAGCCCTGGCCGGATTAAGGGTCTGCTGGTTTTCCTTGGCGGCGTCGCCATGACCCAAATCTTCCTGGTGCTCAAGAAGAAGCAGGTCGAGCGCGTTCAGGCAGCTGAAATTACGATGTAGCGACATCGGCTAAGTCACATTGGCCGAACGCAACACTTTGAAAACGGGATTCGCCAGTCGGGTCCCGTTTTTGCTGTTTGATGGGTCGCTCAGATTAGACCGCTTTTATGCCCTGCTGTAGTAAAAACCCCGGCGACTAAACGACAAGGTCAGGCTGTACCCTACCGGACTCACTGCCGCCATGCCCTCGACGTTTGATGTCGATACTGCCTACACACGTCTGCGTGAACACATGAAAGCCTAACCGCGGGCAGCGATGTTTCAGCTGGCAGAGGAAGGCTACACCTCGCCCTTCGAACAGCTGATTTCATGCATGATTTCTATTCGTACCTATGATGAGGTGAGCCTGCCGGTCTCTCGAAAGCTGTTTGCCCAAGCCAACACACCTCAGGCCATGAGCGAACTATCGGTGGCCGATATCTTAGCGCTGATCAAAGACAGCACCTTCGCCGAGCGTAAAGCCGAACAAATTCACGCCATTGCCACGCAGCTGGTAGCAGAACACGGCGGCGAACTGCCCTGCAAGGCCGAACTGATACTGAGCTTCAACGGCGTTGGTCCCAAATGTGCCCATTTAGCCCTGGGCATTGCCTGTAACCAGCCCTAAATCAGTGTCGACATTCACGTGCATCGGGTGATGAACCGCTGGGGCTATGTGGAAACGAAAACACCGGAAAAAACAACAAAAGCACTTGAAGAGAAATTGCCAGAGAAGTATTGGATAGAGACCAACAAGCTACTGATGCCGTTTGGTAAACAGATTTGTAAGGGACAGTCTCCAAAATGCCGTCAGTGCCCGTTAGAGGAGATGTGCCCCGACGGGTCACAATGACCATGACTTCGTTGGGTCTGCCTGTAGGCAGCAGCTTGCGATGGTCATCGGGTTTGGCGTAGCGTCATATTCTCGAATTTTTTGACTATTGGGCTGAGGCATTACATCGGTGTGGAGCAAGTCTGTGACTCCTGCTCTTGCCAAATATGGGGGAGGGCTGTGGGGTCTTGTGAATGAGACCGACCTGTACGTGGCTAGAAACTACCGTAAAGTTTTTCAACCTGATAGGCTTGAATCACATCCAAGTCAGGTAGATTTCAGTATTTGTACTGTGTACATCCGTCTAGCTACCTTTTTATGGGTTTTGAGCCTATGCCTTCTGAAGGTTCTAAGCGTCCAGTTTCAGATTGGGGAGAGGAAACGGATGAAGCGCTAATTTTATCCCTGAGGCAGGGGAATAAGGCTGCATTAGCGATTTTGTACGATCGCTACTCACGGTTGGTTTACACCATTGCATTTAGGGTCTTGAACAGAGGACCCGAAGCTGAAGATTTGACCCAAGAAATTTTTCTCAATCTCTGGCAAAAGCAAACCTACGATCCGTCCCGCAGTTCCCTTAGTCGATTTTTAAGCACGGTGACCCGAAATCGGGCGATTGATCGGGTGCGGGCTCGCAGTAACCGGCGACGAATTCTTAAAGGGTTAGTGTCTCAGAACCCCCCGGTGGAGCCGTTTTCACTACCCGAAGCGCAGGCATCTCTGGGAGAGCGCTCCCAACGGGTGCGTGAGGCCCTAAAGGCGTTGCCTGAAAATCAGCGAGAGGTACTGTGGCTGGCTTATTATCATGGATTTAGTCAATCCGAAATTGCTAGTCACACGAATATTCCTTTAGGGACTGTCAAGTCGCGTATACGCCAAGGTTTGCTCAAGCTGAAAGGATCGCTCCAAGATTTGGCCGATTAAGTCGTTCTTTACGATGTCCCGATGACTGACCCCATCCTTCTGTCCTATGGATTCTGAACGCAAATTAGATGAATTGGCTGCTGACTATGTGACGGGCAACCTCTCAGCTGAAGAGGCTGATGAATTTGCTCGATTAGTGGTCAAAAATTCTGAGCTGAGGTCAGAGGTGAACCGTTTTGAGAAAACGGTTGGTCTAATGCTCGATGAGCTGCCGATGATGGAGCCCCCGAGCCGTTTACGCGATAGTGTTTTCGCGGCGGTTGAGACGCCTGTGCCCCAGCCCCAGCGGTCAACCCTGACGTGGGTGTTGGCGGCGTTGGCGGCGGGGGCAACGGTGCTGTCGTTGGCCCTGGGGGCGAATAACTATCGCCTACGATTAGCCAATCAGCAGCTAAGACAGGATCTGCTCGCGGCTACGCCCGCCCAGCAAGCGCAGCTAATTTTGCAGCAGCCTGCCACCCGTTTTTATGATTTTGCCGGGACTGATAATGCTACGACTGCGTTTGGCAGCATGATTGTGGATACGGACGGGTTGAGGGCTGCGATCGCATTTGAAAACCTGGCACCCTTATCGACCGATCAGACCTATGCGCTCTGGGTTCTGCACCAGGGGGAATACGTTCCCTGCGGGGATTTTCGCACGGGGCAGGATGGTGCCGTCTTTGCCACCTTAGATATGCCGCCCGTGTATCAATCGAGACCCTGGGTAAAAGACGTCATCGTCACGGTTGAGTCTACGGACGTCCCCGCCCAGCCCACTGGCCCTATCGTGGCAGCCACCATATAAATCTGGCTCCGGCAAAGGGTTTCAAGAAAAATCAAAAAAATATCATCCAATCCCTAGCGTCATCCGTATTGATAGTCAAACAGATAAATAGTTGTTGATGCGAGGTTGAGTCGATGCCTCTGTTGCGCCATGACTGGCGTGATCGTGAGAGTTTTTTGTTTAGGATGTGATTTGTCTAAAAGATTCTCAAAAATCATCTCATCCAACATCGACCATCATTCGTATCAATAACTGAATGCTAAACCACGTCCAGCTTGAAAACTTGAATTTCCCCTGTGGCAAAACACCGGATCTGGACGTGGTTAAGGTTTAATACTGCACTTCTTCGGCTTCGCTGCTGAGCTTGCTGTAGGGCAGTCACTGCATATCTGTTTTTAAGCCCTTTTCTCGTTAAAAACATTTGTCGTAAGCACCTTGGCTCCTGGGTCAGGTCGTTTGAGAATGCTGTTTTTTCGGGAAAATTCGTTTTGTTTATCTGCACTGTAGGAGAATCCCAATGAACACTTTTCTAACCTTTTTCGTTAATCAGGTCGTGAGCGCGTTGTTTAAAGATGCACCTGAAATTGAGGAGCTAGGCGACATCTTTATTGGCGGTAAGAAGGACGACCAGCTTCAAGGTGGCGATCAGGACGATATCTTTTTGGGTGGCAAGGGGGATGACACTATTTTGGGCGGTGCTGGAACCGATGTTGTCTTTGCCGGGAAAGGGGATGATACGGTTGTGGGCCAGACCGGCAATGACGTTGCGTTTTTAGGGTCGGGCACTGACCGCTTTATTTGGAATAACGGTGATGGCAGTGACTTCATCAATGGCGGCAGAGGCTATGACACGACCGAAGTCAACGGTGCCGATGGCCCTGGCGATCAGTTTGACTTGAGAGAAGAGAAAGGACAGGCAATTTTTAATCGCCTCAATCTCGGCCAGTTTACCCTGACTAACGAAGATATTGAGCAGTTTGAAATTAATGGCCAGGGCGGTGATGACTCTTTAACGGTTGGCGATCTTGCTAACAGCGATGTTAAAAAGGTGATCTTCTCGGGCGGTGAGGGCAATGATGTGTTGGATGCCCGTGAAAGCTCCACGACGATTGAGGCCTTTGGCGGCGATGGCGATGACCTGCTGCTAGGCGGTGCTGCCGATGATACCTTTTTCGCCGGGGCTGGGGATGACGTTGTCGTGGGTCAGCGAGGGAGCGATACCGCTGACCTGGGGGATGGCGATGACCGTTTCATTTGGAACAACGGCGATGGCAGTGACTTTATTGACGGTGGTAATGGGTTTGATGTGACTCAAGTTAACGGCGCAGACGGTGCTGGCGACGAGTTTGACCTGAGTCAGGTGAATGGCCAGGCGATTTTCAACCGCATTAACCTTGGCCCCTTTACGCTGACGAATGAAGGTATTGAACAGTTTGAAATCAACGGCCAGGGCGGCGACGACTCTCTGACGGTGGGCGATCTGACGGGCAGTGCTGTCGAGTCAGTTATCTTTTCGGGCGGCGAAGGCAACGATGTGTTGGATGCCCGTGAAAGCTCTACGACGATTGAGGCCTTTGGCGGTGACGGCGATGACCTGCTGCTAGGCGGTGCTGCCGATGATACCTTTTTCGCTGGGGATGGGGATGACATTGTCGTGGGCCAGCGAGGGAGCGATACCGCCGATCTAGGAGATGGCGATGACCGTTTCATTTGGAACAACGGTGATGGCAGTGACTTTATTGACGGTGGTAATGGGTTTGATGTGACTCAAGTTAACGGCGCAGATGGTGCTGGCGACGAGTTTGACCTGAATCAGGTGGACGGCCAGGCGATTTTCAATCGGATTAACCTTGGCCCCTTTACGCTGACGAATGAAGGTATTGAACAGTTTGAGGTCAACGGTCAGGGCGGTGACGATTCATTTACGATTGGGGATCTGACCGGCAGCGCAGTGCAGTCTGTTATCTTCTCAGGGGGGGATGGCAACGACTTTTTGAACGCGAGTGGTACATTGACGCCAGTGACGGCGGATGGCGGCGACGGGGATGATATTCTCATCGGGGGCGCTGGTGACGATATTCTCATTGGCGGCAACGGGGCCGACCTGCTCATTGGCGGGGCCGGGAGCGATATTCTCATCGGTGGGGACGGTGCCGACTTTTTTGGCTTCGATACCGGTGCGGCCTTTAACGCGGCGGATATTGGCATGAATCAAATCCAAAACTTCGAGGCGATCGACAGCATTGTGCTGGATGCCACCGTCTTTGCTCAGCTGACCAGTGCAGTGGGTGGAACACTGTCGGACAGTGAGTTTGCCGTCGTCAACAGCGTGGAAGAGGCGGCGCTCAGCAATGCCAAGATTGTCTATGGTGCGGGTACTGGCAACCTGTACTACAACGCGAACGGTGCTGAAGCGGGCTTTGGCAGCGGGGCTCACTTTGCCACCGTTGACGGTGCGCCGACATTAGGGGCTGATGACTTTGTTATTCAGGCATAGCGATCGCCGGTTACGTGGGTAAAGATATCCCCCCCACGACGGCTTGATCTTTGTGCTGGGGGGAACTGAGACCTTAAGGGGGCCGCTGCTGCACAGCGGCCCCTGCTTTTGTGCTTACTCAACCCGAATGCGACGGGTTAAAATGACCATGACTTCGTTGGGCCTGCCGGTGGGCAGCAGCTTGCTCCAATCGTTGGGTTCGGCATAGCGTCTGCGGTGCAGGTCTTGAATGGTGAGCTTAACGGCGTCGGGGCTGCCAAACACCATGTGGCGCACGGTTTCGGGCTGGGTGACGGGTAGGGGCAGGCGAAACTGCGGCTGAGCAGACGGAGCGGTGGACGCCTTTGCGCCCGATAGGGTGTTAGTAGACATGTTGGCTCTGGCCTCATGTAGTGGATTTGGCCGCCGCGCAAGTCAAGAATCAGAAAATGCTTCGTCGCGAAAGGTCTCAGAACCCAGTACTACCCAAGCCCCGCACACCATTTCACCACTTCACCATTCACCACTTCACCGCCGCGCCGCGGCCACAGACCAGAACGCAACACTTAGCCGCCCCGCAAAACGTGCATAACGGGCGGCTTGGTGCAAAAATAGCACCCATGCCTCCGAACTGCCTTGTCAGTTTGGGGGAGTAGCTTGCGGCGGGTGGTTCCAGCACCTGTCGCAAGTGCCAAGTATTGAGTTCTGAACAAACACCGGCGAGTACCGGCATTTGACTGAAGATAAATCAGCCAGATTTGAAAGTCAAGCAGCCAATGCGACAGATGTTATCCAGCAGCTCCAACATTGAATATGCAGGTGTCCTACGAAGTAACGAATAATTTCTAAATTAGGATATTATCCTGCAAAATGACAGATAACGTTCTGCGTTAGATATTATCCTTCATTCTGGAGGATAATTAATAGTTAGCCCTCTACCCCCTTGAATTTCAGTTGAAGTTTTTGAATAACCAGTATTTTCTTACCCGGCAGAATTGATATTAATATGGATGAAGATGCACTGTTTAAAGTACTAAAGCGACAAACTAAAGCAACTTTGTTTGAGTTGTTATACTCGGCATATTACGAAACGAATACCCAACAAAGACGCCATATTTTTGGCGTTCTAATGAAGGAGTCTAAGCCATCAAGAACCATAGCGCAGGACATTAAAAAGGAATCAGAAAATTTCTATAAAGACTCAATAGCCAGGGTATACTATGCGCCCTTTGATATTAATTCAAAGAACTTTTCTCATATTCCTGAAGAAACAGAAGAATGGTTTGAGAAGCTAGGCGATCTTTTACAATCTAGCACTCAGTTGACAAAACAGAAAGAACATGAATCTGCTGTGGAATCATTCAAGATTCTCTACGAACTGATTGCAAAAATGGAAGATGGTGAAGAAATTATCTTTGCTGATGAGTATGGGAGTTGGATGATTCCTGGTAATGAGCAGGAATTTTTGAATGCTTATATCTCATCATTAGCTGAAGTTAAAACACCAGAGGAATATACAAAAATAGTGATGCCTTTGATAAAAAGAGATAGCTATATGTCATTTTGCAATAAAGTTTATTCACTAGCAGTGAAGCATAGCAATAAGGAGCAGGAAAAAACTTTAAAGGTGGCAATCAAAGAACAAAATATTAAGATCAAATCAAGCCGATAGCCGAAAGAAGCCTAACAAGCGCTTGCACACGGAACGGCAGTATACACTATTATGTGTGCCGCAAACTCTGCCGCCGTCCGGTGAAGCGCAGGCCGTTAGGTGCCTGAAAAATTGGAAAAGTGGGAAATCGACTATAGAAAAAATGAGAATTAGTAGTTCGAAAAGACTAAAAATATTTAAAGGGAATCATTTATGAATATATTCATCATAACAGCTGGTTCGCGAGGGGATGTTCAACCTTATGTCGCTTTGGGAAAAGGATTGAGAAAAGCAGGACATTCTGTCACAGTGTGCACCTGTTCCAGTTTTGAATCATTCATAACCGATCATGGTTTGAATTATGGATACATGAATGATGATTTCATGAAGTTGGTGGATTCAGAGGCCGGTCGGGAAGCAATGGAGAGCGGGAACAACATCTTTGGTTTGATTAAAACTATGGTGGCTTTGATGAAAGATGCCAAAGCTCTCAATCGGGAAATGTTCAATGATGCATGGATCGCAGCCCAGGCAACAGAACCAGACATCATCATTTTCCATCAGAAAGCACTTGCGGGATCACATATTGCAGAAAAATTAGGTATTCCAGCAATCCTTGCAATTCCGGTTCCGGCAATCGTACCTACCAGAGAGTTTGTTGCGGTTGGTTTTCCTGACTTAAAACTTGGGGGAGGATTCAATAGGCTGTCGTATTCCTTATTGCATAAGGGGTATCATCAATATGATGATGTGGTGAACGAATTTCGTCAAGATGTGTTGGGAATAGGAAAGTATCCTAAATCAACTACACCAATTCAGATGGCAGATGGTAGTCCAATACCAGTTCTACATGGGCATAGCGAGAGTGTGTGGCCACGGCCACAGGATTGGCCAGAAACCGCATTTGTTACCGGTTATTGGTTTTTAGATCAAGGTGAAGACTGGGTAAAACCAGAAGCACTGGAATCCTTCATCAAAGCAGGTGCCCCCCCGTTTACGTTGGATTTGGAAGCATGGCCGGACGGAAGCCGGAACAAATGACCGAAATTATTGTGGAAGCCTTACAGAAAGCCAAAGTCCGCGGCATAATTGCGACAGGATGGGGTGGATTATCTGTTGATGATTTACCAGAAACAATCTATAAAATCGAGAAAGCTCCGCATGACTGGTTATTTTCACAAGTTGCCGCAGTTGTGCATCATGGCGGTGCAGGAACGACGGCAGCGGGGTTGAGAGCAGGAAAACCATCGGTAATATGTCCATTCTTGATTGACCAACCATTATGGGGTGCGAGAGTTCATTCACTTGGAGCTGGCCCAAAACCAATTCCCCAAAAGAAACTGACTGTTGATAAATTAGTTAGTGCCATCGAAGAAGCGGTAGGAAATTCTTCTATTCGAGAGAAAGCAGATTCAATTGGTCAAAGAATTAGAAATGAAGATGGGATAGGAAAGGCTATTAAAATAATTGAGAACATTTTCGAATCGTATTGAGAGTAGGGCACCTAACCCAAGCTGAAGCGGACTTGGCTGCGTCAAGGTGGTGAGCCGCGCGAAAATCTAAGTCTGGATCGGGTGAAAAATTCATTCAGTCCAAAATTCCAAGCCGCTGAGCAAATCGTTGTACGGCTTAGGTGCTCTGTGGAACTGTAGCGCTGTAGGTCGGCTGACCAGTCGTTGGTCTATCGCCCAATCTTGAGGGAAACCTATGGAGGTATTTTACCTATATGTAGGGCACACCTTCTGGACAAAAAGATGGCAATCTCAGCATCCATACCCGCTCAGGAATTCCCGAAAATTGCTGGTTACAGGCTCACAGAGCAACTCTATTTAGGGAGTCGTACCGCAGTCTATCGAGCAGTGCAGACGGCAACCCAGCGGTCTGTGGTGATTAAGGTGCTGCGAGAAGATTATCCAAGCTTTGATGAATTAGTGCAATTTCGCAACCAGTATGCGATCGCAAAAAATCTGCCTATTTCAGGAATGATCCCCCCCTTGGGTCTAGAAGCCTGGGGCAGCGGCTATGCCCTAGTAATGGAAGATTGGGATGGCATGGCGTTAAGTGCCTACCTGAAACAGCAGTCATTAACCCTGGTAGACGTTCTGGCGATCGCCCTGCAACTGTCGGAGATTCTGCATAATCTGGGTCAGAATCGGGTAATCCATAAAGATATCAAACCCGCCAATATTCTGATTCGACCAGAGTCAAACCAAGTCAAGCTGATCGACTTTAGCATTGCGTCTTTATTGCCTAAGGAAACTCAAGCAATCCAAAGCGCTCATACCCTAGAAGGGACACTGGCTTATCTGGCTCCTGAACAAACCGGACGGATGAATCGGGGGATTGACTACCGCACAGATTTTTACAGCTTGGGGGTAACGCTTTATCAATTGTTGAGTGGCAAACTCCCCTTTGAGTCGGAAGACCCGTTGGAGTTAGTGCATTGCCATATTGCCCAGCTGCCTTTGCCCGTGGATCAATTGAATTCAGCAGTGCCAAGGATGGTTGCGGCGATCGTCTCTAAGCTAATGGCAAAAAATGCGGAGGATCGCTACCAAAGTGCAACGGGTCTAAAGCACGATCTAGAACAGTGTTTGACCCAGTGGAAAACTAACGGTGACATCCCAGCGTTTGAGTTGGGACAGTGCGATTTGAGCGATCGCTTTCTGATTCCCGAAACGCTCTACGGTCGGCAATCGGAAGTTCAAGCCTTACTGGATGCCTTTGAACGCGTCGCAGCGGGGACAACTGAATTGATGCTGGTTGCTGGATTTTCCGGAATTGGTAAGACAGCGGTGGTCAACGAAGTCCACAAGCCGATTGTTCGGCAGCGGGGCTATTTTATTAAAGGGAAATTTGATCAGTTTAACCGCAATATTCCCCTTTCGGCATTTGTGCAAGCCCTGCGGGATTTGATGGGACAATTGCTCTCTGAATCGGATACTCAACTGCAGCAATGGCAGCGCAACATTCTGGAAGCACTGGGTGAGAATGGACAAGTCTTGATTGAGGTCATTCCAGAGCTAGAGCAGGTGATTGGCCAACAGCCGCCCGCCACCGAGCTCTCGGGGACTGCCGCACAGAATCGATTTAACCGCCTATTTCAAAAGTTTATCTCAGTGTTTACCACGGCAGCGCATCCGCTGGTGATATTTCTAGATGACCTGCAATGGGCTGATTTGGCATCGCTACAGCTGATCAAACTGCTGATGAACGACAGCGGCTATTTGCTGATGTTAGGCGCGTATCGTGACAATGAAGTCTCACCTGCCCATCCCTTCATGATGACGGTAGAGGAGTTGCAAAAAGCCCAGGCCGTCGTGAACACCATCACGCTGGCACCCTTAAAGCTGGCAGATACCAATCAGCTTGTTGCCGATACCTTGCACTGCTCAAATCATCTGGCGCGACCGCTGACAGAACTAATAGCCCAAAAGACCCAAGGCAATCCTTTCTTTACGACGCAGTTTCTCAAAGCGTTACACGAAGAGGGGTTGATTGCGTTTAATCAGGATCATCGCCACTGGGAATGTGACATTGCGGCGGTGAAAGCGCGATCGCTCAGTGATGATGTGATCGAGTTCATGGCCCTGCAGTTGCAGAAATTACCTGAAGCAACGCAGCAGATTTTGAACCTCGCCGCTTGCATTGGCAACCAGTTTGATTTGCATACACTGGCAACTGTCTCACAACAGTCTCCGAGCGATGCCGCAGCAGGTCTGTGGAAAGCCTTGCAAGAAGGGTTGATTCTACCCACCAGTCAGGTTTACAAGTTTTTCCAAGGACAGGAGACAACCGCAACGGACGGGGCCAACTCAGGCTATCGGTTTTTACACGATCGTGTGCAACAAGCCGCTTACTGCCTGATTCCTGAACGAGAGAGAACGATCGCCCACTATCAAATTGGGAAACTGCTGCTGCCAAAACTCTCACCCAGTAGCAGCGCAGAACAAACCTTCAAAGTGGTCAATCACTGGAACATCGCCCTTGAGTTGGTTCACGACAGCGATGAAAAGGCACAGCTGGCCAACCTTAACTGGCTCGCAGGATGTAAGGCGAAAGCCTCAGTAGCCTATGAGCCAGCGCTACAATATTTCAAAACGGGTATCGATCTTCTGCCCTCCAATTGCTGGCAAATACAGTCTGAGCTTGCCCTAAAATTGTACGAAGGGGGGATTAAAGCCGCATTTCTCTGTGGAGACTACCCACAAATGGATGCTTGGGCAGAGCCTGCTCTACAGCAAGATATTACGCTCTTAGCCAAAATAAAAATATCCGACGTTCAAATTCAGGCGCAAATGGCCAAAGGCAAACCTGCTATGGCCATTCAAATTGCCTTGGACGCGCTCCAACTGCTTGAAATCACGTTTCCAGAGACGCCGACGCCTGACGACATTGAAGCGGAACTGCAAGGAACCAAAGCACTTTGGGAGCAGCGAGATATCTCTGAACTGATTGACCTGCCTTTGATGTCCAATCCAGAGAAAATCGCCGCAATTGTTATTTTATCTAGCATTTTTGCGCCCTCCTTCATTGGCAAGCCTGAAATTCTTCCCCTAATTGCCTGTAAACAAGTTCAACTCTCGATTCAGTACGGCAATTGTGCCCACTCCGCTTTTGGATATTCCAATTACTCCGCTATTCTCAATACGCTCTGTCATGATCTAGAGTCTTCTTACCAGTTTGGGCAACTTGCCATTCATTTGGTTGAAAAGCTGAACGACGCTGAAGTCAAGGCACGAACGTTCAATCAATCTGCAATTTTTAGCATTCATGGCAAGGTGCACCTTCGAGAAACCTTACCTATTCTGCAAGAAGGGTGCCGCAGTGGTATGGCAAGTGGTGATCTAGAATTTGCGGGCTACGCAGCTTATAACTGGTCACAATACTCATACTTTAGTGGTTTCAATCTGAGAGAGCTTCAACAGGGCGCAAAAAACTATGGAACACTCTTACGTCAGATCAATCAAAAAATTTCTCTAAGTTACAACCAGCTGGTCTATCAGGTCGCTCTAAATTTATTGGAACCCACCGAAAATCCCTGCTGCCTAGTCGGTGAGTCGTTCGATGAGCGAGTGGCTTTAGACGAGTTTATAGAAAACCAAGTTTTTTCGGGTATTCAATATTTATTTACTCACAAGATTGCGTTGGCGTGCTTCTTTTCAAAGTTCGAACAACTTACGCAATACATTGACCAGGCAGAACGCTATCTCCATGCTTCCACTGGCATGATTATGGTGCCAGAGTTTTACTTTTTCTCAGCGATCGCTAGCTTTCAGTCAGCTATGAACAAATCTGCTGAAGCGCAAGTACAGCCGCTATCTAAAACAGAGCAATACCTTGCTGAAATGAGCAAATGGGCCGCTCAGGCCCCCATCAACTTCCAACATAAGTTCGACTTGCTGAGGGCTCAACAGCAACAGGTCGCAGGCGAGCTTTATGCGGCGGCTGATTTGTATGATCGCGCCATCACCGGCGCCAAAGCCAACGACTACATCCAAGAAGAAGCCCTCGCCAACGAACTCGCCGCCAACTTTTACCTGGCTTGGGGAAAGGAAAAAGTTGCCGCAGGCTATATGCAAGAAGCCTACGCCTGCTACGCCAGATGGGGCGCTAAAGCTAAAACCGACGATTTAGAACAGCGATACCCTCACCTACTGCGCGCCATTCTGGAAAAAGCCCAGCCATTCAATCCGCTCGAAACCCTGGCGACGATCGCCGCTCCCCACTTTTCCCTCCATGCCTCGGCTCAAACCAGTCGCTCATCCAGCAGTAGCAGTGTTAATAGCACTCTCGACTTTGCCGCCGTTCTCCGAGCCTCTCAAAGCCTTTCCAGCACCATTGAACTGGATGACTTACTGCATAAACTGGCCCAAATCATTCTGCAAAACTCTGGAGCCGATCGCTGCGCCCTGATCCTGTGTAACCCTAAAGGTGCGTGGGAAGTACGGGCAATGGCCACGCCCACAGACACGCAGCTGTGCCATGCCCCCTTGCTAGACAATCCTGATGTACCCACTAAGCTAATTTACTTTGTCAAAAACACGCAGGAAGCTGTGGTGATGGACGGTTGTGAAACCGATCTCCCCGTAGTGGGTGAGTATCTCAGGCGGCATCAGCCTCAGAGCATCCTGTGTCTGCCCATTCTCAATCAGGGCAATTTGATTGGCATTTTGTATCTTCAGAATCAGTTGACCCGTGGCGTATTTACTAAAGATCGCGTCCTTATCCTCAATTTTCTTTGCACCCAAGCCGCAATTTCTCTGGAAAATGCCCGTCTCTATCAGCAGACACAAACCTACGCCCAGCAATTGGAGCAATCCCAATTACAAACGGTTCAAAGTGAAAAAATGGCGTCGCTGGGCAATCTCGTCGCAGGAGTCGCTCACGAAATAAACAATCCGATTGGCTTCCTCAATGGCAGCATCAACAATGGAAAAGAGTATGTTCAAGATCTGTTGGGACACCTTGCCCTCTATCAGCAACATTATCCCAACCCGGTTTCACCGATTCAAGACGATGCCGAAGATATTGACCTGGAATTCCTCAGCGAAGACCTGCCTAAACTACTCGACGCGATGAAAGGCGCGACCGATCGCATCAAAGGCATCAGCACCAGTCTGCGTACCTTCTCCCGTGCCGATACGGAATACAAGGTCAAAACCAACCTACACGAAGGGTTAGATAGCACATTGCTGATCTTGAAGTATCGCCTCAAAGGGTGTGAATATCGTCCAGCGATCGCTGTTATCCAAAACTATGGCGAGATTCCAGCGATTCACTGCTTCCCTGGACAGCTCAACCAGGTGTTTATGAATATTTTGGCGAATGCGATCGATATGTTTGATGAGGTGGCTCAACAGTCGTCCTTTGAATCACTAAAAGACAATCCTCAGCAAATCACCATTCGAACGATTCTGAGTCATGATGCTGTAGAAATCTGTATTCAAGACAATGGCAAAGGCATTACTGAAGCGGTAAAGACGAAGATTTTTGACCATTTGTTTACGACGAAAGGCGTGGGGCAAGGGACAGGATTAGGATTGGCGATCGCCCGTCAGATTGTCGAGGAAAAGCATGGTGGTCGTTTGGCGGTTCAGTCAGAGCTAGGGCGAGGCACTGAGTTTTGCATTCGACTGCCGATTGTCGGTTGAGCAACTGATTCTGCATCAAAGGTTACAACTGGGTCACTGTGGCAACGCGGTACAACCCATCGTTGCAACGGTGTGATAAAGATGGTTAGAGCGGATGCTATAGCAAGTTTCAATGCGTTTAAAACTTGCGCCTCACTTGACCTGCTGTCTTATGGAGCTTTTGCCTGAATATTGGGAGTCAAGTCAAGTGAGAAACGCTATAAATAACTCGCCACCGCTGAACTCAATCGTTATGCTGACTTTCTTTAGCTGGCTATTTCATTGCGGGTAAATGAATGACACATAGACTGACCAATGAAAAAAAAGATAAGTTGCAAGCTAGTGCCGCTTCAAGTGTGTCCGTGCTGTCAATTTCTCAGGCAACGACAGCTACGTTTACTAATCTTTATTTTCAACACACATTTTTGTTCTTCATTCAGGTTGGTAGCAAAAGGGTATTGTGTCCGATAAACGGCGAACTAATTGGGCATACCGAAGATGTGATGATATTTCCTCCTGGGTCTATGGTAACGATGGAAAACCGACCCGTGCTTGGCGATGAATATCGAGCTACTGGCGTTTGCTTCCCGTGTCATATGATAGAAACGGTATTCTCTAACCAGAGATCAAAGTCTGAATCAGCTGGCATCCAAATCGTGCAAGCTTCTACAGGTCAATCCTTCCAAATATTAAATACTATTCAGGCCACGTTGGACGACACAGAAATACCAGAGCCTATCAGACAGCATCGACTGCTGGAACCCTTGATTTGGTTAAAATATAATGGTGTCCATCTCTCACCTCATGAAGAAGAGAAACCACTTAGCAAGGTTAGAAGACTTATTGAAACAGATTTAAGCCATCCTTGGCGGTCCAGTGAAGTGGCCGATTATTTTGCCATAAGTGAGGCAACCATGAGACGTTGGTTAACCAAATCCGGGCAAGGGTTTTCAAAAATACTGCAGAATACAAGACTTGAACATGGGCTTAGCCTTTTACAGTCAACAGACATTCCAATTTCAGAAATCGCATTTGATTGTGGATTCAAAGCACCATCCCACTTTTCGGATTCGTTCAAGAAGCGATTTGGGATTAAGCCAAATGAGATACGCAAGGTAGAAGATTGAGCGTTTTTCGATAGTTTCTGCCTGATTGGTGAAAGTAGAGTAAAGCTGTCCTTGCTAAATTCAGAGTGTAGACAATACTCAACTTAAAGAGGACCACGACAGTGCTTAGTAAGTTTATTGCTCTTGGCTTTTTGCTCACCACCATGATCGCATCTCCTGCATCTGCGCAGGAGTTTAACCTAACCAGTACAACCGTCTCCGAAGGTGAAATGTTGACAAACGCCCACGTTTTTGAGGGTTTTGGATGCGAAGGTGAAAACCAGTCACCACAATTGTCATGGACTGGCGCACCAGAAGAAACAAAAAGCTTTGCAATCAACGTGTATGATCCAGATGCACCAACCGGATCAGGCTGGTGGCACTGGAATGTCGTCAATATTCCAACCTCCACAAACTCTATTTCTCAGAATGCGAGTATCAATGACGACCTACCTGGTGAGGCGATTGAGATTCGAAATGACTACGGTACTATTGGATTTGGCGGCGCTTGTCCCCCTCCCAGTGAAGTTCATCGTTACATCTTTACGGTGTATGCGCTGAGTACGGAACGCTTGGAACTGCCTGAAAATCCAAGCAATGCGCTTGTCGGTTTCATGATTCGTGCAAATATGCTCGACAGTGCAAGTATCACAGCGGTTTATCATCGATAACATGAACTAATAACAACAGTTTTATCCCCAGTCTCTCGCTAGAGATTCAGGGGATAAATTTCTTTAATTGGCTTCTGCGGCATTGTCCATCCCGATGGGCAGAAGGCAGCAGCAGTACAGTACGCCTACTTGCGGCCTTACTGGGGTCAGGGTATCGCCACAGAGGCACTGATTGGCCTCATTGACCACGGAGTAGCCAAGCACAAGCTTGACTACATCATGGCAACCACGGCCCCCGAGAACGCCCCCTCCCATAGGGTGGGGTGTGCGCGACCTGAGCCGCTACTCTGCCAAGATGCTCATGGCCGTTGCCTGCACCTATGGTCAGGGCAGCTACGAGTATCAAAAGGCTGGCGGCAAGCGGCTATGCGATCGCAAGTGGCCCCGTCGCGGTTCTGGCGCAGCCTTTACCCAAGATGCCATCACTGTCCGCTAGCAGATATTTGTCCTAAAGTGGGTGTAGGGAAAGGATAGAGCTTATGAATATGGTTGCAGCAGCGCCAGAACCTAAGACCGAAGTGCGATCGCAACCCGTTGGAGAAAAGCGAGTTGTTCTCCACGGGCTTACCTGGGATGCCTACCTGCAGATCCTGAACGCCTTGCCCGAAAGCCGAGGCGCGCGCCTGACCTACGACAATGGGGTGCTAGAGATTACGATGCCGCTGGAAGACCACGAGTTCTCAAGTCGCCTGATTGAACGATTCATCCTGCTCTTAGTCGAACTTCACGGTCTGCGGGTCAAAACGATGGGCTCCACCACCCTCAATTATCCACATCTAAGCAAAGGCGCAGAGCCGGACAACGCCTACTACATCCAGAACCAGCCGCTCGTCAAAGGTAGAAATGTCGATCTATCCGTCGACCCGCCGCCCGATCTGGTAGTAGAAGTCGATATCACCCATACCGATATTCAAAAAAATCAGTTTTATGCCAGCCTGGGCATCCCTGAGTTTTGGCGCTTCAACGGTCGCGTTTGGCGGATTTACCAGCTGCAGAACGGAGCCTACGTCGAGGTCAAGCACAGCCCCACTTTTTTACAGGTTGAAAAAGCACAGCTCTATGAATTTCTAAAGGCCGCCAAAGCAGACGAGATTGACGCTGTTCTCTCCTTTAAGGAACAGTGGCAGGCTGTCTCTGAGTAAGTAGGTTGACTCAGATCTTGCACCAAAATCTCTAAGCACTACTGTGCGTAGGTTGTAAGAGAATATCAAAGCCGAAGAGCGCGGCAATATGGCTATGTCTGTCAATGATATGTAGCAGCTGGTGCCAGACGAGCCTTGGCAATAACTTCTCGCGAGCTAGCCGACAGGTTTCTTTCCAGTTGAGGACAGGCGGCCACGCCCACTGGTCAATCCAATGGGCCAACAAATAGGCAATCAATGACAGCAGTAGCCATCTGTAAACGCCCAGCTTAGTCCCCTGGCCAAAGCAATGCAGCCCAAATTGATGCTTGAGCGTCTTGAAGAAGCCCTCAATCGCCCACCGCTTACGCCCCAGCCGGATCAGGTAAACACCCGAATAGGGATGGGTAGAGGCAACAAAGCGGAGTTCTCGCTTGCCATCAGCACGCTTGAGCCAGAACCAGGACAGGGTCAACGGGAAGTCAAGGCCATCCAGTCGGACCTGACAGCCTCGTTTCGCATTGCCATAGAGCGCTTTAACATTGCGTCCATCCTCGAGTCTACGATTGGCTCGAATGCCAACGACTGCGCGCCATCGTCGTTGGCGAACGGCTTTGAGGAAACCGATAGTGCCAAACTCAGTGTCTGCCTGTACGATGACGTTGCGACCGGCAATCAACCGTTTGGGAACAGTGGCGAGCAACTTACAAGCCAGTTCGCTGGGGGTCGTCTGACCTTTGCCTCGCCAGATGCGAAAGCTCCACGGGATACGCCAGTCGCCAATGACGATATACAGCACCACCAAATGCAAGCCCCGTTTGCCATTGAGCATTCGCACCCACCGGTCGCTCCCATCTCCGCCCTTACCCTCAGCCTTCAAGTGGCTGAACTTGCCGACTTTCTCCAGCGTCGTTAAATCCATTAACAGCCGAATGGGGATATGGGATGGCGGGCGATGCAGCTCTATCTGTTGCAAGATGGATTGGCGAGTCGTACGGAGCACCGAGCGCGTTGACCACTGGTAGCGATTAAGAAAACGACTGAGCGAACTGGCCGATTTGACTTGGGTATGGGCGGGCAGTGCATGGCCTTGTGTGTCGAGGAATAGGCCCAGCATTGCCTGCAGACTGGCTTTCTGATACACACTGGGCATCAAGCAGACCAGGCTATACACTAGCCCTTGGGCGTGTTTAAGGATGGTTGGCATAAACCGTCTTTGTTTTTTGGTTACGCCCTTTTTCCCCTTTTCTGACTCCTACGGCAACCCTGCCTCAGAAAGGTGCAAGATCTGAGTTGACCTAATTAAAGGTAAGACGCCAAGGTTCTGTTTTTAGGAGATAGAAGGAAGAATTTAGGAGGCTTCTAGCTTCTGTCTCCTGTCTTCTAAGGACCTATCCGGTCTTACAAATGATGGCCATAGCCACTTAATAAGGCTTTCAATAGAGCAGGTCACGCCTCGCCCCCGACAACCACATCTCTTATCCGCAAACTCGGTCCACCGACCCCCACCGGCATTCCCCCTTGCCCCGCTTTCCCGCACCCACCAGACTCATCCCAATAAAAGTCGTCGCCAATCGCTTCAATATCACCCAGCGTCTTAAACACGTTGCCCGACAGCGTCACATCCCGAATCGGCTCGGCCAGCTGGCCATCGCGAATCATCCAGGCTTCCCCCGCGGCAAAGGTAAACATCTCGCCGTTGGTCTGCCCGCCCAGCCAGTTACGGGCAAACACGCCCTCGTCAACATCGTCAATGAGAGAATCCGCTGGCGTATCGCCCCGCTCAATCCAGGTGTTGGTCATGCGGACGATGGGGGGGTACTGGTAACTCAGGCAGCGGGCGTTGCCGGTGGGGGCTTCGTCGAGCTGGCCTGCGGTTTCGCGAGAATGCAAACGACCGACTAGCTCGCCGTCTTTGATCAGCTGAGTGGTGGTGGCGGGTGCGCCCTCATCGTCAAAGGCATAGCTGCCGCGATGGCCTTGAGGGGCCGCCCCGTCATAGATCTGCAAATTTCTCGGCCCGAACCGTCGCCCCATCGTCATCACCTCCATCAGGTCCGGGTTCTCATACACCATGTCCGCCTCGGATAGGTGACCAAAGGCTTCATGGACAAACAGACCCGTCAAAATCGGATCGATAACGACGGTATAGGTGCCCCCCTTGGCAACCGGCAGGGTGAGGGCCGTAATCGCCCGCTGGGCGGCGCTGGCGACCTGTTCGTCTAGCCCCTCTAAGTCCTCAAACCCGTTACGGGAGCCCGTCGTCTCGCGTCCCGTCTGCACGGTGTCGCCCTCCCGAGCCGTCGCCGAAAAGCGCATTTCCATATCGCTCCAGCCCTGCTCAATCAGGGTGCCTTCGGAGGTGGCCAGCAGAATGTGCTGGTAGCTGTCGGCATAGCGGACGGCGGTGGTGGTGATGGCATCGCCCCCTTTGAGCAGGTCTTCGTAATGGTGGCAAAGCGCCTTTTTGCGGCTGAGGGGAATGTGACGCGGGTCAGTCCCCGCAAGGGGGAGAATCTGGGTCGCTTCAAGAATATCGATGGGGGCCAACAGGGTCTCGTCGGTGCCGATGCGGCGGGCAAATGCGATCGCATCTTCCAACCGCGCCACCAAATCCTCAATGCGGTTAAAGCTGGCAAAGCCCCAGCCGCCCCGATAGCAGGCCCGCACCTGCCCGCCGACGGCCACCTCCTCGCACAGCGTCTGCACCTGCCCGGACCGTAGGGCAATATCCGTACCCTCCGACCGCTCTAGGCGAATCGCCAGGTAGTCTGCCTGAGACTGGTAGCGGGCCAGCAGGTCGGTGAGGCGGTTCTTTTCTTCTGCAAATCCGGTGAGTTCGGACATCGTCATCCCCCCATTACCCTTCCTATTCTGCCGTGAAAAAACGCAACGGGTGCTACCAACTCGGTCCCGACATGGCACACTAGGGGCATGACAGGCGAACTCAGCTATTCCCTATCCCCGGCTATCCGCCGCGTGGCAACCCGCTTCCGGGTGGTGGGATGGATCAGTTTTTGGATTCAGATCGTCTCAGGAGTAATTGCCACACTGCTGTTTGCCTCCGCCCTACTGGGCATTCAATCCATGAACGAAAGCGCCGCCGCAGGCGGCGGATTATTCCTGGGGGCACTGGGGCTACTGGCGGTCTATGTGGGGGCGTATTGGGCCTTTCGCTACACCCGTTTTGCCCGCAAGATGCGGACGACCAACCCCGATTTACGGCCCCGCCCCAAAGACGCGGCCAAAATCGTTACCAATGGCTTAATCATCAGCCTTGTCGGCATGGGCCTGGCGCTACTGGGCACCGGCGCAATTACTGGGACATTGCTGGTCAAGGTGATTTCTCAGCCTCAGCAGGAGGTCGTAATCAGTCCGGGCGCTTTTCGGCGCTTTGTAGAACCGCTAGATATTTTCATCGTGCAGGCCTCGACCAATACCCTGATTGCCCATTTCGCCGCAATCTTGTCATCGCTATGGCTCGCCCGCACCGTTAACCGGCAGTAAGAACGCCAACCGGCAGTAAGAGCTCAAAGATCGGCTCCAGGCCACTATCGATGCTGTGGAGAATGGTTTGAATTAGGGACCCCGTGAGGGACAGGTCTGTCGCCAGGTTTATTGTTAGCGGGGCCATCGGCCAGGCCATGCAGCAGCACGTAGAAGCAGGGAATAATAAACAGCGTTAGCAGCGTCGCGAAAGAGAGTCCTGAGAAAACAACAACGCCCAGAGGCTGCAAAAATTCTGAACCTTCACCGATGCCAAGGGCCAGGGGAAACATGCCCAGCACGGTAGTAATCGTTGTCATCAGGATCGGTCGTAGTCGCTGGGGGGCTGCTTTCTGAACGGCGCGAGTACGTTGATCTAACCGCTCCGCAGGCGAATCACCCCCCGTCTGTTCGTAGATTTGGTTGGCCAGCTCAACCAGAATAATGGCGTTGTTGACAACAATGCCGACCAACAGCACAGCCCCAACAATCACAGTTGCGCCAATGGCCGTTTGGGTAACAAAGAGCCCCAATATGCCGCCAGCCAGCGCCAGGGGCACGGTCAGCATGATCACCAGCGGATCGATCAGGGAGTTGTACTGTACCGCCATCACCGTAAAGACCAAAAAGGCGGCCAGCCCCCCTAAGAGACCAATACCCCCCGTGATCGCGGCGTTGCTTTGGGCGCTGAAGCTGGGTAAACGCGTCACCCCCGCAGGCAAGGTCAGGTAGGCCAAGATGCGATCAGCCTCGGCTAAAGCGTCACCCAAACTGGCCCCATCCCTAAGATTGCCTTCAATAATAAACACCTGCCGCTGGCTAATGCGCTGAATCTCGCCGGGAGCCTGGCCATTCTCAATTTGGGCCACGTCGCCTAAGCGCACCTGCTGACGGCTGTTGTTAAGCAGCCGCAGCTGAGCCAGCTCAGCCGAATTTTGCACCAGAGAGTCTGGAATTTGCAGGCGCACATCGACGAGGCGGTCGCCTCGCTGCAGCTGGGTAGGCACCGCCCCCGACAGCGCCGTTTGCACCGTACGGCCAATGTCTTCGGCAGATAGGCCCAAATCAGCAGCGCGTTCCCAGTCGGGACGAATTTGCACCTCTGGCTGCGGCGGATCGGCATCGGGCGCGTAGCTCGCCAGGGCGGCCTGCTGGTCTAAGGCCGTCAGGACCTGAGCCCCTGCTGCCTGCAGGTCTGCTGCGCTGCTGCCCTGCAAAATAATATCCACGTCACTCCGCACGGGTGAGTTGTTCAAGATCAGCCCCCGCACCCTGCCCGGTGAGACGCGTAGACGGGTGTTGACCAAATTGAACTGACTAAACTGAGCGGTCATGCGCTCGCCAAAGGCATTAATGTCCGTGCCGGGCACCAGCGTCAGCGTACTCGACCCCCGCAGCGCATTTTCGCTGGTGTTGCCGCCAAAGAGAAACCCGCCTGAGGTGCTAAACGCATAGTCCACCTCGGGCTGGGCCAGAAGCAGCTCGTCCACCACTTGCATCACCTGACGGTTCTCGGCAGCGGTGGTGCCCGGGGGAAACTGCACCCAGACGCGGGCCTGACCGGTGGCAATACTCGGCAAAATCTCCTGGGGAATCTGACCCACCATCCAAAGGCTGCTGCCGCCCAGCAGTACAAAGGCCAGCGCGATCACCCCAATCGGGCGTTTGAGTGCCCAGCCCAGCGCTTGGGCATATTGCCCGGTTAGCCGCCGCAGACGCTGATCAAACTGGCGAATGAGCCCGAGCCGTTTGACCCCGCTCGATCGAGGAATTGTAAGCAGTTGGGACGTCAGCGCGGGCACGACCGTGAGTGCCACCACTAGCGAAGCGGCCACTGCAAAACTCACCGTCAGCACCAGCTCGCTGAACAGCAGGGCGATAAACCCACCAATGAGCAAAAAAGGCAGCACCGCCACCAGATTTGTGGTGGTTGAGGCAAACAGAGCCGATTCGAGTTCTCGGCTACTGACCTCAGCCTGCCGAACCACTGGTTGGTGGCTCTGCTGCACCCCTTCGACAATGTTTTCTAGCATGACAATGGCGTTGTCGACGACGATGCCAACGCCCAGGGCCAGCCCGCCCAAACTAAACACATTGAGCGAAAGGCCAAAGAGGCCCATGAGCAAAATCGCCACGAACGTCGCCAGTGGAATGGCGAGAACAATAATCAGCGTTTGCCTGAGCGAACCGAGAAAGAGAAACACTGCTAGCCCTGCCAGGACTGCCCCGGTGAGGCCAGAAATCGTCACATTTCGAATCGCATTTTGAATAAACCGAGACTCGTCCAGGGTGGCATTGAGGATCAGATCGCTCGGCATCAGTCCCGATGCGGTTAGCGTCGCCAGCCGCTGTTTAACCCCGTCTACCACCGCAATGGTATTGGCCGTTGGCTGTTTTTGAATGCTGACCTTCACCGCCGGTTCGCCGTTAAGGGTGACAAAAACGCGCTGTTCTTCGACCCCGTCAATCACCTCAGCAAAGTCGCGCAGATAAACCTGCTGCAGCGGCTGTCCAGCGGCGGCATCCCCAACCTCAAAGATCAGATTGCGAATCTCGTCCGCGCTCTGAAAACGACCCGCCACTCGGGTCAGTGGCTCGCTATCCTGGCCCGCAATGCGGCCCCCTGCCGTGTCCTGGTTTCGTTCTGAAAGCGTGTCTAGAACCGTTGTGAGGCCCAGTCCCAGCGTCTGTAATCGCACCGGATCGAGGTTGATGCGAATCTCTTCTTGAACACCGCCAGAAACATCCACGCTGGCCACCCCTGGCACGGTGATCAGCTCGCGGGCGAGTTCCTGGTCGGCAAAGACTCTCAAATCGACGCCGCGCAGCGATGCCGAAGTCAGGGCGACCTCGTAAACTGGCAGCTGAGACGGATCAAACTTGAACAGGCGAGGCTGCTCAACCGTATCGGGCAGGCTGTCTCTGGCCCGATTAAGGGTGGCGGTGGCATCGTTGAGCGCCTGGTCGATATCGCCGCCGGGCTGAAAATAGAGGTCCAGACTGATGCGGCCCTCTCGGGTGCGGGAAACCACCTGCACGACCCCTTCCGTAGCGGCCAGCGCCTGCTCCAACGGACGCGTGACTTCATCGACCGCCACCTCTGGCGATACGCCGGGGGCCGTGGCCCTAACCCCAATTCGGGGATAGGTAATCGTAGGCAACAGATCGACTGGAATCTGCTGAATGAAGAACAAACCCAGCACAATCACCGCAACACTGAGAACGAGCGTGGCAATGTATCGGCGAATCGCCAGCGTGCTTAGGCTCAGCTGTGTCATGGGTCGGCGCCTACTCCGATAAAATGCTCAGCCGAACGGCCTGCCCCGGACTCAGCGGCCGCTCGCTCTGGACGATGACCACGTCATTGGCCGCCAACCCCGACACAATTTCTACGCGGCTGCCCTCACGATTGCCCACGCGCACCGACCGAGGGCGAGCCACGACCTGCTCACCCTCGCCCTCAACCACGTATATCGTCTGCTCAGTCGATGCTTCGTTAGCCGTCGCGTCTTCAGCCGTCGCGTCTTCAGGCATCGCGTCTTCAGGCATCGCGTCTTCAGGCATCGCGTCTTCAGGCATCGCGTCTTCAGGCATCACGTCTCCAACCGTAAGGGCACTGGCGGGTACCAGCATCTGCGTCCCCGTCCCCACACCAAACTGCACGCGGGCCAGCAGGCCGCTGCCGACACGGCCATTGGGGTTGGGCAGCGACACCTCAACGGGCACCAATCGCGAGACCGGATCGGCCACTGGGGCAATTTGGGTAATGCGGCCGCTGGTTTCACCCAGGTCAGGGAAAGCATCCAGGGTTACCTGGGCGGGCTGCCCCAGGGAGAGCTGGGCTAGGTTGAGTTCAGAAACTTGAACAGTCGCTTTAAGGGTGCTCAGATCGCCAATTTCGAGAATTGTGTCACCCGATTCGATGTAGTTGCCGACCTCGGTCGGTCGGGACAGAACCATGCCGGTCAGCGGCGATCGCACATCGGTATAGGACAGCTGGGTTTGGGCTTGGGTGACGATCGCCTGCTGGGCCTCGACGCGGTTGGCCACGGCCTGAGCAGCTTCTTGTCTGGCCGCGAGCTGGGCCTGGGCCGAGCGGACGGCCTGTTGGGCATTGGCCGCTAGCAGCTCTGCCGCTTCTGCCTCTTGCGCTGAAATGCCGCCCCGATTGGCCAGTCGCCTGAGGCGGGCGGCATCGACCTGGGCCTGGTCAAAGGTGGCCTGGGCCTGAATCAGGGCCGCTTGGGCATCGGTAACCGATACGTCTGCCTGGGTGAGTTCGGCCCGGCGGGCCGATAGCTCGGCAGCGGCCTCGTTCACTGAGGCTGTCTGCGGGTCGCCGTCTAGCTGGGCCAGCAGCATCCCCTGTGCGACCGGGTCACCGACATCGACCGTCAGGGCAGTGATTTCGCCCGACAGTTGCGATCGCAACGTCACCTGCTGGGCCGGAACCGTCGTGCCCGTGTAAGACCAGCCCGCATCAAGCGTGCCCATCTCTACCCGCGCAGTTTCGACCGCAACGGGCCCTGACTGCTCGCGCTGACGAGCCCCATCGACCTGTGCTTCGCCTGCAGGCAACAGCCGACAGCTCGACAGCAGCAGCGGCAGCACAAGGGCCGCCGCGTACCCTTTGCTAGCGCGTCGGTGGCCGTTTGACCGATCAGCAGCCTTACCTTCTTTCAACAGATCGACCACCCTGAACAGTGACGGCTCTACTAAGCTAAACCCGATCGAAACTTAAGCAAGCTTAGAGCAACCGTGTTGATCGAGACAGTCTCCAAGGTCACCTTCGGCCCGTCACCTTCGGCATGGGGCGAGTCTTGGCGCGATAAACAGGGTGCCGTAAGCGATCGGCCTTAGGGATACGCGTCCAAATAAAGTACCCGCAAGTATGCTGCTTGTTCAGCCCACTCTGCGAGAAGAGCAAAGCTCTACATCCCCAGCCCTTCTCCCACGGGGAGAAGGGCGTTAGGGTCAAAGCCCCTCGCCCTGCGGGAGAGGGGTTTGGGGTGTAGACGCCTATGGTGGCTTCTCGAAGAGTGGGCAGAGGAGATAGCTCATTCGGTGCCTTATTTAAGTGCTGTTCCCGTAACCCCCGTCTCAAAGATATTTCTGTAGTAAAAGAGACAGTTTCTCTTTTGTCTCCGCTGGAGCCTTGTCTAGCGGTGTGAAAACGGCAAACTTCAGCGCAGAATGGGCGACCGACTCGGGCGGGTTCTCGCTAAGGCGCTTCGCCACCTCGCGGATCACGCGCTGGGCATTCTCGGCATTCTTCATCAGGTTACCGATCACCATGTCGACGGTGACGCTGTCGTGGTCGGGGTGCCAGCAGTCGTAGTCCGTTGCCATCGCCAGGGTAGCGTAGGCCATCTCGGCCTCGCGGGCCAGCTTGGCCTCGGGCAGGTTGGTCATACCAATCACGCTAGCGCCCCAGCTGCGGTACAGGTTCGACTCGGCCTTAGTCGAAAAAGCAGGCCCCTCCATGCAGACGTAGGTGCCGCCCCGGTGCAAATCGACGCCTTCTAGATTGAGACTCTCGACCGCATCGGCCAGCACGGTGGCCAGGGCTTTGCAAACCGGGTCGCCAAAGGCGATATGGGCCACGATACCGTTGCCAAAAAAGGTAGAGACGCGATTTTTAGTCCGGTCAATGAACTGATCGGGCACCACCATGTCTACGGGCTTGACTTCTTCCTTGAGGGAGCCGACGGCGGAGGCCGAGATCAGGTACTCAACGCCCAAACTCTTCATCGCGTAGATATTGGCGCGAAAGGGCAGCTCTGACGGCATAAACCGGTGACCGCGACCGTGGCGGGCCAAGAAGGCGATGGGATTACCGTCGAGCTTGCCGACGATCAGCGCATCAGAGGGCTTGCCAAAGGGCGTATCGACCTCGACTTCTTCGATGTCGGTGAGGGCATCCATTTGATAGAGGCCGCTGCCGCCGATAACGCCGATTTTTGCCTGAGCCATAATTTCTGGAGGTGTGGGATGGGTGCGATTTTACCGGCTGCTGATTAGGGGCTGCCAGAATCTTTAGGTTTTTGTGGGATGTAAGGCGCGTTTCTGCTGCTAAGCGTTATGGGTAGGTCAGCAGAATTATTTGTAGGTAGTATTACTCGTTCGGGGGGATCCCCCCTAAGCCCCCCTTTATAGGGGGGTGGCGAAGCCGGGGGGATCCAAGAAGCAGTCGAACATCCTATAAATTATTTGGTTCAGCTACTTAAAACAGTTTTGCCGCCCGCATCCGCTGAATCAGGCTATGCCGCCGCTGATAGGCCAGGTACAGCGCATCAAACCGCTCTTTAAACGCCGCCTGCTCGTTCTCGATCTCGGCCAGCGCTTTGAGATCCACCAAAATCGACACCGCCTCGTCGTAGGGCTTGGCCTGCTTTTTCTCGATCAGATCGATGGCCCGATCCCACAGGTTCTCTTTTTTCGATGACAGCTTTTTCAGATGATTCGTGCGGGCTCGCTTGGCAGCAGCGGCTTCTTTAGCAAAGCGCTCGGTCTCGTAAGATGCGGCTTCAGCTAACAGGGTAGAGAGCGATCGCATCCCCTCCCCCACTGCATCCGGCTCATCCTCAGCAAAACGCTGCCGCAGGGTCAGCATCAGCTCACGCCCTACTTCAGGATCGCCCTCGGCAACCCGCACCAGATAGCGATTTTTCTCCTGCTCAGACAGGCTAGCGACCCAGTCGGCAATGGGCAGCTTCGTTTCCTTAACCGTAGGGCTCGCCTGGGCAGCGACCGTTACCAGGTCCGGGTCAATTCTGAGCCAGTCGGCCAGCGCCCGCAGCGGCGGGGTCAGCTTCGCCAGATTAGCCGGGACTGGCGGCTCTAGCGTGTTCTCAATGTCGTCCTCGTCTGTATAGGGATTGACGGTCGCCGCCGCCAGCCAGCCCAGGTACAGGGCTCGATAGTCCCCATCGAGCAGGTTCTCCCGCAATGACAGCAGTTGAGGCAACGTGCCCTCTCCGTCGGTCCAGCCAAACCCCTCTTCGTCGTTGATGTGGATCTCGACCAAGACTGACTGGTCGGTTGTGCTGACAATAACGCCGTACGCTAGCTCGTATTCGCGGAGTCGGTCAATATCCGCCAATGCCTTGGGCAGTCGGAAGATCAGCTGCTGCGTGCCCCAGTTGGCGATGTACAGCATCATGTCAAAGCAGCGCTCTAGCAGGTCTTCGGAGTCGCCACGAAAGTCGCCATAGTGATAGACAAAGCTGGCACTGCGCGCGGTTGGCTCAACCCGACTCGACAGGGTGCGAATGTGGGCTTTGTCTGCTTCACTGAGCGGGCGGTCAAGCGCCTGGAATTCGTAGTACTGATACTCAGACATCTATCGGGACAGGGGAAACAGTGATTGCCACCTATCAGGGTATCGAGCTTTTGGCGAGCTGCTGGAGCAAGCTACGGGGCATTTTGCAGCAGTGCGCTATTTGGAGGTGAGGTGCGATCGCATCTGCGAAGGTATCGAGCTACAAGATGCTGGATAATCCACGGAGGAATAGGCGCTATACAGAACCCGACCTACCCGTCAGGCAAATCTAGTTACATAATGAAACATAAATAAATTCTGTAGGTTCGAATCCCATTCATGGCGCTTTCCGTCCCGGCTCCCTACCGCAGCTTCCTGCCTCGCTTCTACCGCCTCGCGTCGGTCTCCGTGCTTTCCAACATGATGGTGCCGCTAGCGGGCCTGTTTGACGCGGCGTTCCTGGGCCATTTGGAAGACATCAATCAGCTAGCAGGCGTTATCCTTGGCGGCATTCTATTTGACTATATCTATCGGATTCTCAAGTTCTTGCGGAATAGCACCAACACGCTCACTGCGCACGCGGTAGGCGAAGACGACGACCAGGCCGTACTGGTAGCGGTGCTCAGGTGTGGGCTGATTGCCGGTGCGATCGCACTGACGATCCTCTTACTCCAGTATCCCATCCACAAACTCGGCTTCGCCCTGCTTTCGGGTTCTGCCGACATCGAATCGTCTGGCCTGGCCTACTTCAACGCTCGCATCTGGGGCGCGCCCGCAGTGCTACTCAACTTCGTGCTCATCGGCTGGTTTCTAGGTCGAGAAAAAAATGGCGTGGTCTTTGCCATGTCGATAGTCGGCAATGGGACGAACGTGCTGTTTGACTACCTGATGATTACCCGCTGGGGGTGGGAGAGTGCCGGTGCGGGCATCGCCACGGCGCTGAGTCAGTATCTGGCGCTGGCGGTGGCGCTAGTTGCGATGGCGATCAGTACAAACTGGGCCCTGCTCAAACCGGCCTGGACGCAGGTCGTTGCAGACCGCGAAGGGCTGACCTCTGCCGTGGTGCTAAAGGGCAATATTCTGGTCCGCTTCCTGGCCCTGATTTCGGCCTATGCCATCTTTACCAACCTGAGCGCGTCTTTTGGCACTGAGCAGCTGGCAGAGAACGGGCTGCTGTTGCAAATTGCGCTGCTGAGCCAGTTCACCGTACAGGGCGTGGGCATGACCTCCCAGACACTCATCGGCAACTTCAAGGGGCAGGGCAAGCCGGACCAGATTCTGGCGGTGCTGCAGGTGGCGCTGGTGACGGGGCTTGCGATCGCAATGGCCTTTGCCGTCAGCACCGTGCTTTTCCCAGATACCGTCTTTCAGCTGTTGACCAGCCACTCAGAAGTTTCGCTAGCCATGCGACAGTACACGGGCTGGTTGATACCGCTACTGGGGCTGACGGCAGCGGCGTTCATGCTAGAGAGCTATTTCATCGGCATTAAGGACGGCGCAACCCTGCGCAACGGAGCACTAATGGGATTCTTAGCAGGGTTTGTGCCCCTGGTCGTGCTGGCAGTGGCGCAGCAAAGCGTGACGGTGCTGTGGGCCGCGCTGACCGGGTATATGGGCGTGCTGTTGGGGTATTTGGGCTATCGGCTGGTGCGATGGTCCCTAGGACCGGCTTAGCCATCGCACAGCCTGCTGCTGACTAAACAAGCGCCGCAAAGCTAACGGCTACGGCTGAGTTCCTTCCTTCAGCGGGTATCAAAACTCCGCTCTAAACCGGCACACTATACTAAAGCCAGAACATCTCCGTTGTCGGCAATGCCCTTCGTCTCTGAACAACGCCGTAATGAAATCATTCAGCAAGTGTTGACAGCCCGTGCTGAACGAGTCGAGTTCTTGGCCAAGATGAAAGCGCGCCAAAGTCAGGGATGGGTTGTTGCTCGTGAGGCTGCAAAACAGCTCAAGGTTCAGTTCGGTGCCACCAAAGTTGTGCTGTTCGGCTCCATGCTTGACCACCATCGCATGACTGAACATTCCGACATCGACCTAGCCGTAGCAGGGTTGTCCAAAGCTGATTTTTTCAAAGCGGGCGCAGCTATTGACCGGGGTCAACCTTTCAAAATTGACCTAGTCATGCTCGAAACAGCCCCTGACTTTCTCACAGCCGCCATTGAAGACGGGACTGAATTATGAGCCAGTCAGCCTTGCAAAGGCGAATCAAGAAAGAGCTGGCTAAAATGCAACAGGCTGTCGAACGGGCTCAGAAGGTTATTCCGAAACTTCAAGCCATTGAGGATGAGGATATCTTAGAAGCCTTCATCAGTGACAGCGCTTTGAATATGCAAAGCTTCTACACGGGCGCTGAAAGTATCCTCTATGCAATTGCTAGGGACATTGACCAAAGCGTTCCTTCAGGAGAAAGTTGGCATCAGCAGCTCGTGGAGCAGATGAGCGTTGAAATTCCAACCGTTCGAGAAGCGGTTCTCTCGGCAGAAACGGCTGAATGGCTGGACGAATTCCGGCGCTTCCGTCATGTCGTCCGCAGCATGTATGCTTTCGATCTCGATGAGGAAAGAGTATTACAGCTGGTCGCCAAACTACTGCTGTGTTATCAAGCCTTTGCACAAGATGTTTTGCAATTTCTTGCTCGTCATCCGAGTTAAGCAAAGTGTATCTGGTTTTACTCTCACACCAGCCGTCTGCATATAACGTCAGCCGCTACAATTGAGTACGTTCTAAGCGCACTTCACTACATATATGACTGCTGCTGCCCCAGCCAAGACCGAGTACGAAGCCGTAATCGGCCTCGAAACCCACTGCCAGCTCAGCACCAACACCAAAATCTTCGCACCTAGCTCCACCGAGTTTGGGGCCGAGCCCAACACCCACATCGACCCGATCACGTTGGGCATGCCGGGGGTGTTGCCGGTGCTAAATGAAAAGGTATTGGAGTACGCGGTGAAGACAGGGCTGGCACTGAACTGCAAGATTGCGCCCTACAGTAAGTTTGACCGCAAGCAATATTTCTACCCCGACCTGCCCAAAAGCTATCAGATTTCTCAGTACGACCTGCCGATTGCCGAGCATGGCTACATCGAAATTGAGGTCGAAACCGAGGGCGATAAAAAGAAGGGGGGCAAGCAGAAAGGCGAGACCGTCAAAAAGCAGATCGGCATCACTCGTCTACACATGGAAGAAGACGCGGGCAAGCTGGTCCATGCAGGTAGCGACCGTCTATCGGGGTCGGCCTACTCCCTGGTGGACTACAACCGAGCCGGGGTGCCCCTGGTTGAAATTGTGTCTGAGCCGGACCTGCGTACAGGGCAAGAAGCCGCAGAGTATGCTCAGGAGCTGCGTCGGATTGTCCGATATTTAGGCGTCAGCGACGGCAACATGCAGGAGGGGTCGCTGCGCTGTGACGTCAATATCTCTGTGCGGCCCGTGGGCCAAGCAGAATTCGGCACCAAGGTCGAAATCAAAAACATGAACTCGTTCAACGCCATCGCCCGAGCGATTGACTACGAGATCGAACGACAGATTGCGGCGATTGAAGCGGGCGAACCCATCTATCAGGAGACCCGCCTGTGGGAAGAAAACGCCCAGCGCACCATCAGCATGCGCAAGAAAGAAGGGTCTAGCGACTATCGCTATTTCCCTGAGCCCGACCTGCCGCCAATTGAGGTCTCGAACGAACAGCTTGAAGCCTGGAAGACAGAGCTGCCAGAGCTGCCTGCGAAAAAGCGAGATCGCTACCAGAGCGAGCTAGGGCTGTCTGCCTATGACGCGCGCGTTATCACCGACGACCGGGCAACAACGGAGTACTTTGAAACTGCCGTGGCGGAGGGTGCCGACCCGAAAATTGTGGCGAACTGGCTGATGGGCGACATTGCCGGATATCTCAACGCCGAGAAGAAAACAATAGAAGAGATTGCCCTCACGCCCACCGGTCTGGCCGAGATGGTCAAACTGATTAGCGCGGGTACCATCAGTAACAAGATTGGCAAAGACCTGATGCCGGAGCTGCTGACCCAAGGCGGCTCGCCCAAGGCAATGGTTGAGGAGCGAGGGCTGGTGCAGCTGTCCGACCCAGCAGAAATCGAGGCCATCATCGACGAGGTACTAGCAGCCAACCCAGACGAACTCGCTAAGTACCGGGCAGGCAAAAAGAAACTTCAGGGCTTCTTTGTCGGTCAGGTGATGAAGCGAACCAGCGGTCGGGCTGACCCCAAACTGACGAATCAGCTGCTGGGCAAGAAGTTGAACGGATAAATCAGACTAGTGAAAGCGGCAGTGTACTTAATAACGCCTACGCCATTTGGCCGATCTATCAAAAAAATCAAGGAAAAAGTGAATAAGGGGGGTTACACCCCCCACCCCTGCCATGTCATACTGTGTTACGTAGATGCACCCTGATGGTAGGGAGAGCTGGGATTCGGCTCTCCTTTTTTCTTGACTAGACGTCGGCAGAGAACGAGGTCGATATTAGCAGGGAATTTTAGCCTCGTTCTTAGAAACTAACGGCATACAGTTTCAAGCAGCCATTTGGACCGATTTACCGCCGTTTTCGCGTTTGTAAACTTTGGCTACGCCTTTCCGGATTTGCCAATGTGACCTAATTTGTCTGTACCTCACGATTCACGCCCCATCCATTGCTCCCAATTCTTAGGTTTGGTGCTGTACTAGCCCATCATTTTGAGCAGGCCCTGCTGCCCGACCAGCAGTTCACGAATCAGGCTGACGATGCCGAACCAAACGATGGGTGAAATATCGACGCCGCCAAAGGGCGGAATCAGCTTGCGGGTGGGTGCCAGCAAAAATTCTGTCGGCCAGTAGGCAATCGCAAAGGGCAGCGCCTTCAGGTCTACTTCCGGATTCCAGGTCAGGATGATGCGGAACAGGAAAAGCAGCGAGTAGACGCTGAGGAGAATGCTAGTGGTGAGACTTGCGATCGCAACTGTCGTCATATCAGTCGGCTCAAATAATGGCTATTCCCAGTCTAACCATTAAGCTTTGTATCGCAATCCCCCATCAAGATTCAGACAAACGTTTCTGAATCCTGGCCTTGACAGCCTTAACAGGCTTCTCAAGTCGTCACTGGCTCGGTAATATAAGGTTAACAAGTTTAACGCTTTCGTAAACGACTCGCCGTTTGCATCCAGCGTTCGCATTCAGATTTGTACCCCGATTTAGACCCCAGATTTAGACCTATGACCCCTTCCTTGACGAACTTCCTGCTCAGCCTAGTTGCCGGTGCAGCCATCATCGTGATTCCGGCAACGGTATTTCTCGTGTTCGTTAGCCAGCGCGACAAAATCAGCCGCAGCTAGTCACAGCGCAAGTCAGCGAGCTATCTGAGCCAAACTGGCCAAGCGCCAGCAATTGACGCCCAAAAGTGATGTCGGCAGCCCCTACAGGGATGTACCCAAAGGTACATCCCTGTGCTGTAGAAAGCCGATTACCTTCAGCCGCTAACAAAGCCGCTAACAAACGCGGCCCTGCCCGCTAGGATGGTAGGGCAGCTAGATGTGCTATAGACTGTGATACCTGGGGTACGGTAGCGAGAGTAGCCCCTATAGAGAGGAAGCGACTGTGCAATTTGGTACGCCTGTTCCCCTACTGATTGGGCTGATTTTGATCATAGGCGCGGTAGGGCTGTTTTTTCTAGACAAAATCAAGCCAGGATACGGGCGAGACTCCGACAAGATCTACTCCGTCTTACTGCTGATTGCGGGAATGTGCGCCCTCGGCGAGCTACAGCTGGGTATTTTTCCCTCTTTTCAGCTACTGATCATGGCAGGCATGCTGATTACCCTGCTGATCGACAATATTCGCAACCGGGTACCGCTTGAGCCCGTTCGCCCCGTCGGTGGGATGCCTCCGCGTCGCCCTGAGCGCCGTCCGGTTGACCGGCGTCCGCCCGACCGACGGCCCGTATACCGAGCGGAGCTGGACGACTGGGACCGCATAGATGACCGTATGGGACCGCGTGGCATGCCGCCTGCTCGCCCCTACGAAGACGATCGCTATCGGCCTCGCCCGCCCTACGATGACCGCCCACCGATGCGCCGACTCAACCCCGGCGAACCGCCCGCATCCTACGGTAATGGCGGCGGCAATGTTGGCCGCCCACCGGTTGACCGCCCTTCAGGCCCGTCACGCGATGACTCTAGACGCGATGACTTCAGTCGCGATGACTTGGGTCGCGATAACTTTGGTGGGCCGAACGCGCCGCGTAGCCCTTACGGCCCACCCGGTCGGCCCGACAATCGTCCTGAAGACCGAGGTCCGCGCCGTTCAAATGGGGGGACCTCAGCCCTGCCGCCCCGTCCATCTAGCCCCGACCAGCCGCGCAGAGAAGGCAGCGGCGAGCGGACATTAAACGTTCGGCCCTACAGTGAGGCCCCCAACGCTGGGGGGCTTCCCAGCCCACCCGATGACGACGACTATTTGGACTTTCGCCCGGTTGAGCCAGACACCCCGAAAGACGATCCAGACTGGCGATAGAGATAACTTGCTAAGGTTTCCAGGGCCTGGTACATCATCTGTGAACTAGCAGTTGTTGCTGCCCGCCTGTCACCATATCCCCAATTCGGCGCATAGCCGCGTCGGGGTCAGCCCGCTATGATAAGAGGGCGTTGATATTTCTTAATAATGACGGCGATCCCAGAAGCAGCCTCAGATTCTCCCAACTCTAATCGCCTCAAGCAGTTTATCGAACGGCGCATTCTGTTGGGGCAGCCGCTGACAACGGAGCTGACGGCAATTCTGCTGGTGTACTTCGTTCAGGGCATCTTGGGGCTGTCGCGGTTGGCGATTAGCTTTTTTCTCAAGGACGAGCTCAGCCTGTCTCCCGCAGAGGTCGCGGCGCTAACGGGGATTGCCAGTCTGCCCTGGACCATCAAGCCGGTATTTGGCTTTTTATCGGATGGGCTACCGCTGTTTGGCTATCGTAGGCGTCCCTACCTGATACTGTCCGGGCTGCTGGGGACGCTGGCCTGGCTGCTGCTGGCAACGGTGATTGACACCGGGGCTGGGGCCACGGCAATGATTTTGCTCTCATCGGTGTCAGTTGCGATCGCAGATGTCATTGCCGACTCCCTGGTGGTCGAACGCGCTCGGGTCGAGTCCCAGGCCGAAGCTGGCACGCTACAGTCCCTCTCTTGGGGCGCCTCAGCCTTTGGCGGCCTGCTCACCGCGTACCTGGGGGGGCTGCTGTTGGAATTCACCAGTACCCGCACGGTCTTTGGAATTACGGCCCTGTTTCCGCTGATCGTCTCGGGCGTGGCCTGGCTGATTACCGAGAATCCGGTCAAGGATGACACCGGTCTCCAGATAGTCACTGGTCAGCTCAAACAGCTGAAGGCCGCTATCAGCCAGCGAGCCATCTGGATGCCCGCCCTGTTTCTGTTCCTCTGGCAGGCGACCCCCACCGCCGACGCTGCTTTTTTCTTTTTCACCACTAACGAGCTGCACTTTGAGCCCGAGTTTCTAGGCCGGGTGCGGCTCATTACCAGCATCGCCGCGCTGGTCGGCATCTGGATTTTTCAGCGCTTCCTTAAGACGGTTCCCTTCCGCGTCATTTTCGGATGGTCCACAGTGCTCTCTGCCGTGTTTGGTATGAGTACGCTGCTGCTGGTGACCCACCTTAACCGAGGACTCGGCATCGACGATCACTGGTTCAGCCTGGGCGATAGCGCCATCCTGACGGTGATGGGCGAAATTGCCTTTATGCCGGTACTGGTGCTGTCCGCGCGGCTCTGCCCGCTGGGGGTCGAAGCGACCCTCTTCGCCCTGCTGATGTCCATCTTGAATCTGGCCGGGTTGGTCTCCCACGAGTTGGGGGCGCTGCTGACCCATGCCCTGGGCGTCACTGAGACAAATTTCGATCAGCTGTGGCTGCTGGTGGTGATTACCAACCTGTCTACGCTGTTGCCGCTGCCGCTGTTGGGGCTGCTGCCAGCCTCTACCTCTCAGACCGCTGAGGACGAAGAGAGTCCAGACTTGGCCCACGCAATTAGCCCCTTCAGCCGGGTTGCCCCCTCAGACCTGATCGAAGACGCGTCCGTCTCCGTAGGCAACCTGGATACGGTCAAGTAGATCGGCCATTGGCCTCATTTTGACCGCTCTTTTTCGCCTGCAATCGCCCTTTTTTCCATCCTTTCTCGCTAGCCATGCAAACCCTAGAACCCACCCAGAACCCAGCCACTCAGGACCCAGCCACTCAGGACCCAGCCAAATCCTACGACATGGATGACTGGCGCAGCGGTTACCGTTCCCAGCCGGAAGAGTTTAACTACTGGATTGACGAAATCGAGGGTGAAATTCCCACCGATCTGACCGGCACTTTCTTTCGCAACGGGCCTGGTCTGCTGGAGATCAGCGGGCATCCGGTCAAGCACCCGTTTGACGGGGACGGCATGGTCAGTGCGATCGCATTTCAAAACGGCCAGGCCCACTACAAAAATCGCTTCGTTCGCACCGAAGGCTATGTGGCCGAGCAGGCAGCCGGGAAGCCGCTCTACCGAGGCGTCTTTGGCACCCAAAAGCCAGGGGGCGCACTGGCCAACGCCTTTGACCTGCGGCTCAAGAATATTGCCAACACCAACATTCTCTACTGGGGCAATAAGCTGCTGGCCCTGTGGGAAGCGGCAGAGCCCCACGGTCTCGATCCGCATACGCTCAAAACCCTCGGACTGGATGACCTGAACGGCGTGCTAGAAGCAGGGGACGCCTTCTCGGCCCATCCGCGCATCGATCCGAGTTGCGATCGCACCGCTGGCCAGCCCTGCCTGGTCAACTTCGCAGTCAAAACCGGGCTCTCCAGTACAATCACTATTTTTGAGTTCGATCCTAAGGGCCGTTTAGTCCACCGCCACAAGCACAGCGTTCCAGGCTTTGCCTTTCTACACGACTTTGCCATTACGCCCAACTACTGCATCTTTTTCCAGAACCCCGTCAGCTTCAACCCCTTCCCCTTCCTGGTCGGGCTCAAGGGGGCGGCAGAATGTATCGAGCTTAACCCCAAGCAGTCTACCCGAGCGCTGCTGATCCCGCGCGATGGCAAGGGTGAGGTCAGAACGCTGGAGATTCCCCCCTGCTTTGTCTTTCACCATGCCAATGCCTTTGAGCAAGAGGGCAAGGTGATCGTCGATTCGGTCTGCTACTCAGATTTTCCGTCGCTAGACGGCGGGGAATACGCTGAGGTTGACTTTGACCACGTGCCAGAAGGTCAGCTCTGGCGGTTTGAACTCGACCTAGCCAGCGGCAAAACCCGAGCCGAACACCTGATCAGCCGCTGCTGCGAGTTTCCCGTTCTGCATCCCAGCCAAGTGGGGCAGCCCTACCGTTACCTGTACATTGGCGCAGCCCATCGTGGGTCGGGCAACGCGCCACTGCAGGCCCTGCTCAAGTACGACCTCGACACCGGCACCGAGACCCTGTATAGCGTCGCACCACGTGGGTTCGCCGGTGAGCCGATCTTCGTGCCTCACCCCCAGGGACAGGCCGAGGACGATGGCTGGGTACTGCTGCAGACCTACAATGCCGAAACCCGGCGGTCAGAGCTGAGAATCTTGGATGCGAAAAATCTGACCGATATCGCCCAGCTCAAGCTCAAGCACCATATTCCCTACGGTCTGCACGGCAGCTTTGCATCCACTTATCTCGGGCCGGTCCGTTAGCAGCCGGAACTCCGTTGAAGCAGCGCTTTTGTGAAGAATATGGCGATGTCCCGCCCGTTGATGAAGACACTGGCACCGATCAGCCTCGTTGATACCGTGGTCAAGGGTCCCGTGGCCCCGTCCTGACCGTCTGTTCAGCGGTGGTAGGTAAATCCACCTGATTATAAAGAAATCCAGTGTTCACTCGGAGTTCGGTATCGCGGGATCAAGGGCACATTGACTGTAACAACACGTGTATTAAGAAACACGTACCTACTGAACTTGTTACAGGCCATGTCTAATATCAATACTCCTGCGATTCACTACCGTCTGGTTCCAGATGACGCTGGCCTCAAGTTAGACATTTGGGAGCCTGCCGATCAAAACGAACATCGCAAAGCCTCCTTTCACTTCTACGTCAGCTACCAGCTCAGCACCGCTGAGGAAGCGCAGCACATTCTCGATCAGTACCTGCTCGATAACGATGTCTGTAGCGCGGTCTGCCTGGATGGTGACTGCGAGTTTGCTCCGGCAACGATGGTCTCATCGCGGACCCAAACCCACGCGAGCTAGCTCGCTGCTTGGCGGACCGCGATGAGGGCGGCTATGGGGACTTTGATCGCAGTTTGGCACGGACCTTGGTTTGCAGCCGCTGCCACTGCAGATAGACCTGGCGCGTGGGACTGAGCCCGGCAATGTCTGAGGAGTGGGCCTGCCGGTAGTCGAAGAACTGGTTGACTTCTTCAAGAATAGTGTGCAGCCGGGGGACGAGCTGCTGCGTGCGGTAGGGGCGGAAAAAGTCCTCGGTGAGCCCATTGGGCTGCCACTGGTGAAGTGCGATCGCAATCCTTTGGTAATCGTACTCCGTCGCATATCCCGCAATCTTTTGACAGTTGAAACCGGGGTCGAGGTAGTCTGCCAGGGCATGGTTTACGCTCGAAAATACCTGACAACCGCAGGCCAGCGCCTCCATCGGCGGGAGACCAAACCCTTCGGTCAAACGGTTTTGCACCCAGTACTCAACCGAGTCATACAGGTAGACCCGGCTACGGTTGAATAGGCCAATCAGATCGTCCACAAAGGTATCAATCACCTGAACGGTATAGTTCTTCTGCAAAGCGGGCACCAGCTGCCGCAGCAGATACTCAGACGACTTCCGCGCCTGCACTAGCACATCGATATCTCGCGTCTGCTGGCGGTTTTGCACGGTGTCTTCGAGGCAGTTGGGCAGCCAATAGATCAGCGTATTGGGGCTCGCCTGCCCCCAGTAGCCCATCGTATTGCGGCTTACCGTCACAATCGGCACCCTCGGCGGGACGCGAAACCCATATCCGGCACTATGGGCATGGTAGACCACATTGCAATGGGCGAGCTTTTTAAGCTGGCGGGCCACGTCAAACCCCCAGCTCAGCACAAAAATGTAGCGTTCCAGATGCGGCTGCCGAAGTAAATCATCGAGGTAGGGGACATTCGCCTCTCGCTGCCGATAGGTAACGACTTCAGCCTCACACACCTGCTGAGCCAGCTGCAGCGCCTTGAGTTCGGCAAAAAGCCCACCGCAGTAAAACCGACGAGTGGTTCCCGGCAGCAAAAAATACAGCTTACGCAAGGTGACGCCTCCCTCAATGAGCCTCTGCATAATTGCAGATTTTGGCAGGCGGTGATTGGGTCAGACCAGATTTGTGCGACGGCGCACCTAGGCGTCGTAATCGTAGTAGGGGTGGGGGGCAGCCCGCTTTGGGCGAGCAGGCGGCGGTAGAAATTCTTGCTCGTAGTAGCGATAGGACGGCGGCGTCGGCATCTGCAGCGGATACATCACCGGCACAGGTCGCTCGGGGCGGCGATTAGCTTGGGTCGCCAGGAAAACCATACACAGAATCAGCCCGCCGCCCCCCAACACCAAGACTAAAACGATACCGCCGCCCACCCACAGCAGCGTCGTCTGCAAGCCATCGTCTCGTTTCGCCTGGGTCAGCTGACTGTTTTGCACAGACAGGGTATCGACCGAGCGCTGGTACTCGTTGAGTTGGGAAGCGACCACCCGCGATTCTTCCTGCTGCTGGCGGAGCTGATTTTCAAGATTACGGGCAATGACTTCTTGCTGCGACAGCTGGGATTCGAGCTTACTAACCAGGTCGCGCTGTTTGTCGAGTTCCTGACGCAGGTCGTCTTCCCACTCAGGCTCGGGCGACGGGACGGCGGGCACCGGGACGGCAGGGACCGACTCCACCGGTTCAGGTGCAGCCCGCTGGGTTGAGCCAATCCCCACTTTGGCTACTAGCAGTACCAGTACAGCGACGCCTGTCGTTGCGCATCCAGCAACATAGGCAGTGGTGTCACTCACGATCGTCGCCTCCTGCAGCCACCCGGCACGGGTCAGCGGCAGCGGATGTGCCCCAGACGGTGCGTTGGCGGTGGTCTGATACGACGAAACGATTAAACAAAACGGCTTGAAACCCTAGCATTACAGCAATAGGTCGTACATATCCTACTGTACGAATCTCCCTTCTTCACCCTAGAACCCGCTTGATTGTGTGGCTTTTGTGGTCACGACTGCAAAACAACCCAATACTCATATCCCGGCGATCCGATGCCGCCGTTGACCACCAGCTTGCCCATCCCACTCTGAGAAACGCTCAAACCCGCTTCAATATTGAAGTTTAATATGACTTTCGTCCCCGCTTAAGCCGTTTATTTACAACTTAAGCGATCCGAGCAGCGGTGGAC
>JBCBWI010000069.1:0-20608 GCA_039817185.1 Cyanobacteria bacterium J06648_16 | reverse complement strand
GCTGAACGCTTGGGGGTTGAAATTCTTATTCAACCCCGCGCTGCTTAGCTCTGATATCTTGGTGCAAGATCTGAGTCAGCGTAATTACGTCTAAGATTGAACCCGAATGTTTGACCTGTTTGTGTAGGCCCCCAAACCCCCAAAAATGGAGGTTCTGAGCCTGGTCTCCCCCAAATTGGGAAAAGGGGGCCTCAGCATCTAGAACTTAATTGGGACAGCCTACTTATTTGGGCCTTAGCAGTTTTCTGACCCCCTCACAAGATTTTCACCTTTTTGTTTCAAACTTAGGGTGTGAGGAAATACCCTGGCGATTGTTCCTGCTCAGGAGGGCCTATGAAGATCGTCAAGATTCTAGGCGGGTTGATAACTGCCCTGGTCTGTGTCGGCGTTTTTGGGCTGGTAGGCCGCTGGGACTGGTACCGAGGCTGGGCCTTAATTGGGCTGCTAATCATTGGCCGCCTGGTAAGCGTGCCCTATCTGTGGCGAAAAAATCCTGAGCTGATGAAGCGACGGGGCCAGTTTGGCGAAGGAACCAAAACCTGGGATGTGATACTGCTGACCGTCTTTGGGCTGACGTTTCTGGCTATTCCACTGGTGGCGGCCCTGGATATTCGCCATCAGTGGTCAACCATGTCCCTCTGGCTCTGGCCGGTGGGCGCTGTCTTGTATGTCGGTTTTGTGGCGGTGATCACGTGGTCGATGGCGGTGAACCCTCATTTTGAGAAAACGGTCAGAATTCAGTGCGATCGCAACCATCACGTGATCGATGCTGGCCCCTACCGCATCGTCCGCCATCCTGGCTATACCGCCACCATCTTCGGGTTAGTACTGGCCCTGCCCCTACTGTTGGGCTCCTGGTGGGCCTTCATTCCGGCCATTCCCACAACACTCTGCCTAATCCTGCGCACCGCCTTAGAAGACCGCACCCTCTATCAAGAACTGTCGGGCTACAAAGACTACACACAGAAAGTCCATTATCGACTGTTACCTGGCCTGTGGTAAGCGCGAGTTGGATGAGTTGCAGGCAAAACTGACCGAGTAAAAGGAAAGCACAATGAAAATTTTGATCTACGGTGCAGGGGTTATCGGCAGTCTATATGCCGCGCGGTTACAGGCGTCGGGCTGCGATGTTTCTATTCTGGCGAGGGGGCAGCGCCTGAAAGACCTGAGGGAGTACGGTATCGTGCTAGAGCATGCGTTGACAGGCGAAACAACAGCAACGCCTATCCGCGTGGTAGAGCAGTTGTCTCCAGAGGACGACTACGATTTGATCATGGTAGCGATGCGTAAGAATCAGGTGGCTGCCATACTCCCAATTTTGGCAGCCAATCAAGGCAGCCAAACTGTCTTATTCATGGTCAACAATCCTTCAGGCTACGCAGACTGGTCGCAAGCCGTGGGGCCAGAACGCCTGCTTCTGGGCTTTCCTGGCGCAGCCGGAGCACTAGAAGGGCATACGGTCCGCTATCTGGTTGCAAGGCGAATGCAGGCCACTACGCTGGGCGAGCTGGACGGGCGCATTACGCCTCGGCTAAGGTCAATCGCAAGCCAGTTTAAGCGGGCCGGTTTCTCCGTCGTGCTCAGCCGTAATATCGATGCCTGGCAGAAAACCCATGTGGCTGTGATTAGCCCCATCGCCGATGCGGTCTATATGGCAGGCGGCAGCAGCGACCGACTGGCGCAAATGCCGGAGGCGTTGCATCTGATGGTTCGTGCCATGCGAGAAGGGTTCCAGGTATTGCGAGCGCTGGGCGTCCCCATTACACCAGCGAAATTTAAGCTGTGGGAATGGATGCCTGAGCCGATACTGGTGGCGCTGTTAAAGCGCTGGGCTAAGACTCAGCAGTTTGAATTTATGGTCATCCGCCATGCCAATGCTGCCCATGATGAAATGCAGCAGCTTGCCAGTGAGTTTCAAGCCCTGGCCCGTCAAACCTCGGTGAAGACGCCAGCCATTGACCAGCTCGAAACCTACATCGACCTGCTACGTCCGGGGGGGCTTCGGGTGACGCCTACATGAGGAACGCCAGCTACTAGGGCGCGTGAAGGGTTAGCGGGGACTGGTTTCCTGCTAGCCCTTTGCTGTGTCCAGACCTGGAAAGATAAGGGCTTTAATTTTTCTCTAACTCTTGTTCACTTTCCAAGCGGCCATCTTCCATATAAATAATCCGGTCGGCAATATCTAAAATTCGGCTATCGTGGGTCACCATCAAAATGGCACAGCCCTGTTCCTCTGCTAGCTGCTGCATGATGTCTACAACGTCTCGCCCTGATTTGCTGTCGAGCGCCGCTGTTGGCTCATCTGCCAAGACCAACGTGGGACGATTGACAAGGGCTCGTGCGATCGCCACCCGCTGCTGCTGCCCCACGGAAAGATTCTCAGGATAATAATCCATGTGATCGTTTAAACCCACTTCACAAAGAATGGATTCGGTCAGATCGTGAGCAGCGGCATCAGAAATATTTTCGTGTAGCTCTGTAACAAGTTCGACATTCTGTCGGGCCGTTAAAGACTTTAGCAAATTGTGGCTCTGGAAAATATAGCCGATGTGAGCTCGAACCTGTTCTAATCTATCTTCGTCGGTATCGCGTAGTTTTTCTCCCAGCACCGTTACCTCGCCTTCCTGAACAGAGCGTAACCCACCGATCAGGGTCAGCAGCGTGGTTTTGCCAGAGCCTGATGGCCCCGTCATCAAGACAATTTCACCCGGATAGATGTTCAGGTGAATATTGAACAGTACCTGCTTCTGGAGTGTTCCCTGGCCAAAGGAATGGTTGAGGTGCTCAATCGTCACCACCGGTTGTGCTGGCGTAATCCTTTTAGGCTTAAAAGATGTCTGCTGGATCTGCATTGTGAAGCCTCCGTACGGCAATTCCCCCTGAACTTAGACACATCCCAATCGTCAAGAACAAGACCCATACGGCTCGAGCTACCGTCATGCCAATGGGGAGTAGCGTCGCGGAACGGGTTAGTTGGTAGAGGATGGTTGCGATCGCAAACCCTGGCACGTACCCCAGCACGGCCAAAATCAGCGCTTCTTTTAGAACCACGTTGAGCAGATAGCGATCGCTAAAGCCAACGGCCTTCAGGGTGGCATATTCAGCCAAATGATCCGACACATCGCTATAGAGAATTTGATAGACGACCACTGTGCCCACAAACAACCCCATAAAAACGCCCAGATCAAAAATAAAGCCAATAGCGGTACCGTCTGACCAATAGGCTTTCTCTAAATCAATGAATTCTTGACGCGTCAAAACCTTCACTTCATCACCGAGCTTAGCTTGTAAACTGGCTTGGACCGCTTCAGGGGCAACGCCTGGCTGAAGAGAAACGATACCCAGATCGACTTCATCCAGGTGCCGACTGGGCAACAGCCGCATAAAATTCAAATCACTGGTAATAAGCGTACCATCCGCAGCAAAGGAGGTCCCAATCGTAAACAATCCGCCGACGCTAACCTGACGATCCGCAACTTCTCGGACCACCGATTGCCCCTCCTCTAGGAGCGTTGGAATCGGTCCAAATTCATGACGAGAGGCACGGTCAAACAGCACCGTATCCATTTGCTGGATCTGGGAAAGATTTTGGCTGACTTCGGGCAAATCAAAGACTGGTTTGGCCGGGTCAAAGCCCAAAATGTAGATGGCATATTTCTGCTGAGTTTCTGAGTTTTTCCAGTAGGCAAAGTCGATATACAGGGGATGCGCCGTATCCACACCGGGCACCGCTCGGGCCTGATGTAGCCGCTCTCGGGGAAAATGTTGCAGCGTCACCAGTCCGCGCGTCTGGGGGTTTGTTAACACGATCTCGCCGCTGAGCTGTTGATGGAGACGGGTATTGCTGTCGTAGAGAGAATCTTCAAACCCGTACTCCATAAAAATGAGAATAACTGCAAAACCGATGCCGGACAGTGCGACCGCCAGACGAACCACTTCGCGTTTCAGTTGAAGCCAGGCCAGGGGCAGTTTACGTCGTCGCATAGGGCACCTCACGGCTGCAGGGTGACATCAACCCGAATATTTGTTAAACCTGCCATGGCCTCACTGGCCAGAGGATCGAGCCGAATTTTGACTTCTACCACCCGCCCATCGATATCTGCCAGCGGGTCGGTATCTAGCACATTGCGCTTAAAAATTTGTAGCCCAATCTGTTCGACGGTGCCGTATAAAGGCTCAGGCATGGCATCGCTGATGATGGTTGCCCGTTGCCCCACCTGCACTTGCTGAATATCGGTTTGGTACACCTCAGCGACCACGTACATGCGGTTTGTTTGGCCCAGGGCCACAACCCCCTGGTCGCCAATAACTTCCCCCGCCCAGGTGTGAATTTTGAGAATTTGTCCGGCTCGCGGGGCTCGGACATAGGTCAGGGCTAGGGCAGCTCGGGCTTGCTGGACAGTTGCGATCGCACGCTCGATTTCCGCTTCGGCTTCTCGTACATCAACTGACCGAACTTCTGCAATGCGATCGAGATTCGCTTCGGCTTCTTTGATCTGTTGTGTCAGCGTAGACTGAATCTGACGATAGTTGGCTTCGGCTTCGCGCAGTCGCTGCTGGCTCACCTCCAGGGTCAGGCGCTGGCTGTCCCGTCGCGACGTTGAAATGGCCCCAGCTTGGTGCAGGGTGTCATACCGCTGATATTCGGCAGCGGCGTTGCGCACTTCCGATTCTAATCGTCTAATGGTGGCCGCTTGTGCCGCCACGTCTTCTCGTAGTTGGGCATGGGCTCGCTCAATCGCGGCTTTTTGTGCGTTAATTTCACCCGTCTTGGCCCCGGCTTCGACCTTCTCCAGGCGCACCTGAGCAACCTGCACCTGTTTCTCTGCCGCGTCCAAATCGGTCAGGCGTTGTTCGTGACTGTCCAAAATGGCAATGACCTGCCCCGCTTCGACCTGATCCCCTTCTTCCACCAATAGTGTTTCGATCCGGGTGGCCTCAGCACTGCTAGGGGCCGAAACATGAATCACCTCATCCTCAGGTTCGACCCGTCCCAGCGCTGTAACCGGGGCTATCGGGTTCACCGATGCAAGCGGGGGAACAGGGGTGACAATCTGACGCGGTCTTGCTGAAAAAATGCCGTAGACCGTTAGGGGCGAAAGCGCCACCAGAATGCCTAAGCCCACCATCCATCGATTAGGATGCCAAGGTCGCCGAGGTGAGGGAGACTCGATCGTGGTTGCTTTCATCATGGCGGAGTAAAAGCGAAACAATCAATACTCTATGTATTCCTACCCTAGACTTAAAGCATGAGGATTCTGTGACGATGCCTGTTTACGCTACTGACGACAATCAGGCGATCGCTGACTGTTGACACGCTGACCGAAGAGCAAGGTCGTCAGTACGTCACTCAGGTGCAAGAGTATCCACAAATGCCCAGCATCCGAGACAAGCGTCGCCTCACAGTTTGGGATCGTATTGCTGAGATATCTTCCCATCGCAGGTGGGACGCTATAGTCTAGCTCACAGAACCAGACGTGAACTTTGGGGCGAATCTGGTCCAGAGGAAAACCCCATGGTCGCCCGTGGTTAGCGTTCATGTCGTCTACCATTCCCTGGGCACCTCCTTGCAGCGCCTCGGTAAAGTCTTTAACCAGCATGTCCTGTATTTCCGGGCGAGCCAGGATACGCTTATCCACATCGTGAGCTTTAAATTTCATCGTGTTGATGTAGCGGGCCGGATTACGGCGAATCAGCGATGCCAGAAACCGTACGTTCACCGTAGAAATCCACGGCAAACGCCAGGCCAGCTTCGTAAAGAACCGATTTGTTTGGCTCATCCCTTCAAACACACCCGGGGCATCGGTGGGGGCCGCGCCTGACACCACCCCCACCAATGTCAGACGGTCTGGCATCTGCCAGGCACAGGTCAACGCTCCTGGCCCACCTCCAGAGACACCCACTACGGCAAACTTGTCTATCTCGAGGGCATCCGCCAGCTCGGCGATGTCGTTTGCCCAGTCCAGCAGGGTACGGCCGGGATTGGGGTCTGACCGACCATAGCCCGGTCTGTCCGGAGCGATGATGCGCAAGCCGGGCGGAAAAGGATCACCTGGCAAGTAGCCCCAGGCGAGACGCGAACCAGGAAGCCCGTGAAAAAGAAAAACAGGGATTCCGCTGGACACTCCATACTCGGTATACGCTAAGCGACGTTTATCAGATAGCTGAATGTGGGTGTCGATTCGAGGCTGGGTCATATTGCAACCCGGTAGTGATCTAGGATTCTTCGCCGCGCTCTTCCGTCTTTTCTTGCTTTTTCTCTTTTGCTGCCATGAGTTTTCCCATCGTCTCTGGGACCTTCTCTAACAAGGCTTCCAGCTTGGATTCCTTAGCTTGGATCCCCACAACCGAGACCTTTCCTTCCTGAACGATGATGAGCGCAGTCGGTTCGATCTTGACGCCTCCGCCTGCTCCCGCACCACTGCCCTTGCCTTTCTTAGGGTCGGCTCTTTCACCTTCACCGCCGCCGCCGCCATAACCAATCGACATTTTACACACAGGAATAACCGTGTTCCCCTGAACCTCAATCGGTTCACCAAAAATTGTTTCTGCCTTGGCGAAAAGCTTCAAGTCCTCTGCAAGCTGTTTGACCACATTTTGCGTAATCATACTCTCCTTATCTCCTTTGTTCGCGTCTTAAGTGAAGCATTCTTTTATCTTTGTCTTTATAGCAAGTTTCAATTGCATTGAAACTTGCGCCTCACTTGACCTGCTGTTCTATCGAGCTTTTACCTGAATAAAAGGAGTCAAGTCAAGTGAGCAACGCTTTATCTTCGTAGAAGCCGCCAGAGCTTTTGCCTGGGTAGATACCACAGAATAATGATCGTGGCCGCAAAGAAGGTCGCCAGTCGCACCGTTCCCTCTGCACCCAAGGTAAGCCTTGTCCCCTCCATATCAAAGGCAGGTGTAACGGCGAATTCACAATTCGCCCTGCATGGCTGTAATATTCCACAAACTGCCTGAACAGTTCCCCATAGCATGCCGGTTGTGGCTGCATCCTCTAAACCTATAGTTCCTTCAAGCCAGAGGTATCGAAGTTCGCTGTGGCGAAGGAGAAATCTTGACCCTCTACTGATTGCTTGCAGCAGTTCTGGTGTCAGGTCGATCCAGCCCAGTCCATCCATCCTCGGTCCTTTTTGCTTTTTCTTTCCTCTCTTCTTTTTCCTCTTAGATTTTTGTGGCCTCTTAGATTTTTGTGGCCTCTTAGATTTTTGTGGCCTCTTAGATTCCTGTGGCATGCGAAAGTGAATTATCAGATAATTCACATGGACAATCTTGTCTGCAGATCCCCAAATGACCTTAATCCATATACGCTGCCACAAAGCTAGAATGCACAGTAAGGCTAAACTTCCTAAAAAGATGCTCACAGTCATCCCGCCTGACTTTAAATCACGTCCCTTCGGTGAAAGCTAGAGGGACTACCGTTTTACCAAGACCGCTTCAATACTGACGTTGCTTCACTGGTTAGAGGACGCAAACCAATTTTTCATCCTTGTTCTCTAAGTCTGGAATAGAAAGATGAGGATCCTATGAGGGAATCAAAGAAATTGGCAGGATATTGGCAAGATTAATTCAGTTGTAAGAAAATAAGCTGCTGCAATTGAAAAGCCAATACACTCACGGCTGTGAACTTATAAAGAACATAAACCTAAGCCTGCCTCGAGAGCCCCCCCTCTACTAGCCAATTTCCTTGACCATCAAGACGGCTGATTCAAACGGCCACCCCACTAATCGATTGAACGGCCAGATCGGAGTTTGCTTGCGGCTCACAAACCCCAGTCGTTCGTAAAGAACCTTAGCCCGAGGGTTTGTGTTGATCACCTGTAGCGAGATTTTAGTTGCCCCATTTTGAATCGCTCGCTCCTCTAACCTTGCAAACAGATGTGAGCCGATACCCTGCCCCCTGGCCTCCTCTGACACCGCGACACAAAAGACGTACCACTCATCGGGTGCTGTAGCATGCTCTAACAGTGCCAGACAGGCCTTGCGTAAAAGCCCCCCAACGACACCATAGGCTGTGGTCATGAGCTTTAGAGTAGGCCGAAAAAACAGCCCTTGATCATTGCGAACTCCGAGCAGTCCAACCAATTTCTGATCATCTATGGCAGCGATGCAGTTTGTACTGTTAATACTCTCTTCAACAACATGCTGTGCCCTCTCATCGTCGCCAAGAACAGGCAGAAGCTTTTCTCTAAATGCACTGAGAAGGAGTCTTGACGCTGATGATTTCAGATCTGCAGGCAAATGATCTGAATACGCAATTTGCATGAGAACACCCCTATTTTGATTTTTTCTTTTAGCTAGAATTCGATGCCACCCAGGCGCAGGGCAGAATCGGCTAATGCTAGGCCGCCCCACAAGATAAGAAACCCTAGTAAGTAGTTTGTCCGACTGCACACGTTTGTTATGGGAGTATTCTCATGATGGAGCATACATTTCAAAGATCTCAGCTTCGGTCATATCATGGGTTTGATTGGCAAAGCTGTAAAACGAAGGTTTTTTATCAATAAAGACTTGGCTGTCGAAGACAAAAGGCGCTTGGTCATCAAACAGCCCAACCGGAACCATATGCTGATTGCTCCCTTTTAATCGATAAAATAGATGGCTCCCGCATTTATTGCAGAAGCCACGTTCCGCCCAGTCCGACGAGTTATATACTGTAATATTTTCTTCTCCTTTGAATGAAATATCCGTACCACAGTCCACTTCCATAAATGGCCCTCCACCCCATTTTCTACACATGCTGCAATGGCATGCACCTACCTTTTTACTGACGTGATTTACAGTAAAACTGACCGCACCACACAGGCAACTTCCGTTTCCATTGGTTATTTCTGTCATATTGCTCTCCTATTTATGAACTTCATCTTTCCATATAACATTGAACTTAGCCTATCGCCGTTTCCAGATGCCTCATGGCAGCTTTCTGCAAGCGAGTGGCATCACCCACTACGGTCTTGCGGCTGGCATGGAGAAACGACAGTCGCCCCCCAACTGTGATCACACCGACCATCTTCTCTTCGACGTCTGAATAGAACAGGGGACCGTATACGCCCTCAAGTTCCAGCGGTCCGTAGCGGGTTGGAATGTCGAATCGACCCACATTGGTCAGCGCATATCCATAGGTAATCTGGTGCCAGCCCATCTTGCGCAAGAGCTGACTCGGCAGGGTGCTATCCAGCAGTCCGTACTTGTGGAAGTAGAGCGAATCAAGCAAAGTCGGATGAATCTGTTCTGAGGCAAGCATTCGAAAGAGATTGGTCCTAGCAAGTTCTTTCGTAATCCTGGAATGCACCGTCCTAGCATTATCCCAGAATGATCTCCGGGGAGAGTACGGCAACTTCACCGTCAAAGACGAGGCATAGAAGCCGAACGATTCTCCTGCGGAGCTGCGCAGCTGCTCACGGGTGTTCACCGCCAACGCCGATCGCTGGCGATATCGTTGGCGATCGCCTTGAACGTCGTGCTGGGCCGCCAGGAAGGCAGTCCAGAGGGCTGAATTGACGGTTACCTGCTCGGCACGGCTCCGTTTGATCAGGCTCGCCGTCTCATTAGGCTCCATGGTCCAGGCCAGCACCTGCATTCCGGTGTTGCGCCGCCAGAACTCCTCGTGTAAACGATACACATCAGACCAGGAGAACCGAATGCCGCTTGCCGCCCATTTCTGGTTGATCAACCCAATGATGAATCGCTGAAGCGCAGGGGTGGACGGAGGCTTGTCCACGGTACTACGGTCAATCGGTGGGGGAACCACAGGACCTGTGAGTTTCTTTTTCGGTTCCGCGAGGCACCCCAGCAAGTCACGCAGCAGATACCCCAGCGACATGCCATCACAGATCGCATGATGCCCGCACAGGATGAGGTCACAGGCACTCTCTGACTGGATGAGTGTGGCCCGCACAAGCGGCCCAGTTTCCATCGGAAACGAAGTACGTAATTCGTCTTCTACACGGGCAAGCCACTGATTTTGGCTCTCACGGGATTCCACGTGGATCTGTATAGGAGGAACCCCCTGGCTGGTAAACGTGCCAGTGCCATCGGCCTCAATCTGGGCGCGGATGGCCAGAAGTGGATGACGTGACCTCAGCCGCTCCAATGCCATCGCCACGTCTAACGGATCGACAGTTCCCTGTACCCGACCGACGAACACGACATTGAATGGCAGCATCAGCATCACGCGCTCGCCGATTACCTTACGCTGGAAGTTTGCATTGCCGTTTCCAGTCATGGCTATTCCTTTTTATATCTGTGAAAAAAATACTTGTCTCTGCCTGTTGAAATTGCCCATCCTGACACTGGCTACCTTGGGCAAGCCTCACGATAAAAGAGGGCGCAATCTAGTTTTTCCATCACATCGTAATCCTGGAACAAAAAGATGAGGTACTTGTGAGAAGGCCAAAGAATTGACAATCTACAGATAAAATCTCAGATTCCGCTGTGCTCGGGTTGTCGTATCCGGTCATCGGTCCTCATCTTGCAACGTATAGACAGACGGAATATCCCAGACCTCGGTAATCCGCCCGTCAACTATCCGCCACACAACCACCACGTCAGTTTGTATCTGCTGGTTTTCCAAGATCATCGTATTCTGAGTATGGACAACGACCAGTTCATCTCCGATGGCAGTGGCGGAAATCGGATTGACCTTAAAGGTGCCATCAGTTAGCTCTCCTATTTTCTCAAAGAAGGTATGAAAACCTTTCAGTCCGACATAGTCCCCTTGGATAGCTGGCAGGAAAGGATTGAAATAATGAAAGATCGCGTTTTCTGCCAAGACATCAGCAGAACCCGCTATATTGGTTGGGTCAAATTTCTGCAGCACAGAGATGTTCGGGTGATTCTCAGTCATAACTTGTACTCCTTTTTGGCTCATAATTGTGTGTCTTACATGAGCACTCCCTTTGTAAAGATTATTTTTCGAGACTCTTGAGACATGCTCGAAGCAGTCTCAGGACAAAGGATAGAACCAGAGCTAGTTTAAACATCGTAAGCTACTGAAATTTGAGTTGTGAACAAATGAACAACCAAGTTTGCCAGCGGTCATCCCTCCCAATTGCAGTGCCTAGTTGGGCGTGCCCGCCGGGTAAGCCGCTGGCCCAAACTCATACTGCGTCTCAGCAATGTTTCCTTTCCAGACCAGCTGTAGTGTCCCATTGTCGTACCAGCCGACTTCACCATAGCGCGGTACTCGCATACCTGCTTTGGTGTGATAATCTCGAAAATTCCCCTCCCACGGCACCTGCTTGTATGCGCCATCAAAGCGTCCAAAACGACCAGGACTGTAGATCCCTATGACTTCTCCGATCTCATTGAAGCGAAACTCTAACGAGACCGTCGTACCGCTGTCTGTGAGTGTAGCCATTGCTGCATGGTCGTTTACTGGGCTCCAGACGACACCCGACTGAGGCAAGAGCGCGGTGGGATACCAAACTGCCTCTGCTAAGTACCTGTGCAAAGCGCCCGCGTTCAGTTCTGGCACCCCTGTTTCTGAGGCCACAGCAAACGCCGACAATAGGCTGACGCGACCTGCGCCAACACCGGCAGTATAGCTGTCCAGGACCCGTACATGGGCGGCCAAAGGTATCTCGATCTGGGCGTTCCAGACGAAGCCTGGTGCGGGTGGCACGACGAGTTGACTTGCTGTGAATGACGACCATGTTTTAGCTGTAGGACTGGTTCGCAGCATCCCCGATTGGCGCATCTTCATCGCTTTGACGAGCGTTTGCCCATCTGTAAGAGCGAATCTGAGGTAGCGGGCAACCGGAGGGGGAAGCTCCGAGAAGGAAGCGAAGTCGACGGTTTCGCTGGCTGGGTTGGATGCACTCTGACGGAGAGTGGCTGCCATCTGCTCTGCTTTGGAGGTTTCGTGCGCTTGCCCGATCCAGATTGCGACGACCGCGACGACGACGATGAATCCACTCGCAACCACTAGCCACTTGCCCATTGTTGGTTACTCCGTTTCAGTTACGCCCAACGTCCGCGATAACCGAGTCGCGGGAGGGGTAGACGAGACTATTCACTGGTGGGAAGTACGCGATAAACAGAATCATACAGCTAAAACCAATACCCCTGGGCTAAAGTGGTAGCGCCGATTCATGCTTCCGGTTTTTCGTCATTCTCACTTGAACCCAGTCAAACAGACTGCCGATCGCCTTCTTTAGCACGCCTAAACGCACGGGATAGTAATAGTCAGATTCAAACCAGCCCTTGTCTCTGTAGTACCGGTAGTCATAATTGGTATCGTCGAGCTCCAGTCGCATACTCGTTCGACCCATTCTAAAAACGATAAGTTCGAACAACGTCGGCACTGGATAGTCCGACTTAATCAGCCGTTTGTAGAACCGCTTGCTATGCCTTGCAAGCACCTTGTCCATTCTCTGTTTTTCCTTCTCTGTCATCGGCTCAAGCGCTGTGAAGCAAGTCCCTTTGATGGTGTTGAAGCCCAGGGCGTTCCCGACTAAATCAAGGTAGCTGACGATTTTGCTGCCGCCATAGATTCCTTGGACAACGATGCTGGTGAAGGTCTTTCCGAAGAAGCGTGGGCGATGGCAGATAAAGCCAAGCCTGTCGAGAAAGACCTTCATGATGCCGGAGATGTTAAATACATAGTTGGGTGTGGCAAAGATGACGCCATCAGAGGCCATCATTTTCTCAATGAGCACATCCCGATCGTCCTTCAGGGGACAGGACTCCTCGCCCTTCGCAAAGCACCGCTTACACCCCTGACAGATTCCGAGGTGATAATCGCTGAGAGCAACGATCTCGCACTCGACATCACCCAGCGATTGTAGGTGATCCATAAATTTATGGACGGCACTGTATGTGTGCTGTTTGCGAGCAGTTCCAACGAATGCAGTAACTTTCTTCATCTGATTAGAGGATGTATCTAGTCTCTTCCTCCTCATGTTTAATCCTGAAAAGAAAGAATGAGGATTTTGTGAGGCAGTCAAAAAAACTGGATGGTTGTGCGGATATTTCTTGAATTGCCAGAGTAATTATTGCGATCGCCGAAATGATCCAGATGCAGCCAAATATATAGGCTCCATACTCCGATGAAGCTTTCCCCACCTTCCTACTGTGCTCTTTTAGGAATACGCGGTTCAGCACAATGATGCTTGAAAAGTAAAGGCAAACTCCGCCACCGATCAGGGCAAAAATCGGCCAGCCAGACACCTTCAAAATCATCAGGAGGCCGATAGGGGCAGCGTCCGGGTCAGGGCGATATCGGTTAGACCGTGTACCTTTGTCTCAATCAGGTATAGGACTGGGTCTATTTCTCCCTCGGCTTCGCAGACGCCAAGTTTGGCGGCCACTGCTGGGGCTAAGAATGAAAGCGCTTGCCCAATCCAGCAAATTAATCCGGCCACGATCACGGCAGTTCCAATAGCAATCTTCACGGCTCCTCCCTTTGCTGCTGAATTGGAAGATGAATGCAAACCGGCTGCTGAGACGTCCCCTCTGAATACTCCTCAAATACTGGTACGGTCGGATTAAACTGAACGGCAGCAGCGGGTAGCCACTCGGTAAAAATGTGCCGGTAGCCCTCACCGATGGCCTCTACCGGGCATTCGAAAACGGCGAACTGACTACCTGATATCGTGCGTTTCTCTAGCCCCTCTGGGACAGGCACATCGGCAGCAACCATCATGCCAGCCAGGTAGTCCGTCACGCCTTCTTTTTCTGTCGGAAAATTGACCCCAAAGTAGTGTGTCCCTGTAGCCAGTGACTCAATTTCATGACGACGAGATTCGAACTGCTGCCAGATATCGGCAAACATCTCGGGGGTTTCAGAGCTCTGCCTGACCTGGGCCACAACACCTAAGACGGTAAACGATGCGCGCCGGACGATGGTTGGGGTCATTATGCCTCTGTGCTTCACAGTGATGACGACATTTCCTATCTTGTGGCCTTTTTCGACATATTTGTAAGCTTCGACAATATCTTCTAACGGCAATTCTTTATCGATCACAGCTTTGAATTTCCCTTGTTCGATGAGACGCTTTAGCAGGTGTAGGCTGCCGCTGATATCTACCGGTGTTGGAAATACGGTTTTCTTGCCGCCGATCAGGGGTTTGACGATAGACGTTATTATCGGCAAGAAAAGGTTTTGGGCCAGCTCACCCAAATCTGAAGAAATATAAACACCGCCTGGGTTCAGGAGGGATTTACACTCGAAGAATGAGCTTTTGCCGACCGTGTCAAACACAAAGTCGTACTTCTGTGCGTCCTTGGTGAAATCCTCTTTGGTGTAGTCGATGACCCTATCGGCTCCCAGTGATTTAACGAGATTAATATGCGGGGTAGAGCACACCGCTGTAACCTGTACGCCCAAATCTTTAAGCAACTGTACTGCAGCCGAACCAATAGCACCGGTTGCGCCGTTGACGAGAACCTGTTGTCCTTTTTCAAGATCTACTTTATTGATGAAGTTATAGGCATAGTGCATACCTTCCGGGCAGGCGGCCGCCTGCTCATAGGATATTTTGTCTGGCAGGGTGACGGCTTGATTTGCTTTGATGGTCATATATTGAGCGTGACAGCCTGCACCCTGGTCATTAAATCCAAACACTTTGTCGCCTACGTTTAGAGATACTACGCCTTTGCCAACCGATTCGACTTCCCCCGCAAAGGCAGTGCCGGGAATCTGCTGTTTGGGCTTAAACAGTCCGGTCACGAGTCTCATGAAAAATGGTTTGGCCCGGATGGTGGCGCAATCGGTTCTATTGACGGTCGTTGCCTGGACGCGGATCAGCACTTCATCATCCCCAGGTAGAGGCTTGTCGACCTCTTTTAGCTGAAGAACATCCGGCGCTCCATATTGGATATAGACGAGTGCTTTCATGCCGATGGCTCCGAAATCACACCGTTATGACAACCTTTCCTCGGGCATGCCCTGTTTCGAGATATGCGATCGCATCTGCAACCTCACTTAAGGGGTAAACCTTGTCAATCACAGAGATGACCTTGTCGGCTTCAATCAGCGCTGTCAGATATTCCAGATCAGCCTGATTTGGTTTCATTACATCCGTGTTGCGCATGGTTTGCCCGCCCGGCTTTGACTGCCCTGATCGCAGCATCAATTGCAGCATCAAGGTCGGAGCATAGGCGTTCAAAAGATACGTCCCATTGGGGGCTAATATCCGCTTAATCTCTACAATCGAATGGTTGCCCACATTGTCAAAAATCAGATCGTAAAGCTGCCCGCTTTGGGTAAAATCTTCACAGGTGTAATCAATTACCTGATCCGCGCCAATAGAACGGACCCTGTCCACATTTTGGGCACTACACACACCGGTCACAATCGCCCCAAAAGACTTGGCAATCTGCACGGCAAACGTGCCCACACCCCCCGATGCGCCATTGATCAAAACTGTTTGCCCTGGTTGGATCTGCCCTTGATCACGAAGACCTTGTAGGGCAGTGAGTCCTGCAATCGGGACGGCAGCGGCTTGCTCAAACGATAGGTTGGCCGGTTTCAGGACTAATTGCTCTTCAGTGACACACACGTACTCCGCAAAGCCACCCCTGGATATCGCCCCGTAAACCTCATCGCCGACCTTGAACTGCTTAACGGTTGTGCCAACCGCCTCAACCTGCCCCGCGATGTCAGCTCCGAGGATCTGATTTTTAGTTTTTGGTTTTAGCAACCCAGAGATAAAGCGAATAATAAACGGTGCGGCTCTCATGAAATGCCAATCCAGGGGATTTGCAGCAGCTGCATGGATTTTTACCCGGACTTCATTGTCTCTGGGCATTGGCTTATGAACACTTTGAAGCTGGAGAACCTCGGGGGGGCCGTATTTTGTGTAGGTAACTGCTTTCATGAGTTTCCTCCAGGGGCGCTTAGGCTATGGTTTCAGCAAAATGATTAAGTACACCACGTCTCGCAGGGCAACGTCCCAAAGGTCGCTGGTCATGCACTTGTCGTGGAGCCCCGTGTGGGTAGGGTGTCCAATCCGATGTCAATGCATTGAACTGCCTTCATAGTTACAGCCCCTCAAGTCGTTGTACGGCTATGCTGCCGCAATCATCGCGGTGTTTTCTGACTGGGAGTCGCTTCGCCATCTTAAATATGAATTGCATAGGTCTTGCTCCAACCTATGTTCATCTCACTCTAATCCTGAAACAAAAAGGTGAGAGTTTTGTGAGGGTTGCGGCGGTTTTCGAATAATCGCTACAGTCGCCAGTATCCTTCACAAAGTCCTCAGATTTTCTATTTACGATATAGCTGGGATTTTAGGAGGTTTGCGACGATGCTGAGTACTGTTCGCTACAGTCAGATTGTTGGACTGGTGGCCATCGATAGCGCTACGGCCCGTCACCTAGGAGAAATCCAGGAGGTGTGGGTCAACGATGCGGGGCGAATTGAGTATTTGTCCTGCGCTCAGGGGTTTATTCCGCTATTGCAGGTGGCTGGGGTCAGTACCCAGGCCGTCTCCACCTTTGGGCATCTGTCAGAAAAACCAACCGATCCGCTGCGCCGTCTTCATCGGCTGCCCATTCAGTCAACCCTTCAAGAGGCTAACGGCTGGGTTGAAGACTTTGTGTTTGACTGGCAAACGGGCGAGATTGCCGCCTATGTTCTATCGGGAGACATCGCTGAGCCCTCGGGCCAGGTCAAGCTGCAGCGGTTCACCGCCCACGAGACTGAAATGACCCCACGCCGCGCCGTGATCGCGGCTGATGACGTAAAAACTATTAGCGTAGACGCGGTGGTCCTGGAGCCCGGCGCGCCCGACCGCTTTCGCAGCGAGGACGAAGGGCTTAAGGGCTTTTTGAGTGAAAAATCCCATGCGGTCCGGCAGCTGGTTCACGAACTCAGCGACCGACTACACGATGTGGTATCGCCCCACGACGAACCCGAGACGGTTCGCGTCAAGATTAAGACCGTTGGCGAAGAGATGGCGGCTTCTGGTCACGCCGATCATTCAGCGCTGCAGGAGGCGGTCGATTTTCTCCATGATCAGTGGGACAGCCTACAGCAGCAGATTCGTCAGGCTAGCCACCGCACCCAGTCTGCCCTGAATGCAGCCTGGAAAGAGCTAACGGGCCACAAGTCCGCGTAAGGAAGGCCTATCGATTGAGCGCAGGGAGGTAAACGCAATGAAAACTCGATTTCGCGATCGCACCCAGGCCGGGCAAGCCCTCGCCACCCAGCTAACGACCTATGCTAACCGGTCGGATACGCTCGTACTCGGCCTCCCCCGAGGGGGGGTGCCCGTTGCCTACGAGGTGTCTCAGGCACTCAACCTGCCGCTCGATATCTGCCTGGTTCGAAAACTCGGCGCCCCCGGGCATAAAGAGCTGGCGATGGGAGCCATTGCCTCAGACGGGGTGCGTGTTCTCAATTATGATGTGCTGAGCTGGCTGGCCATTTCGGACAAAACTCTGGAGCACGTGGCGGCCCACGAGCTGCGCGAGCTGCAGCGGCGAGGTCGGGGTCTACCGGGGCGACCGACCCCGACCTCAAATTCGCGATCGCACCGTGATCGTAGTCGACGACGGACTGGCAACCGGGGCCACCATGAAGGCGGCACTGGAGGTGTTGCGATCGCAACAGCCTAAAAAGATCGTCGTGGCCGTCCCCGTCGCTCCGCGCTCGGCCTGTCAGGAGCTTGCTACCCAGGGCATTCAGGTTGTCTGTTTGGCTACACCCGAGCCGTTCTACGCTATTGGCCTCTGGTACGAGAACTTTTCCCAGACCACCGACGAGCAGGTGCGTGCTCTCTTAGCTCGGCAGCCAGCCCTTGTCTAAAGTTCCCTTCCCTGCCGGTTAGTCGGCTCCTAAACAACACTGCGGAGGTAGTCCCCATGAGAAATGCCATTCGATCTCGTGTACCCCTTGATACCCAGCATCAGGTATCGATAGCGGCCGGTTCAGTCTCCCTAGTAGGCGATCTTTCTATCCCAGCTGGGGCTGAGGGAATTGTGCTGTTTGCCCACGGTAGCGGTAGCAGTCGTCACAGCCCTCGCAACCGCTACGTTGCCCAGATATTGAATCAGGCAGGACTGGGCACGCTGCTGATTGATTTGCTTACCCCAGAAGAAGAGATTGTCGATCAGCAGACCCGCCACCTGCGGTTTGATATCGGTCTACTGGCTTTTCGGTTGGTCAGTGCGGCTGACTGGCTGAGCCAAACGCCTACGACTCACCGGCTCAATATCGGTTGCTTTGGTGCGAGTACCGGCAGCGCCGCTGCCCTGATTGCCGCCGCCGAGCGGCCCGATAGCATTTGTGCCGTAGTTTCGCGGGGTGGCCGCCCCGACCTGGCTGGCACGGCGCTTTCCCGCGTTCAGGCCCCAACGCTGCTGATTGTCGGGGGACGCGACACTGCTGTCATTCACCTCAACCAGCGGGCCTTTCAGCGCATCACGGCTGAAAAACAGATCAAGATCGTGCCCAATGCAACGCACCTATTTGAGGAGCCCGGTACCCTGGCCCAGGTCGCTCAGCTGGCCGGTCAGTGGTTTCAGCAGTACCTTAGCGATCGACCTGAGAAGCGGGCCGTAACACAGGATTAGGCCTCGACCAGCCAGACTATATCTCGTAACGCAACAAGGTCAAGGAGACAGCATGACGATTCATAAAAAAGAAATTACCGATATCGCCAGTCAACTACTGGCTGGGATGCTAGCCAACCCCCATATTTATGCCATGGTCAGCGATGACGAAGGGCGCGGGCAGCAAGAGCAGATTCTAATTGCCAACGCCATCACGATGGCTGAAAAGCTGGTTGATAAAGTTGAGTACGCCCACGGACGGTAGCTGAATCTCTGTGCGTCGATGAAAACGCCCCTAACGCTCAGCATTAGGGGCAAGTCTGTGGGAGCCATCGCTGTCAATAATCAAACTGGCCGACTAAGCCAGGCTGACGCGGCTCGGGCTTCTCGGCCACAATGCACTCTGTTGTCAGTGTCATGGCCGCAATTGAGGCCGCATTTTGGAGGCCGCTGCGAGTGACCTTCGTGGGGTCAACGATGCCTGCGTCGAACATATCGACGAACTGATTTGCGATCGCATCATAGCCGACGTCAAAGGGCTGCGTCTTGACCTGTTCGGCAATCACCGCGCCATTTTGACCCGCATTCTCGGCAATGCGTCGAATCGGAGCATACAGCGCCCGAGCCACAATCAGCGCCCCGACAAGCTCATCTTCGTCCAAATTTTCCCGTGCCCAGGCTTCTAGCTGCGGGGAGAGATGAGCGAGGGTAGTCCCACCGCCAGGTACAATGCCCTCCTCAACGGCGGCCTGGGTAGAGTTGATGGCGTCCTCTAGCTTGTATTTTTTGTCCTTCATTTCGGTTTCGGTAGCGGCACCGACTTTGATGACGGCGACCCCCCCCGCGAGCTTGGCCAGTCGCTCCTGCAGCTTTTCAGTCTCATAGTCCGAGTCTGTCTCTGCAATCTGGCGTCGAATTTGCTCGCAGCGCGCTGTCACCGCCGCCTCGTTTCCTTCAGCCACAATTGTCGTAGCATCCTTAGTAATGGTGACCCGACGAGGCTGGCCTAGCATGTCTATCGTGACGTTTTCCAAGGTCAGGCCCGTCTCTTCGCTCACCACCTGAGCGTGGGTCAGTACGGCAATATCTTGCAGCATAGCCTTACGGCGATCGCCAAACCCAGGTGCTTTGACAGCAGCGACCTTGAGTATGCCCTGTAGCTGATTGATGACCAGTGTCGCCAACGCTTCTTTCTCGATATCTTCGGCAATAATCAGCAGCGGTTTGCCTGTACGCGACACCGTTTCTAGCAGTGGCAACAGATCTTGAATCAGGGCAATCTTCTTGTCAGCCAGTAGCACGTAGGGCTCATCAAGCAAGACCTCCATCCGTTCGGCATCGGTGATGAAGTAGGGCGAAATGTACCCTCGGTCGAAGCGCATCCCTTCGGTGATTTCTAGCTCCGTGGTCATCGACTTGCCTTCTTCCAGGGTAATCACGCCTTCGCGACCGACTTTTTCCATAGCGGTGGCAATCATTTCACCCACTGCCACATCGTTACCGGCAGAGATGGTGCCGACCTGGGCAATCGCTTTCGAATCTTCCACCGGGCGGGCATGGGCCTGGATTTTCTTCACAACAAAGTCAGCCGCTTTCTCGATGCCGTTGCGGAGGGCCATCGCGTTGGCCCCAGCGGCCACATTTCTCATCCCTTCTCTAACAATGGCACTGGTTAGCACTACGGCGGTTGTGGTGCCATCGCCTGCAACGTCATTCGTTTTAGCCGCTGCTTGACGGATCAGCGCCACGCCAAGATTTTCAACGTGGTCTTCTAATTCAATTTCTTTAGCAATGGTGACCCCATCGTTGATGATCTGGGGTGCGCCGTATTTGGAATCTAATACGACATTACGACCTCGAGGCCCTAACGTTGACCCCACAGCCTCAGATAGCAAATCAATCCCTTTTTCTAGCGCCTGACGAGCACTATCGCTGTAAAGAACGGATTTAGACATGTACCTTCTCCTGAATTGAGATCGCCTGTAAAGAGTTCCGTACGGAAAATGTAGAGTCTCTCTACCACTTGTTTGAAGTAGGTATGGCCAATCATTTGTAAGACCGGATAGGGCATTAGAAGACAGGAGACAGCAGCTAGAAGCCTCCTATA
>JBCBWI010000068.1:0-21635 GCA_039817185.1 Cyanobacteria bacterium J06648_16 | reverse complement strand
GTTTTTTCGCCCTTTGACAACCCCTGCGTTACATTCCTACATATACTCTCTTGCCAATACTTTTTAAGTAGTTGCGTAAATTCCGTCCGCTCCTGCGTTATGTTAGCAATATCGACCCTAAGATCAGTAAAGTTAGGCTTATCAAGCGGTGCCTACCCTAGATGAAGAGTACGTTACAGTTTAGGAAATTGCCTTGTTATCTTGAGCCTTAGGTCTAGATGGTGTTGGTTGAGAGGAGGCAATCTTTTGTCCCAGTACAATGCTGGCAAAGATAATAGCGATTCCATAGAGTTGAATAGGTGTTAACGTTTGTCGAAGCCAGAAAAATCCAATTAGGCTAGCCATCACCGGACTTAGGAGCCCCAAATACGATACGGCAGAGGCAGAGAGCTCACCAATACCTCGAAACCAGAACAGATAAGCCAATCCAGTACCCACTAGCCCAAGATAGAGGAGCCCTTGAAAGTTTGTTTTTGTGAACGTTTCAAAGGGGCCTTCAATGATTAGAGCAACAGGCAACAGTAATGCGCCACCTACCGTAAGCTGCCATGCAGTAAATATGGGTAAAGAAACAGGCGGTTGCCAGTGTTTTACCAGCACTGTACCAAGACCCATCGTGACAGCACCGCCAATCGCGGCAAGAATGCCTAGAGAATCGAGTTGAGCTGATGGATCAAGCACCAAGAGGCCAATGCCAACAAAGCCTGCAACCGCTACTAGAATTGCCCCTCTGGTAGGCTTTTTGTGCAAGATCAGCCACGCAAACAGCACAACTAGCAAGGGTTGAATTGCGCCAGCTGTAGCTGCTACTCCACCAGGCAGACGGTAAGCGGCTACAAACAGCAGCGCCTGGAAAATACCGATGTTTAAACCACCGAGAACAAGGATTCTCCACCACCAAATTCCTTGGGGTAATTTTCTCAATGCGATAGTGAGCAACAGCCCGATGGGAAGGGCTCGCAACGCTGCTACTAGAAGGGGATGACCCGGTGGCAAAAACTCGGTTGCCACAAGATAAGTTGTCCCCCAGGAAATAGGAGCCAGCGCCGTTATCGCAATATTTGCCAGTTCGGAATTGAGATACTTCATAATTTTTATTGGTCGCCTTATCGCATCTGTTGTGTCGCTTAGAACATTGCTGGCTGTAGAACTAGGCGTTCTACAGCCAGCAACACGCAATCAGATTTCAAACTTCGCTTCGCTTATGAAGCAGGAAGTTCTGTAAACTCAATGACATTCAAGTCAGGATCGCGAATGAAAATTGAGGTTTTACCATCGCCAAAGGTTACAGGTCCTCCGCTTATCTTGATATCAATAGACTCCAAAAAGGCTTTGGCATCTAGGACAGACTCCACCTCAATCGCGTAGTGGGTATAGCCGGGATATCGTTCTTCCACATCCATCAAGATGTTTCGTTTGTCGAAATTGTTATCACCATGAGTAATCATGGTTAATCTCGATCCCGCTTGAATGCTTTACAACAAAGACCTGTTCTTCGTAGTCCTTGCGCGTGATTTGAAACCCAAGAGTTGTATAAAACTGTATGGATTTGTCGGCATCCATTACTCGGATGCCAACATGGTCTAATTTTTTGATTTGCATGGGTCGCTTTGTGAAATCAGCGTCAAAAGAGCTTATTCATTCGAACCGGGTGCCACAGCAACGGCGTCGATTTCAAAGAGTACGCCGGGAGCGTAGAGCTCTGGCACCGGAATCAATGTACTAGCTGGGGGATTGTCTCCGAAAAAGGCTTTACGCTTTTCCACCAGGTAAGCGAGTTTCTCCGCATCATGATCCACAATCAACAGCGTAATCTTGGCGACGTTGTCAGGATTGGTGCCAGCAACATCTAAGGTTGCAGCCAGTGCGTTAAAGGAACGATCAACCTGGCTTTCAAAGTCATTTGGGCCGTCTTCGGTAATACCAACCTGCCCAGCAACGTGAACAATCTGGGCATTTGCTGCGGTGATCGTTGCTTGTGAATAACCGTACTGCAAAGAGTTTGCCAATTCGGGCGGATTCAGCACTCTTTTCAAATTTTCCTGAGCCGTAACGGAGGTCAGTAGCAGCCCTGATGCCAATAGTCCGGCAAAGAAGCCAGTTACCCGAAATTTAGTCAGTGTAAGTTTCATGTTCAAAGTCCTTATGTGTAATGAATTGCGTTTGGCTGTGACGCGCCATCGCTGTGCCACAGCCAAACGCATCTTTCGAGAAAGAGGAAACTTCCTATTCGAAATTTATCTTAATTTAAAGATAGCCAATACAAAGATAAATATCAAGTATCTTGAGACAGAGATATAATGACCCCATGACTCAAGACAATATCGACAAAATTCTGGCTCAGTGGAAACACGAAGCCCCTGCCTTAGATGTTTCATCCCTAGCAGTCGTGGGGCGAATTCTACAGCTTGCTCAATTGCTGAGCAAGCATCGAGAAACCGTGCTGGCCGACTTTGGCTTAACAGTGTGGTCCTTCGATATGTTGGCGACCTTGCGGCGTCAGGGGCCTCCTTATCAACTCAAGCCGACTGAGCTATATCAGTGGCTTATGCTTTCTTCAGGGGCCATGACTAATCGCATTGATCGGCTTGAAAAAAATAGATTAGTAACGCGGCTGCGAGATCCTGATGATCGTCGTAGCGTTATTGTGCAACTCTCTGACACTGGCGCGGAGCGAATCGATGCAGCAATGCCGATATTGTTCGAGCGGGAAAAGCAGTTTCTAGAAGACTTGAGTCAGACTGAAACAACAGATTTGATAACGCTACTACGGCAATTTCTATCGACAGTACATCAACAAGTATCTTAAACATCACGGTCTTGGGAGGACTTGTCTCATCCAAGTTTTTGAGAATTTGCCTCCAATATAAGTGAGGCTGTTAAAAATACTCCCAACAATGGAAAACTTACAAATAGAAACTGCTAACGTTCAAGATAAGCGGTGGCAAATAACCTCGGCAACCCCATCAACATATCTCACCCGTCCGCTTCATCGATTTGTTATGCTGTCGCAATCGGCATCTATCTCACACTGCAACTCCGCAATTGCATCCAAAATCTTAGCAAAGCGTCGCCCAAAATCAGTAAGTTTATATTCAACTCGTGGTGGTACCTCTGGGTAAGAAAATTTCTCTAGAATGCCAAAACCAACCATTTTTCTCAGGCAATCATTTTGCACTTTTGTGGTGAGCCCATTAACGGAGCGTGTAATTGCTCCAGGGCGATCGACTCCTTGACAAATCAAAGTCAAAATTTGCATCGACCACTTACAACCAACAATGTACTCCACCATTGCGGCGGCTGAAGTGGTTTTTCTAATTTGTTTCCCATTCATTTGATACAACCTAAATCTTTCCCTAGATTCCGTCTCAATTTCTACCTGAAAGTGCCTACCTTACCCGAAGGTACATACTTCCTGACTCAGCTGGAGTTTGATTAATATGCTTGCTGTAAGCACATTGCTCTCAAACTTCACAGGAAAGCAAGCATGTACCCAGACTTTAAGCATCAGCAAGCCTTGATCATTGGTGGCAGCAGTGGCATCGGTCAGACAGTTGCAGAAATCCTCCTAAATGGTGGAGCATCTGTAACGGTCGTCGCACGCAATCCTGGCAAACTTCAGGCAGCCCTGTCCCACCTGGAACAGTTCGGCAAAGTTCAGGGATGGCAGGCAGATATCAGCGATCGCCAAGAGACATCTCGTCTTATAGAGCGCATTGCAAATGAGCTACCGAGTGTGCATTATCTAGTAAATTCTGCTGGTGTTTTTCTGCCAAAGACCTTTCTCGACCATTCTGAAGCAGACTACGATCGCTACCTTGATGTTAATCATGGAACCTTTTTTGCTACCCAACAAGTTGTCCGTAACATGGTTCAGCATGGGCAAGGTGGTGCAATTGTCAATATTGGCTCAATGTGGGCACACCAGGCTGTTCTAGCTACACCCTCCTCTGCTTACTCAATGGCAAAAGCAGGCTTACACTCCCTCACACAGCATTTAGCAATGGAACTAGCGCAGTATCAAATTCGCGTTAACGCTGTCGCCCCGGCAGTAGTAGAAACGCCTATCTATGAAGCCTTTATTAAACCAGAGGAAATTCACACAACGCTACAAGGCTTCAATAGTTTTCATCCAGTTGGGCGGGTTGGAAAACCGATCGATGTTGCGGGGGCTGTAACTTTTTTACTGTCTGATCAAGCTTCTTGGGTAACTGGAGCTACATGGAACGTGGATGGCGGAGTCATGGCTGGACGTAACGCCTGATGCTGACCACCAGCAGGCATCTTCAGATATTGGTTCCGGCCAAGGACTTGCCGCATAACTATTTGTTAGAGGGAAATTTTCTACCTAAGCGTCCAAACGGGCGACTTAGGTGGAAATTCGTCTGCCTAAGCACCTATATGAGTGACTTAGGTGGAGTTTTTTCCACCTAAGTCACTCATATAAAGATTAGGTAGATTTATTCAGCATAGACGCCCCGAGGTTTGAAAGGTCAGAACATTTAGGATAAATTCATCGGTAGTACCTTTGATCTAAATGCAGCTGCCTTCACCCCGTCCGAAAAAACTATTGAATCAGGTGCGCGATGCTATCCGGGCTAAACACTACTCCTACCGCACTGAGGAAACCTATGTTCAATGGATTCGCCGCTACATCCTCTTTCATAGCAAACGTCATCCCCGTGAAATGGGTGTTCCGGAGATAGAAGCATTTCTGACTCATTAGACAACAATAATTTACACGCACGTTCTCAATCGAGGTGGTCAAGGGGTGAAAAGCTCCCTCGACCAGATTTTTGGCTAAATTGCATTACCGTTCTCCAATACCAGTTCGCCAAATTAGCACTCGGATCTCTCCTTGCTATGGCTTCGGGACTCATCCAAACAGACAACGATGTTCGTAAAGGCAGCTATCTTGACTCTCCCCGTCACCGCTGTTAGTCTGCAGTGTTAATAGCTGCTCACCCAGTAGCTAGTCCTGCCCAAAATTTGGCCGCGACGTAGGGGCGCTAGCAACACCCCATACGCCGCTAACTCCAACCAGACTGGTATCAGCAGTCCGGCGAAGCTGTACATAGCTTACAGCCACTCCGGTTTGCTAACGCTGGAGTGGCTTAAATTTTGGGCTTCCTTCCCAACACAACAACAAGGAGGCCCCTATGTGTACTGACTCTGTGCCCGGTAGCGCCCCGCTACCGGCAGACCTTTCGCTGCTGCTGCCCAACGGCGGCACCATTCGTCACATTCTGCTCGGCACCCCTGCCGACATTCATCAAACCCGCCACCTGCTCCACAACCTGCGCTACGTCGAAGTCAGCCAGTGGAGTCCGCTGGTGCAGATACCGGAGCAGCGGCTGGTGTTTACCACCGAAGAAGGTGAGCAAATGAGCCTGCTAACGCGGCGGCTGGTGCGGTAGCGGGTTTGCGGGTGTTGGGGTCCGCAGTTAATGGGGCTGGCTGTGTTGCGAGGCTGCTGCTGGCGGAACCCAACCTACGACACTGGCAGGAGCTGATTAAGACCCTGATTTGGGCTCTGACCTCCTCTGGGATGACGTCCTAAGCGACTAAGCCATTAAATCGGCACACGAATAAGGGGCTGGACCACCGGGTTCAGCCCCTTTGTGTATGAAAGGCGTATGAGCAGTGTATGGGGAAAGGGGGAGTGCCCTGGAAAGGATGTATCGAGCTCGGATCCGCTGGGCATACTGCGAGAACAGTCCCCTGCATGTCCATGAATGAGCGCCAACCAAATGAGCATCATTCAAACTAGCCTTAGCTATTGTGCCGTCGTCGGCTTAGGCGGGTTGCTTCTACCGAGCCCTGCGGTTGCCCAGGTAACCGCTGCAGGCGCAGGCACTGCGGTTACGTCCTCGGGAGAAACGTTTCAGATTGAGGGGGGAACCGTAGCCGGGGACAACCTGTTTCACGCGTTTGGTCAATTTGATCTGACCGCAGGGCAAACCGCGAATTTTCTGGGCACGTCTGACGCGGTCAACATTTTTGGACAGATACTGGGCGGACAGCCGTCCACAATAGACGGGCGGCTACAGGTTAGCAATAGCCCAGCCAATTTGTATCTGATCAATCCGGCTGGGCTACTGCTGGGACCCAACGTTCGGCTGGATCTGTCGGGCGGATTTACGGCGACCACCGCTGATCGCCTAGGCTTCGGTGACAGCTGGCTAGACATTTATGAAACGACGGACTATTCCCGCCTGATTGGCAGCCCTGACGCCTATACCTTCTCTCTAGCAGAGCCCGGCGCGGTGATTGTCCAGGGCAACCTGACGGTCGAGTCGGGACAGCCAATTACGTTGGTGGGCGGGAACGTCATCATCACGGGCACGTTAATCGCACCGGGGGGTGAAGTGACGGTGGTTGCCCTACCGGGCCAGCACCAGCTCCGGTTGGGGCACGAAAACTCATTACTAAGCTTAGAAGTTGAGCCCGTGACGGGGCTCACGCCCATCGACCTGCCGCTGTTGCTGACCGGGGGGGAGGTGTCACAACCGACTGCTCTCCTGCCCCAGCCGGACGGTTCGGTGCAGGTGGGGGGCTGTGCGGACGCCTGCGTGAGTGTGTCGGGGGAACTGGTGGGGGGTGCGATCGCAATCACGGCTCCTTCAGTTAACCTGCTCGATGCTGACTTGACTGCGACCCGGTCGACCAACAGCATCCGCATCGGCGGAGATGCCCGTGGTCAGGGGCCTATCTTTAATGCTCAACAGGTTCTCATCGATAGCGCTTCGTCGCTGCAGGCTAGTGCCGTGGAGGGCGGGCAAATTATTGTCTGGGCAGACAATACGGCTCGGGTGTACGGCAGCCTGACGGCTCACAATGGGTTTATCGAAACCTCGGGCCAACAACAGATTGACCTAGAAGGCGCCCGCATTCAGGCTAACGGTGGCGAGTGGTTAGTTGACCCCACTAGCCTCTCGATTGAAACGGGGGCAACTGGCCCAAACCGAATCGACACCGCCACTATCGAGGCCCAACTGGATGCGGGCACCAATGTCACGATCACCACAGCCGGGCCCGGCGCAGACGATGGGGATATTATCCTGTTCGACTCAATTAATCAGACCGGTGGCGGCAGCGCTTCACTCAGCTTGATCAGCCGCTCAATGGTCTTTCTTGCGGGGAGCCAGATCAACCTCACCTCCTCAGGCACGCTGACGATTGGGTTGAATCAGGTCAACCCTGAGCCGGTCGTTTCTGCTATTTCGATCAACAATGTCATATCGCTGATCGGGGCGGTGAGCGGCGAGCGGGTTATCGACCTGGGTGCGGGCATATACACAGGCGAGACTGTTGTGATTGACCGCGATCTGACGCTGCGGGGCGCAGGCAGTACGGTAACCGCACTAGAGGGCGATAGCACCTACAGGCTGCTAGAGGTGTCCCCTGGCGTCACAGCCACAATAGACAATCTGAGTTTGTTCAACGGCAGGGCTACGGAAGGCAGTGCTGTTCTCAATGAGGGCAATCTAACCCTAAGCAACAGTCTTTTAAGCAACAATATTGCCACTGAAAACGGCGGCGGCGTGATGAATTCGAGCACGCTGTTGGTCGAGAATACGGCATTTGAGGGCAATTTTGCAGCGCAGGATGGCGGGGCAATCTACGCAGACGACGGTACGCAAACAACCGTCCGCAACAGCTTGTTTGACAGTAATCAGGCAACGACCGAACAGGGCGGAGGGATTTATGTCGGTAGGGATGCGAGTCTGTTCGTAGAGAATTCTGACTTCACCCAAAATCAGGCCGCTCAAGATGGGGGGGGGGCAATTGCCAGTAATGGGAACAACTCAACACTGACTATTCTGGATAGCAGTCTTAGCAACAACACCAGTACACTCAGAGGAGGGGCTGTTTACATCGCAGGGAACAATCTAACCGCGACAATTGCCGACAGCATGATTGAGCTGAATCAGGCGGGTGACGATGGGGGAGGTATCTTTGTACGACCGGGAGGGACGCTAACGATTCGAAGCAGCCAAATAGATGGTAATCAAGCAGACGCTGGCGGCGGCGTTGCGGCTTTGGATGCGGCTCTGACCATTATCGACAGTCTGTTTCAAAGTAACGTGGCGGCCTCTGATGGCGGCGGCTTTTACAGTGGAGATGGCAGTCAGGTCTCGGTGCGGCAAAGCCGGTTTGAGGTAAACCAGGCTGCCGACCAGGGTGGCGCTATCTACCTAAGCCAAGGCGTGCAGGCAGGCATTGATAGCACAGCCTTTATCAGCAATCAATCCAGCTCTGACGGGGGTGCGATCGCAAACAATGGTGTGGGCGTACTGGCAACGATCACCGACAGTTTTCTCTTCGGCAACGCTACGTCAGAAGACGGTGGCGCTATCTTTACCGCGAGGGGCGGTCAAACACAGGTCAACAGTAGTGTGGCTGAGGCCAACAGCGCCGCCGGTCGAGGTGGCGGCTTTTATGTACAGGACAGCAGTGTGCTCACGATCGAGGACACTACTGTCGATAGCAACAGCGCTGGGGTCAACGGCGGCGGTCTCTCTTCTCGCGGCGAGGGACAGCTTATCTTACGCAACAGTACCCTGAGCAACAACACGACTGCCGGCAATGGCGGCGGCGTTGAGATTGATTCGGGCAGTGCTGCAACCGATATCTTGAGGAATCTCACTCTTTCGGGCAATCAGGCCAACGAGGGGGGTGGCGTCTGGCTGGGTGAAAGTGCGATCGCAACCGTCGAGAGTGCCACGATTGCCAACAATCAAAGTAAGGATGGTGGCGGTCTCTCCAATGATCAGGGCGGCACCCTCTCTTTACAAAACTCGATCGTGGCGGCCAACCTGGCGGCGACCAATCCAGACATCACTGGCAGCTTTACTAGCCTGGGTCACAACCTGGTACAGCAGCGGGGCAGCAGCACGGGTTATATCGGCTCAGACTTACCCAACGGCGCAGATCCCCGACTTGGGCCCCTGACCGACAACGGCGGGCCGACCCGGACCCACCTGATTCAGCCAGGCAGCGCCGCCATTGACGCCGGTTTCCTGCCCGCTCCCCCCCCAACCGACCAGCGGGGGCAGCCCCGCCTTGTCGGCAGGGCTCTGGATATCGGAGCCATCGAGCTAGGGGCTGTCGATCTTCCTGATGGGCCAGTGGAGCCTGTTCCCACCGCCCGTCCGACATTGCCTACGGTCATCCGCGACCCGCTTGTCGATAACCCGACCCGTCAGCCTAATCGGCCCGATCTTGGCAACTTTGTCCAGCCAGGCCCCGGCCCCGTCTTGGACGAACTCGCCTTTCAGCAGCTAGAGCGTCGGCTAAGTACGTCCTACGAACGCTACTGGGCACAGCCAGTCGGCTCAACACTCACGCTGCAGCAGGTACAGGAAATTTTACAGCGGGCCCGGCAGGCCTACTCAGTGGATGCAGCGGTCGTCTATCCGCTGTTCATTTCAGCGTCTGAGCAGCCTGGCGATTCGTTGACCAGCGTGCTTGAGACCGAGGGGCAAAACGAGCTGGCACTGCTGCTGATTCCCGCGAATGGTGCGCCCATACTGCGCCGAATCGGGATTACCCAAGACACCGTACTCAGGCAGGCCAGGCTCTTTCGTAGCATTGTGTCAGATCCCGAAGATGCCCAGGGCTATCAGCCCCTGGCTCAGCAGTTCTACAGCTGGCTGGTGGCTCCCTTAGAGGCCGATCTGCAGGCGCTTTCGGTGGACCAGCTCATCTACGTACCGGACGAAGGGCTGCGCACCCTACCGCTGGCGGCGATGACCAACGGCGATCAGTTTTTAACGGAGCAGTACGGGCTGTCGGTCGTCCCTAGCCTATCACTCACCCGCTTTGGCTTCGAGCAAATCACCTTTGCAAAGGCATTGGCAGGCGGAGCCAGCGAATTTACCCAGCAGACTGCCCTCCCTGGGGTGGCAGTAGAGCTGGATCGAGTGGGTGCGATCGCACCCCAGTCCCAGGTCCTATTCAACCAGGCGTTTACCTTAGACAACCTCGTCGCAGCCCAGACCACCTTTCGCCCCGACGTACTGCATCTAGCAACCCATGCCGAGTTTACCGCCGGTGACGTTAGCGCCTCCTACATTCAATTTTGGGATGAGCGGCTGTCGCTCAATCGGCTCAAAACCCTTGACTGGCAAGGTATAGAGCTACTGATTCTCAGCGCCTGCTCCACTGCGTTAGGGAGTCCAGAGGCCGAGCTAGGATTTGCCGGACTCGCCATGGCAGCCGGGGTTGAAAGCGCCGTCGGCAGCCTTTGGACCGTATCAGATGTGGCCACCCTGGCCCTGATGGAATCGTTTTACCAGCAGCTGAACCAGGGCAAAGGTCGAGCCGAAGCGTTACAACTGGCGCAGCAGCAACTTCTACGAGGAGAGGTCTATCTGCAAGGGGGACAGCTGATCACCCCCTGGGGAGCCATAGACCTCCCTGCCGATGAGGCTCTACCGGACTTTGCCAATTTTACCCATCCGTTTTACTGGTCGGCCTTTATGACGGTGGGCAATCCTTGGCAATAGGGCCCTGACAATAGGGTTAGGGAACAGCACTTAGATAAGATACCTAATGAGCTATCTCCTCTGCCCACTCTTCGAGAAGCCACCATAGGCGTCTACACCCCAAACCCCTCGCCCTGCGGGAGAGGGGCTTTGACTCTACTCCCTTCTCCCCATGGGAGAAGAGCTGGGGATGTAGAGCTTTGCTCTTCTCGCAGAGTGGGCTGAACGAACAGCATACTTGCGGGTACTTTATTTGGACGCGTATCCCTTAGTGCGTCTCAGACCCGGCAGGGGCGCTACTCACCACTTCTCGAACGCGATAAATCGGGCGCTTTTGCGACTCATGGTAGGTCCGCATAACCATCTCTGCCAGCAGGCCAAAACTCAGCAGCTGAATGCCCGAAATAAACAACACCACCGCCAGCATCAGCAGTGGCCGATCGCCGATGTCATTAGCAAGCACCAGTTTTTCAAAGGCCAAATAGATACTCAGCCCTATTCCTGACGCAATTGACATTAACCCAAAGGGCCCAAACACATGCATGGGCCGGGTCAAAAACGTCTTCATGAAGTAAATGGTCAGCAGATCCATAATCACCCGCAGCGTCCGACCCAAACCGTACTTGCTGGTCCCAAAACGACGGGCATGGTGACGAACCGGAATTTCGGTAATGCGCGCCCCCTCAATAAAGGCCAGCGCAGGCAAAAAGCGGTGCAGCTCACCGTACAGGTTCATGTCGTGGACGACTTCGGCCCGATAAGCCTTGAGCGAACAGCCATAATCGTGGAGGTTGACACCCGTGACTCGCCCAATTAGCCAGTTGGCAATCTTAGAGGGCAACAGCCGCGTCACGGCTGCATCCTGCCGCTGCTTCCGCCAGCCGCTGACTAGGTCATAGCCTTCTAGTAGCTTTCGGTACACGGTCTCGATGTCCGCAGGTTCGTTCTGCAGATCACCATCGAGCGTAACAATGACGCGCCCCCTTGCATAGTTGAACCCAGCGGCCATGGCGGCGGACTGACCGTAGTTGCGGCGCAGCAAAACCGCCCGCAAATCAGCTCGTTCGTTGGCAATATCGCTCAGCAGCTGGGCTGAGCCGTCTTGGGAGCCATCGTCTACACAAACCAACTCATAGGATATTCCCATGCCTTGAGCAACGTGAGTGATTTGCTCAACCAAAAGCGGAATACTTTCATGCTCATTGAAGATAGGAACAACAATGGACAGCGCACAGTCACAGGCAGGTTGCTTTGGCAGCTTCGAAAGTACGCTTGAGGATTTCTGCATAGGAAAATAAATAATGGGTCTACTAAATAGTGGCTCTAAGCCCGATAAACTACAGAAAACGCCTTAACCCAGTAACTTTCGGCATCGAGAGTCAGAAAGATAGACCGTGCTCCAGGTAAAGTGACGCAAGCTACACCTTACAACCCATGTGTAAACTTAGATTGCCCGCCTGTGTCCGACTTTATCATTAGTGATTCCTAATCGACTGAGGTTGGCTACGATTCATCAAATCTTGACTTGGTTTTAGTCCTGATAAGGGCACCGAAATACAGCCGCTGCTAGTGACCTCAAGACAAGGCTGCAACGCCAATGGGTTCTGCCCTAAGCGCCGTAACTACAAACAGCTTCCTGACCTAAATGACGCAAGCTACACGTGCGTTTCAGGTGGCAAAACGGTCGGTTACGGGAGCCCACAATTCGGCTCATTATCTGCCTCAACAGAGGTGTCGTGGCAGCCGTCTTAGCGCATTGAGGATGTTCATAAGAGCAAACGCATACTCACGCTCAGAGCCATCTCACAGGGTAGTTGAGTAGCTGTTTGACTGAGCCAGCAAGGCGCGTTCGAAGATCTGCCTCACAAGCATTATTTAGTGCCCTGATAATTAGCCCCCTGAAGCGGGGCAGGGTCGCATTGCCATCCGCCAGGGATGCTGAGTTGAATCAGCTGAGAAATCCGTACTTACACGGGTACATTCAGCCCTTATCCACGATTGGCTATGGATGGCTATCAAATTGAGTTGATGGGGGCAGGCCGCATGGGCATCGGTTTTGGAAACAGGCAGGCTGAATACGTAGTTTGGGGTTCAGTGCTGAGCGTATGCCTGGGACTACCGGCCACAGCGCAGTCGATCACCCCCAACCTAGACGGTACGAATACCCAAATCGTGCTGTCCGGGGAAGACTACATCATTACCGGAGGAACGGCCAGCGGTCAGAATCTCTTCCACAGCTTTGAGCAGTTTGGCCTATCTGCTAGCGAGGCAGCGATCTTTCTGACCCAGCCAGAGGTGTTGAATGTATTGGGGCGCATCAACGGCGGTGATCCGTCAATCATCGACGGGCAGCTACGGTTATCGGGGTCGGCGGCCAACCTATATTTGATCAATCCGGTGGGCGTCTTGTTTGGGCCAAATGTGCAGCTCAGCCTGCCGGGGAATCTGACGGTGGCCACGGCGGACGGTATCGGCTGGGAGACAGGGCGGTTTGATGCGGTGGGGGCAGTGGACTATGCCGCACTGACGGGCGCGCCCGATCGCCTGCTGTTTCGCGGCGAGGGCGGTGCGCTAGTGAATGCGGGCAATCTGCAGCTGGTGGACGGACAATCGCTGCTGCTGGCAGGCGGCACAGTGATGAATACGGGAACGGTGCAGGTGGCTGGGGGTGAGGTTGCGATCGCAGCCGTCCCCCCAGCCCATACCCTACGCCTCACCCCCACTGGCAGCCTGCTCAGCTATGAAGTCACCACCGAGTCAGCCTCTAACCTCACCCCGCTCAGCCTGCCAGAGCTGCTTACGGGCACCGATAGCGGCCTGACGGTTCAGCCCGACGGCAGCGTCCAACTGGCCCAAGTGGCGATTCCAACCGAAGTCGGTACCGTGATTGTCAGCGGCGTACTGGACGTCTCAGATACAGCCGGTCAAGGCGGTACGCTGACCATCACAGGCGATACCACCGGCGTAATTGGCGCGCTGCTGACCGTTGCCGGACAGGGGGGCGGCGAGATTTACGTCGGGGGCAACTACATGGGGGCGGGGCCGCTGTCCAACGCCCAGGTGACCTACGTGGACGAGACGTCTGTTCTAGACGCCAGTGCTGCCAGCATTGGCAACGGTGGACAGGTAATTGTCTGGTCAGACCAAACCACGCGCAGCTACGGACAAATATTGGCAGGCGGCGGTAGCGAGGGCGGCAACGGGGGCTTTGTCGAAACCAGTAGCCGGGGCTATCTGGACGTGGGCGACGCGGTGCCGGATCTGAGGTCTCCAGAGGGCACAGCCGGTACCTGGCTGCTCGACCCCGGCAACCTGGAGATTGCCAACACGGCGGGTATTAACATTACCGGCGCTTCTCCCTTTGAGCCCACAGCCAACAACGCCATTCTGGAAACTTCGACGCTGATCGCCGCGATCAATGCAGGCGGTACGGTGATCGTCTCGACCGTGGGGGCACCCGGCACCCAGGCAGGCAATATTACCGTTACAGACGGCCTCTTTTACGACCCGCTAACCGCTGCAACGTTAGAGCTTAGGGCAGAAGGCAGCATCTTCATCAACAACTCGATTGGGCCAGCCTCTTCAACCAGCGGCCCCCTCACGCTAGCGCTGACGGCTGACGGCGGCAATAACGGCGTCGGTCAGATTGTGTTTGGGGACGGGACACCCGTCACAATCAGCACCAACGGTGGCGACCTGATTGCCCAGGCAAACAGCACCAACCTAGGTAGCCCTGACCCATCGGCTATTTTGGTCCGGTCCATCGCGACGGTCACGACCGAAGAGCCTTTCTTGGGGGGCTCTGGCAGTATCACATTCATCGGGACGGGCAGCGGCCGACCGGGGGTCAACTTAGAGACCGCCTCAACGCTGGATTCGAGCGGCAGCAATATTTCACTGACGGGCACCAGCACTAGCGACACGGGGGTGCTGATTAACGGTACGGTCACCGCCGACAATGCCAATCTGACCGTTATCGGCAATAGCAGTAGTGCGTCGCTGTTTGGGGTTGATGTTGATGGCGGTACGCTGTCGGCCATCGGTAACCTGGCGGTCACTGGCAACAACGCCAACAACATCGGCATCCGCTTCAACTCGGCGATCTCGGCAGATGCCATGCAGCTCACCAGCGATAGCGACATTGAAGTTGAGAATCTAAGTGCGATCGCAGGTGACCTTACCGTCACAACAGAGACCTTTTTTCGCGCCCTGGGTGGGGGCGTCAGCCTGGATAGCCTCAGCGGATCGGTCACGATTCAACATGGCGGCAATGGTGTCACGCCCTTCATCTTGGGTAATGCCAGTACCAACGGAACAGCCGGTTCGATTGTGGCAGCGGCGACGGCCGATCTTGACCCGGTACAGTCTTTTCTAGAGAGCTTCATCCAGGGCAATATCGCTATCCTGACCGACACTACGCCCGTCGCCTTCACTGAAACAGCCACGGCCAGCATTGATGGCGTTTTTCTGGGCTGTGTGGCTGACTGCGTAGGACAGCTGAGAGCCACCGATACGCCAGCCGCCCTCAGCCTCAACTTGCCCCCCCTTCTTGCCATTGCCGGAGGCGATCGGGCGCTACCGGAACAAATTATCCAGCGAGAGAGCAGCTACACCCGTGAGTATGCGGGTCATTTGGGCCTTAATCAGGATCGATTCCCACCGCCGCAGCTGCCGAAAGTGCAGGAGAGTTTGGCGCTAGTAGCGGAGGCCACCGGCATCAAACCTGCAATCATCTACGTTTCGTTTGTGCCAACGACTACCGAGGAACTGGATGACGCACCCCTAGATCAGGCCCAACAAGTAGACCAGGCCCAGCAAAAAGCCGATCCGTGGTTTCCGAACGGTCCCGCCGCACGGGCAGCGCAGCCAGACGATCAGCTGGAGCTGATTCTGGTCACTGCCGACTCTCCCCCGCTCCGCAAAACGCTCTCTGCCACCCACGCCCAGGTGCAACAGACGAGCGAGCGGCTGCGACGCGAAGTCGCCAACCCATCCCGCATTGGCAGCCAAACCTACTTATCAGCGGCCCAACAGCTACATAAATGGATGATTGCCCCCCTAGAGGATGACCTTGCCCGACAGGAAATCGGTAACCTCGCCTTTGTCATGTCTCCTGGGTTGCGCTCTTTACCCGTTTCGGCACTGCATGATGGTGACTCGTTCTTGATTGAGCGCTACAGTGCAGGACTGGTACCCAGTGTTAGCCTGACCGACCTGCGCTATGTCGATGTGCGCAACAGCGAAGTACTGGCAATGGGGGCCTCTAGCTTTGACGATCAGCCTGAGTTGCCCGCTGTGCCGATCGAACTCAGCACCATCGCTGAGCGACTCTGGCCGGGCGATTTTCTCATCAACGAGACCTTTACACCCGACCTGCTGATCTCCAGACGCCAGCAAAAGCCTTACGGTATAGTACATCTGGCGACCCACGGAGAATTTAGCCCCGGAAGCATCGCAGCGTCCTACATTCAATTTTGGGATGGGCGGCTCGGTATTGACCAGGTGCGATCGCTACAGCTCAACAATCCGCCGGTCGAGCTGATGGTGTTGAGCGCCTGCCGCACGGCGCTAGGCAACGAAGAAGCCGAGCTCGGCTTTGCAGGGCTGGCCGTACAGTCAGGGGTCAAAACGGCCCTAGCCAGTCTGTGGAAGGTCGATGACGTGGGCACTGCCGGGCTCATGACCCAGTTTTACACCAGTCTGAGGGAAGAGCCGATCAAGGCCGAAGCCCTGAGGCAGGCCCAGCTGGCCATGCTCAAGGGTGATATCAGCGTAAAAGACGGCAGTTTGGTCTGGTCGGGGGGCGAGATTGTTTTGCCGCCGGAGCTGCTTGAGCTAAGTCCCGACGTGTTTGAGCATCCCTTCTTTTGGTCAGCATTTACAGTGATTGGCAGTCCGTGGTAGTTGAGTAGGGGCATACGAACAAGAGCGGATACAGGCGTCAGGTGCTTGTAAGGGTGAAGTAGATTGATTTGTGTGGTGTGAAGTGAGATAGGGAAGACCCCATGAAGCGTACGAGAAAACAGCGAGCCATCCGATGGTCACAGCTCCTCTGTAGCGGTGGGCTGGTGGGGCTGTGTCTACCTGCCACCCAGGCAAGTGCAACAACTGAGCCCCAACAAACTGCACCCACAGCAGTCATGGCCGAGGGACTGAGCGCGGACGAAACCGTGCCGGATTTCGAAGCGGCGACCTCTGGTACGGCTGAATTGGCTGCATTGGCCGCATCGAATGAATCGAATGAGACTGACTCAGACCGGGTTTTGTTGTCTACGCCTGAGCCCGATGCATCACAGCCGGTTACAGACGAAGTACCTGGTACGGACAAGCCAGATGCTGCTCTGGTTAGCTTTTTTGGGCGCTCTTCCACCTCGATGCCGCTATCCGATCCGCGGGTCTCTAGTTCGGCTAAGCCACCATTCTCCGACACGCTGACTCCGACCGAAACGGGCAGGCCTCAATTCTCACCGCTGGCCCAGGTGAGTCCACCTGAACCGCCTGAGATTCCACCTCTGCCGCCAGAGACGCCCGTTGAGCCCACCGAGCCACCACCGCCCGAAGAACCTGTTGAACCCACCCCGCCCGCCCCACCCGCTGCAGATGAGCCTCGGGTGGAGGTCGTCGATATTCAGGTCATCGGCAGTACGGTCTTTGACGATGACGATTTTGATCCGGTTCTGGCTGAGTTTGAGGGCCGACAGCTAACCCTCGAAGAGCTGCGGCAGGCCGCAGATGCCATTACCCAGTTGTATCTCAACAATGGCTACATTACTTCGCGGGCCATTCTGGCGAACCAGACGGTAACCGACGGGGTGGTGCAGCTGCAGGTGATTGAGGGGGTCCTGGCCGATATTCAAATTGACGGGGCACCCCGGCTGCAGCAGTACGTGCGAGATCGCATTGCCCTAGGCGGCGGCACGCCGCTGAGCCAGATTGACCTGGAAAATCAGCTGCGATTGCTGCGGGCGGACCCGCTGATCGACAACATCGAGGCAAGCCTGCGGGCCGGTGAAGGGCTGGGCGAGAGCCTATTGCTGGTGCGGGTGACTGCGGCCAAGCCCTTTGAGGCCAATCTGATTCTCGATACCAGCTCACCCACCAGCGTCGGTGTGGTGAGGACCGGGGCCGAAGCGGTCTATCGCAACCCACTGGGCTACGGCGACCAGCTCAGCGGCTCGTTCTACCGGGCAACCACGGGCGGCTCTTACCTCTATAACCTCACCTACAAAGCACCGATCAACCCGATGAACGGGACGATTACGGCGCGGTACCTGCCGAGCAACTTTCGCATTGTGGACCCGCCCAGCATCGCCGCGCTGGATGTGCGCGGGTCGTCTGACGTGTATGACCTCACCTACCGTCAACCGCTGATTCGGACCCCGCAGGAAGAGTTGGCCCTTTCCCTCGGATTCCGTTACCGCAGCGGTCGTACACTGATCTCGACCGGTTTTACCATCGACGAAAGCCGCACCAGTGTGATTCAGTTCGGGCAAGACTACCTGCGACGTGACCCCCAGGGGGCCTGGGCGTTGCGATCGCAATTCAGCCTCGGTACAGGACTGTTCGATGCCACTAGCCGCCCGTCTCCCCTGCCGGATGGCCAGTTCTTCAGCTGGCTCGGCCAGGTTCAGCGCGCCCAGGTACTCAATCCCGACAATCTTCTAATCATTCAGGCTGACGTGCAGCTGTCTGCCAACAGCCTGCTAGGGTCAGAACAGTTTGTAATCGGCGGCCCACAGTCCGTCAGAGGCTACAACCAAAATGCCCGCTTTGGCGACAACGGCTTTCGATTCTCCGTCGAGGATCGCTTTGTGATCCAACGAGACGAATCGGGTGCCCCGCTTTTACAGGTCGCGCCCTTTGTGGATATGGCCGCTGTCTGGAATACGGAAAACGACACCACTAACGATCGAAATTTTCTGTTAGGAACCGGTGTTGGGCTGCTCTACCAACCCATTGAGCCCTTTGATATTCGACTCGATCTGGGTGTCCCTATCGTGAATCTTGACGAGCCGGGTGACAACCCTCAGGATGTGTTCTTATATCTGTTGTTGAACTATGCACTTTAGGCTGTGGCGCTTGACGTGCGGGGATTGACGACGCAATGGCGATTATACAGCGTTTCTCACTTGACTTGACACTTTTTATTCAGGCAAAAGCTTGATAGAACAGTAGGTCAAGTGAGTCGCAAGATTCAATGCAATTGAATCTTGCTGTATTTTTGAGGCTGGGTCAAACCGTCAAGAGTGCTTGCTTCTCTTTCTCCTTGACAATGAGCTTTTCAAAATCGCTGGCTGACAGCGGTTCGCTGTAGAGATAGCCCTGCATCGCTTCGCAGTTCAACTGACGTAGCACCGCTAACTCCTCGGGGCTTTCGACCCCTTCAGCTAACGTGCCGATGTTCAGCCCGTGGGCCATATCGGTAATGGCTTTAACAATGACCCGATTGCCGAGATTTTTGTCTAAATCGCGAACAAAACACTGGTCGATCTTAATTAGATCAATCGGCAGTTGCTGCAAATAGCCCAACGAAGAATATCCGGTGCCGAAGTCATCAATGGCAATGCTGAATCCTTGGGCACGTAGGGCTTGGAGGAGATGGCTTTCGGTCCCTGTGTAGGATACGAGTACCCGTTCAGTCAGCTCTAGATCAATCAGCGCAGGGCTGATACAGTGCTCTTCGACAATATCGAGAAGCCGTGGTTGAAAATTGGGCCGTTGTAGCTGCTGAGCGGACAGGTTAATAGACAGGGTCATGGCAAACATCGCTTCAGTCTGCCATTTCCTCAGCTGATGGCAGGCTGCCTGCATGACCCAATCCCCAATGGGCACAATCAGGTCATTTTCTTCTGCAATGGGGATAAAAGTAGCAGGTGAGATCGGCCCCGTTGGCGACTGCCAACGGAGAAGCACCTCTGCGCCCAGAATTTGGCCTGTTTTGAGATCGACCTGAGGCTGAAAATAAAGGGAAAATTCGTCTTTCGTCAGGGCCTGCTCCAGTCGGGTTTCCCAGGATGCTTTGCTGCCAGGGGCTGAGGTGGAGGGTGACCTGTGGTGACTGGGGGAGCGCATCACCTTGAGCAGAGATTGATTGAAATCATCTCCTGACTGTAAGCAAAGCGTGCGCCAGCTGAGATCGGGTTTGATCTCATGGTTATGGATGTTGATAGGCGTCTGCAGACCTTGTTTAAGGCTCCTTTCTGTCTGCAGCGCACTGGCCTGTCCACCGGCTGCGATCGCAAACACGACAAACCGCTCAGACCCTATGTAGGCAATGGTTTCAATCGAATCGGTACGGTTCTGCTGCAGCCGTTCCGATAGCGTTTCTAGCACCCGCAGACCAAACACGTGCCCTAGCCGCTCTCGAAGCTCGGTGTAGTTGTTGAGCTTAACCAGCGTCAGGCTGTACTGAATGGCGGGATTCGCCGCTGTCGTCTGTTGGAACTGGGTCTCCAGGCCTAGCAAGTTAGACAGGCCGGTGAGCGCATCGACCTCGTCAGTGGGGCAGTGGTGTTGGGCCAGCTGATAGTGCTGGCTGAGCTGCGATCGCTTCTCAATCTGAGTGTCAATGGCCGCAACCAGTTCCTTCGGCTCGACAGGCTTCACGAGGTAATCATCCACCCCTAGGTTCATTCCCTGCCGAACAGCAGCATGGTCTCCCTTCGCAGTCAGAAAGATCACAGGGATCAGCGCCGTTTGAGGCTGTTTTCTCAAGGCAGACAGAACGCCATAACCGTCCAGCTCGGGCATGTGGATATCGCAGATTACAATATCGGGGAGATCGGCTTGAGCTTGCGCCACACCCGCCTGTCCATCAGCGGCTGTCTTCACAAAAAAGCCGCTGAGTTCAAGCAGTTCCGACAGGCTGGCGCGAATCTGAGGTTCGTCATCAACCAGTAAAATTTGAGTCATTCTCTTGTATCGGTGTCAGCATCCGTAGGCCTATTTTGGCAACCTGTATAGACCTTGCCATCAAGGAGATTATGGATTGCCCCAAACGCTTCCCTCGGTAAAAACGCGGCCTCGTGTCTCCGTAATATTGGGGCTATGACATCTGGGGATGCTGGCCTTAAACCCTTTCCAGCTCTGAAATTTGAGTTTCCCTGGGTCAGAGCATCCGATTAGAACAGGGCCTAAGTTTAAACTCCAGCAATCTGCAGCTGCACCCGCCGCTGTCGAGGGCCGTCTAACTCAACCAGTAGGATCGATTGATAGGTCCCCAGTGCCAGCTTGCCGTCAATGATGGGAATCATCTCGCTGTTGCTCAGCGTCATCGCCATCAGGTGTGAGTGAGCATTGATCGGCTCGTCAGGGGGCACGTCCCGCAGGTGTAGGTCGTTGTGTAGGTAGCGATCGTCCGGCGGCGCGAGTTTTTTGAGGTAGGTTTTGATGTCGACCAGGAGGCGTTCTTCATCCTCGTTGACGACCAGCGCTGTGGTGGTGTGGCAGGAAAACACCAATACGTGTCCTTGCTGAATGCCGGTTTGGTCCACCTGCTGCTGTATCGGGTCAGTCAGGTTGTGAAACTCAATGTCGGTCTGAGTCACGACCGCTAGCGTTGTCGATATAATTTGCACGGACGGTTGAAAGGATGATGATTTGACACACCATGCTTACCACGATCCGGCCCACGATCCGGCCCACGATCCGGCAAAGATACGTCAGGTGCTGGAGGGGGCAAGTGCGATCGCAATCGTCGGCCATTCCCACAAACCCCACCGCGCCAGCTATCAGATCGGTCAGTACCTCAAAGCCCAAGGCTATCAGGTCTATCCAGTGAACCCCCGGCTCGACAGCATCGACGGTACCCCCTGCTACCCATCACTGCAGGCTGTTCCCGCGACGATTGACATCGTTAACGTTTTTCGTCGCAGCGAATTTTTAGCCGATATTGCAATGGACGTTTTAGCACTCCCACCCCACCCAAACCGCTGCTTCTGGACCCAGCTTGAGATTTACGATGAGGCAGTCGCCCAGAAATTAGCGGCGGCTGGGATTACGGTCGTTATGAATGCCTGTATTAAGATTGAGCATCAATCGCTTGTTCAACAACAGTCTCTTTAACTAAGTAGGGCAAACGCATACTCGAAAAAGGTTGATACTTCAGGGTAGCTGTAGAGAGAGGCTGCCTGATGAGTGTTCGTC
>JBCBWI010000067.1:0-23498 GCA_039817185.1 Cyanobacteria bacterium J06648_16 | reverse complement strand
GGACGAACACTCATCAGGCAGCCTCTCTCTACAGCTACCCTGAAGTATCAACCTTTTTCGAGTATGCGTTTGCCCTACCAGCTGTAGAAAAATCTGGTCGCTCCCCCGTGGGGAATGGCACAATAGATAACTGCCCGTTAGCATTGCGCTCCTTTACTTCCCCTTCGCCTGCCATGACCGCCCGCAAGTATCACATCACCACCTTCGGCTGCCAGATGAACAAGGCCGACTCTGAGCGCATGGCAGGCATTCTCGACGATATGGGGCTGAACTGGACCGATGACCCCTTTACTGCCGACGTGGTGCTCTATAACACCTGCACCATTCGCGACAACGCCGAACAAAAGGTGTACTCGTACTTGGGGCGGCAGGCCAAACGCAAGCATGACAACCCCGATCTGACCCTGGTGGTGGCGGGCTGCGTGGCGCAACAGGAGGGCGAATCACTACTGCGCCGGGTCCCGGAACTAGACCTGGTGATGGGGCCGCAGCACGCCAACCGGCTCGAAGATTTGCTAGAGCAGGTATCTAACGGTAGCCAGGTAGTGGCTACCGAGCCCGTCCACATCATGGAGGACATCACCAAGCCTCGCCGCGACAGCCACATCACGGCCTGGGTAAACGTCATCTACGGCTGCAACGAGCGCTGTACCTACTGCGTCGTCCCCGGTGTGCGCGGGGTAGAGCAATCCCGCACGCCCGAGGCGATCCGCGCTGAGATGGAGGTGCTGGGGCAGCAGGGCTATAAAGAAGTGACGTTACTGGGACAAAATATTGACGCCTACGGTCGCGATCTGCCTGGGATTACCGCCGAGGGACGACGACAGAATACGCTGACGGACCTGCTCTATTTTGTTCACGACGTGCCGGGGATTGAGCGCATTCGCTTTGCCACTAGCCACCCGCGCTACTTCACCGAGCGGCTGGTCAAGGCCTGCCACGAGCTACCCAAGGTCTGTGAACACTTCCATATTCCCTTCCAGTCGGGCGATAACGACGTGCTTAAGGCCATGTCGCGGGGCTACACCCACGAGAAGTATCGCCGCATTATCGACACCGTGCGCCGCTACATGCCCGATGCGGCCATCAGCGCCGACGCGATTGTGGGCTTTCCGGGTGAGACCGAAGCCCAGTTTCAAAACACGCTAAAACTGGTTGAGGACATTGGCTTTGACCAGCTCAACACGGCGGCTTATTCGCCCCGGCCCAACACCCCTGCGGCCCTTTGGGACAACCAACTGGATGAGGAGACCAAAAGCGATCGGCTGCAGCGGTTGAACCATTTGGTGGCAACAATGGCGGGAGTGCGATCGCAACGTTACGCCAACCGCGTTGAAGATGTCCTGATTGAAGACGTTAATCCCAAGAACCCCCATCAGGTGATGGGCCGCACCCGTACCAATCGGTTGACCTTCTGCGCTGGTGATATCGAGCGACTCAGGGGGCAGACCCTGCCTGTGCGGATCACAGAGGTGCGTGCCTTTAGTCTGACGGGTGAGCGGGTCGAAGCTACGGTTGCTGTTTGAGCCCCCGTGCCCTGGGACAGCCCCCTTTTCTGAAGCAAGGGTATAAAATACGGCTGGGTCACAGATAGCCTGTGTTAACCTTGTGACGATCGAGCGTGGGAGATTCAATAGCGGCCAACACAGTGCTCGTCGCTCCGGCTTCTCTTCATGTTCACTTAAGCGGCATCCCCGCTCACTTCGGGATCTCTAACTCGGCATCTCCCATTCGACATCTTTGAGAACGCTCAGGTCTGCTTAGAGATTGCTTTCATCCTCAGCCATCTGTTTTTCCGTAGGCCGCCATTCGTCTAATCGTCAAGCTAGCCTCTCTTCTCAGTATGCAGACGACCCAAAGCAGCCCCTCCCAAAATAGCGCTCCGATCTACCTGCAGATTGCCGAGAGCATTCGTAAACGCATTGATGAACAAACCTATCAGCTGGGTGAGCGTCTACCGACAGAAGCTAAGTTAGCTGCTCAGTTTGGGGTCAATCGCCATACCCTGCGACAGGCTGTTTCGGTGCTGCGCCAGGAAGGCATTTTACACGTTGAGCAGGGACGGGGCACCTTTGTCGCTGCTCGTCCCATTCGCTACCCGATTGGCAGTCGTGTTCGCTATAACGAAGCGCTCAGGGCCCAAGGCATCACGGCCCAGAGCCAAATTATCAAGTGCATCGAGGCTCAGGCGGACGATTCGGTGGCCCAGTCGCTAAAGGTCCAAGTGGATATGCCGGTTGCGGTAATCCAGCGGCTGAGTTCTGCCGATGATGTGCCGATTTGTGTCAGTACGGGCTACTTTCCGCTACATCGCTTGCCCAATCTGCTTTCGTCGGTCAGCCTCGAGGGGCTAGAGACGACCGGCTCGATTTCTCGGTGGTTGCAGGACTACCACGGCTGCGATCATATTCGCCGCGAAACGTCTGTTTCGGCCCGCCCGGTCAAGGCTGCCGATGCCAAGCTGCTGGGGCTGCCGCTCAACCAGCCGATTTTATTGGTGGAGTCGATCAACGTTGACCAGACCGGACAAGTAGTGGAGTACGGCGTCACCCGCTTTCGGGGCGATCGTATGGAACTGGTCTTTCAAAACGACGACTCGCTGTAGCTGCCGCCAATGACCTGAGGGCAAGGCTGCCCTGGGAAAGTTCCGGTGTGGCGTACGGTCAGGGTGCTATTGCTGAGGGCTGCTGGGTTTGCGATCTCACCTGGCCATCGGTAGCGAAGACTACGGTAAATAGGATAGAACCGTAATCGGACTTGCGTCCCCTGTAGCTACCCAACGAAGCCTGTGGGCAAACTGATCATAATCTTTCAGGAGAATTAAACGCATGGCATTGACTCGCCTACGCCCTGTCGCAGCAGCGCTGCTGATTGCCACGACGCTGATCGCTTGCAGCAAAGAAGAAGCAGCTGTGGTTGATCCGACCGGAGATGAAGCCGCTGCAGAGACGACAGCAGCGGCTGAAGAAACGACAGCGGCGGCCCCAGACGTCAGCCCCAACGCGGGCGAAGTCAAAGCGGGCACCTACAGCAACGAGTACTTTGGGTTTTCGATGGACTTTCCCACCGAGTGGGCCGTCGCGTCTGACGAAACGGCGGAAGAGCTGCAGGATATGGGCTCCGACATCGTTGCCGGAGACGACGAAGCGCTAAAAGCCTCCATCGAGGCGGCTGAACAGAACACCTATCAGCTGCTTATGGTGTCCGAACAGCCCGTCGGTGCGCCAGTGGCCACCTTCAACCCCAACATTGTGGTCATGGCCGAAAAGGTTTCTCACCTGCCCGGCATTGCCTCGGGGGCTGAGTATCTGGCTAACGTTAGCAATCTGTTGACGAGCACGGACCTACCCTACGAAGCTGCAGGCGAGCCCTACGAGGTCGAAATCGGGGGCCGCACCTTCCATCGGGCTGACTTCAGTCTGAGCGCAGCCGGGATGGAAATCAATCAGTCCTATCTCGCGCTGGTCGACAATGGCTATGCGCTCGGCTTCATCCTCTCTGGCACGGATGAGAGCATGGGGCAGCTAGAAGAGATCACCGATTCGCTGACGTTCTAGGGACGGTTGGGTCAGCTGGGGCCAGTGAGCATCGCTAGCACCTCATGCAGTGACTCGCAAACTTGCAGCGCCCGCGCCTGAGAGTCCGGTGTGGGCGTTTGCAGATCGGGGACCATGATTACCTGACAGCCAGCGGTGACAGCGGCTTCGACCCCGGCATTAGAGTCTTCTAGAACCAAACAGTCTGATGGGCTCATCCCCAGCCTCTGAGCGGCCAGTAAAAAGATATCCGGTGCAGGTTTCCCCGCTGCCACATCGTCTACGGTGACAATTGCGCTAAATCGCGCCCAGAGGCGATTACTTTTTAGACTGAGTGCTGCTTCCGCAGCATTACTAGACGTGCCGACGGCCTTAGGCATTTGCTCGGCTTCGAGAAAATCTAACAGTTCCCATAGTCCTGGCTGGGTGGGCATTCCCTGCGTCTGCACCCGCCGCTGCCAGTGGCGAGTCCAGTCTGTCCGAAAGGTCTCGACGGGAAAATCGCCCCCAAACGCCTCTAGCATCAATCGCTCGGCTTCGGCGTTGCTGCGCCCCACCAGATCGAGATACAGACCGCTGTCGAAGGTGTAGCCCAACTCGGTTACGGCCTGCTGCCAGGCCGTATGGTAGACCGTCTCGCTGTCGAGCATCAGCCCATCCATGTCGAACAGAATGGCTTTGAATCGGGAAAGCAGCATGGTGACGGGTAGCCTACTTAGAAAAGATCATGCGCAGCGAAATCACCAGCATGGCCACCCCAAACACCCGCTTGAGCCACAGCTCCGGTACTGTAACTGCAAACTTGGCGCCCACAAAGCCACCCAAGACAAATCCCAGACAGATCAGCAGCGCGACTTTAATGTCTACGTGGCCCTGTTGGTAGTAAGTCCATGCGCCGAGAATGCCAATGGGTGGCACCAGCAATGCCATTGTGGTGCCCTGGGCCTGGTACTGGTCAAAGCCAAAAAAGTAAACCAGCGCGGGCACAAACAGCACGCCGCCCCCAATGCCAATCAGCCCGCTTAGCGCACCGATGGCCAGACCCAGCAGGATAAAAAGAAGAGGAAGCATTAAATTAATCGCTGCCGCAGCTTGGCTGAGAGGGTGTCAATAACTGCAACCGTTACGATTAGCAAAATCAAGATGGCGCAGACGTTGTTGTATTGAAACGACCGGAAGCTTTGAATGAGCGAAACGCCAATCCCGCCTGCACCGACAATACCCAGCACAGCGGCGGAGCGGACGTTGGCCTCAAACCGATAAAGGGTAAACGAGGTCCATAGTGGAATCACCTGTGGGATGACGCCAAAAATGATTTCTTGAAACTTCGAGGCTCCCGTTGCTCGGATGCCTTCAACCTGGCCGGGCTCAATCGCTTCGATGGCCTCGGAAAAGAGTTTGCCCAGGGTCCCGGCCGTATGGATAAACAGGGCCAGGACGCCTGCAAAGGGACCCAGTCCCACCGCGACGATAAAGATCAGCGCAAACACAATTTCGTTGATCGCCCGCATGGCATCAAGAAAGCGACGCACCACGAAGACAAGCGGCTTAGGGGCAATGTTGTCGGCGGCGATCACGCTGAGCGGAACGGCCACAATTGCGGACATGAGCGTGCCCCACACGCCCATCGACACTGTTTCGATGATGTCTATGATGTAGCCGTTGGTGGGCAGACAGAGCTGAGTAAAGCCCAGCGCGATCGCAATGTCCCGGCGAGGGCACTGCTCCGGTCGCAAGCGCGGAAAACCCGCATTCGAAAAATCGGGCGGAAAGTAGCGGGCAATGTATTCGGCCATATTGCCGCTGCCCTGAAATAGTTCGCCAAAGCTGAGGTCGCTGACTCGGCCCGTGTAGATGAGGATTGCGATCGCAACCACCACCCAAAAAATCCGCAGCGGCGTTACTAGGGGACGCTCTTTTTTGAGCATTGCCTGAACGTCTGGAGAAATCCGATAGTCGGTGGTCGGGCGGGCAGGCGGCGCAGATTTAGCCATCGTGTCGAGGATGAAGGATACAGGTATGGGCACAGAGCACGGTGGTCCTCACCCCAAACCCCTCTCCCACCGGGAGAGGGGCTTTAAGCGCTCTTATGATAATGGATAAGAACGTATGGATGGGGTGTGTGAGGCTAGCTCTGAACTTCTTCGAGCTTTTGGTTGATCTCGTCGAGCTTCTCCTGCTTTGCTGCTTCGCTCAGCGTGTCATCGTTTTGAACTTCCAGCAGCTGCTTGCCGTACTCCAGCTCGCGGATGGTGTTCCAGTCCTCGTCCTTAGCCGGGTCCAGACCCTGCCAGCCCAGGCCACCGAGTACTTCCTGGTCGTCGAAGTTGTACATAAATTCCTGAATGTCTGCTTTCAGGCACTCGGGCAGGTCGCTACGGTAGGCCAGCGGGTCGCTAGGGATAATCGGAGAGGTCCAGATGATCTGGATGTTTTCCAGGGCATCAGGAGCCGTCTCTTCTAGACGGGCCAGGTTCTCGCTGTTATTGGTGGCAACGTCAACCTGATTCTCGGCCACGGCCAGACCGGTGGCTTCATGGCTACCGGCAAAGATCAGCTCAGAGAACGCCTCTTCAGGGTTCACATCGTTCTGAGCAAACACGTAAAAGGTCGGTACCAGGAAACCGGAGGTGGAGTTGGGGTCGTTGAAGGCAAAGGTCAGGTCCCCTGCATTCTCAATTACATACTGGTCACCGTTACCGGCTTCTAGGTCGATCTCTGCAACGATAGGGTTGTCTTTGTTGGTGATCAGGTGGGAGTAGTAGCCCTTAGTACCGTCATCGTTCACGGTTTGAGCAAAGGCCTCAGCGTCAGAGCGGGCCGCTGCTTCGATGTAGGATTTGCCACCATACCAGGCCATCTGAATCTTGCCTGAACCCATGGCTTCAATCACACCGGCGTAGTCCGTGGCGTAGAAGCCAATGACCTCGCGGCCTAGCTCTTCGGACATAGCGGTCAAGAACGGCTCCCACTGGGGCTCCAGGTTGTCTTGGGACTCGGTGGAGATGATGCCAAACTCAAGCGCCTCAAACTCAGGGGCGCAAGCGCCGCCTTCGGCGACCTCGCCTGTGTCACTGGTGTCTGCAGTACCTGCAGTATCTGTTGTACCGCCGCCGCTGCAGGCAGCAATCATGCCCGCACTCAGCAGGGTGGCTGCCGTCAGGGCAGAAAGGCGTTTCCAGGGTTGAGTAGTCATATCGTGTTGTAAATAGGGGCCTGTGACTCGGAGGATGTGAATTGTCCGTTGCCGGACGTGTGTGGGAGTAAACATTGGTGCGGGCGTCGGCATTGCTCAGCTAGCGATGTTGCTAACGCGCAATGGCTTCTCCATGACCACGTAGCACCAATTCTTCTGCGGCGGCCCCGTAGATGCGAGAGAGTCGGTCGTCATCTAAGTCGATCGTGGGGCCGTCGAAACAAACTTTGCCATCGCGCAGGGCGACGGAACGCTTAAAGTAGCTGCGCACCATCTGCACCTGATGGAGCGAGGTCAGTACGGTAATGCCCTGCTCTTCGTTGAGCTCAATCAGCAGCTCCATCACCTTGCGGGCCGACTCGGGGTCAAGCGAGGCGATGGGTTCGTCCGCCAGGATAATCTTGGCCCCCTGCATCAGGCAGCGTGCGATCGCAACTCGCTGTTGCTGACCACCCGACAGGGCCGAGGCCCGCTTGTAGGCCTGGTTGAGAATGCCCACCCGCTCCAGCGCCGCCAGGGCCTTGATCTTTTCGGCCTGGCTAAAATTGTGCAGGAACGAACGCAGCGGCGAAACGTTGGCCAGGTTGCCCACCAGCACGTTTTCTAACACGGTCAGCCGATTCACCAGATTGAACTGCTGAAAGATGAACCCCACCTGGCTGCGCATCCGCCGGACCTGGGAATGCAGTTTGCCGTTGGCCTGCAGTACGCTGCCAAAGATATGGATGCTGCCGCTGTCCGACACCTGTAGCCCGTTGATGTTTCTCAGCAGGGTTGACTTGCCAGAGCCGGATGCTCCGACCAATGCCAGCATCTCGCCCTCCTTTGCCGAAAACGACACGCGGTCGAGCGCGACGTTGCCGCGAAACGACTTAACGACGGCTTGGGCCTCGACGGCGGTGACCCGGGTAGATGCTTGAGGGGGCTGTGACGTTTGAAGCTGCTTGACCATGATTGGGAGGAACTGTTATGAGCGGTGGTGAGAGCCACCGTTGACCGTGCTCTAGGGCGGGGTGTTACCGACGGGGCATCAACCAGCATCATACGAGAGCAAGGACCGCATTTGGCCGCTTTTCGGGTAAGCAGATTGCACCGACTTGTATTGTCTAGATCTTTGCTTAATGTTCTATGACACTGGGGTAAAGAAGAGATTAAATATCTGTCTTTAGGGGTGCCTGGAAATGGCAGGTCCAATCCCCAGACGGATGGCGCTCGTAAAAGCGCAGCTGCCAGCGGACGGGCTTGGTCGGGTCAACGGATTGCTCGGCCAGCTGCGCTAGCGGTTCGTGCTGCTCTTTGGGAAATCCGTAGGCAAGACTGAGGTGCAGATGGGTTTTTACCCGAATTAGTTCCTTACGGGTCGGTGAGTCGGCCTGCCGAGCAAAGGTGGCCGTTAGCTGCTCTAGCGCCGGAGCGGTCAAGGATAGCCCGTGCCAGTCAGGCTTCAGGTGAAGCTTGTCAATCGTGATGGGCGTGGATGTGGACGGGGCCATTGCCTGGGCGGCAGCATCCACATAGAGGGGAATTGACACCGCTTCGTCGGTGAAGAAGCCCGTCAGGGTGCAGTGGGGCATGTAGGCATGAGCCCGATTAGGGCCAAACGCCTCTAGACTCCGGGCATAGTAGGCCTCAATCTGGTCAGCCAGTGGCCCCACCGGGCAGGCATATAAAATCAGCTGGGATAAAATCAGCTGGGGCATAGGAGACAAACCTCACGGGGGGCAGTTGCGGGCAACTGTGCCCCACCCCCTCTATGGAAACGCTAGCAGCTTAGCGTATGGGTGCAAGCCTGTGTCTGCAAGATTGGATCTTGAAAGATGCCAACAAAGGCGCTGCCCGATGCTTTTCGCTGCCGGATCAGCTCTAGCAAAGGGGTGCGATCGCACCCTGCCAGCCCAGTCATCGGCATATTGAGCAAGTACACCGGATAGTCCACGGCAAAGGTACGGGCAATGTTGATCCGCTGCTGCTCGGCCTTGGAGAACTGAGTGGGCGAGACCCGCCACAGCCGGGTCGGAATATTGAGCAGGGACAGCAGACGCGTGACTGTTTCCCGCGCCTGACGTCTGGGTGTTTTTCGCTCCAGCAGGGGGGTCAGCACGGTCTCGAAAGCGGTAATGCGAGGGGTCAGGGGTAGGACCTGGCCCAAATAGCCGATGCTGTGATGGCAAATGGCCTGAAGTTGCGATCGCGACAGCTGCGCCAGGTTAACCCAGCTGTCATCGTTAAACACCCAAAGCGCCCCTGCATCAATGGACGACTGGCCATGCAGGATCTGTAGTAGAACCGACTTGGCAAGAATGCTTGGCCCGACCAGCCCGACACAGTCACCCGCCCTGAGGGTCACCGTCAGGTCTTGAATGAGGGCGACATCGGTTTCCCCTTTTCTCGCGACGCCCTTGAAGATGCGCTCGGCTTTAAATCGCACGTCGGAGGGCCGATGGAGGGTGGCTGAGCGGGGTCTAGACCTCAGGCGGGGCAACGCTAAAGGCAGCATGTGTCGTCAGGCTGATCGGTACGCTTACTACCATACGGCTTAACGAACGGCTATTGAGTAACGAACACAACACATCCGCTGCGTATTTTGACTGAGGGACAAGTTTTACGGGGTAACAGCGCTTTTTTGAGGTTGAATGTCGATGTGTGGGTGACTTCTTCCTGAAAGCAGCGGCTTTAGCCGATTCGCTGTCCCTGGCTAAAAACGGTCATTAGCTGCGGTACCTGCCCGTCGTCATGAACGGTAATAAAGTCAGCCCGCTTGCCGACGGTTAGACTCCCACGATCGCCCGCCAGGCCAATCGCGCGGGCCGGGTTAGCGGTAAAGGGGGCCATCGCCTTGTAAAGGGGGTATGCCTGCTGCCGTGCAATTAAAAACATCGCCTGCAGCAGGCTCTGAGGCACATAGTCCGAAGAAATCACGTCCACCAATCCATGCGCCACCAGCTCCATTGCTGAGACGTTGCCAGAATGGGAACCGCCAAGTACCAGATTAGGCGCTCCCATCAGGACCTGCAGACCGTTGCCGTGAGCCGCCTTCGCCGCCGCTAGCGTGGTCGGAAATTCCGCAATCACGACGCCCTCCTCCACCGCCTGCTGCACATGCTCTTCCGTAGCATCATCATGACTGGCGAGCGCCACCTGCTGCTGCTGGGCAAGTTCGACCAGCGCCGTTCGATTTCGGTCAGCGTGCTCACGTTGGGCCTCCAGCCGCATTTGAATGAAGGTATCCATCTGATCGGCAGTAACCGCATGCTTGCCCATGTAGTACTCTTTGTACTTTTCAATCTTGGCAAACTGCCGCTGACCGGGCGTGTGGTCCATCAACGACATCAGCGACAGCAGCGGATGCTCGGCGTAGTCGCTGACAACGTCAAACACCTGCTCATAGCCCAGCTCACAGCGCAGATGCAGGCGGTGATCCACCGAAAACTGACCCTGCTGCTGGCGGTGGGTGAGGGTGTCAATCATCGGACCAAACTGGTCAATCCGTAACGAGCCTGGGCTAGGCGTGACATCGCCAATCGAAATGGCATCGCAGACGGTTGTCACGCCCGCTGCGGCCAGATCTCGGTCGTGGTAAGTTGCGGCTGCCGCCATCGGCCAGCGCACGCCCGGGCGAGGCGACAGACACCGTTCAAAGTTGTCGGTATGCAGCTCGACCAACCCTGGCAGCAGATAGTCGCCGCCCCCGTCGATCGCCTCGCTTGACTGGGCCACGCCGGGTTGCAGATCATGTATGCGGCCCTCGCGAACTATCAGCGTGCCGAGTACGTCCTGATCGGGAAGCTGTAGACGATAGTTGGTGTAGATCGTTTCGCGGGTAGTCTCTGGTGAAGCAACAGGCATGAGGCAGGTATAGAGAGCGACAGGTGAAATAATAGACGTTGATAAACGGGGATAAACGGGTGCAATGGTAACGGAGCAGCGGTTTGAAGGATTACCGATATACCAGCTAGCCGAACGGCTGTCGGATCAAGTATGGGTGATGGTAGCGCCTTGGCCCACCTTTGAGAAAGAAACCGTCGGCAAGCCGCTGATAGCGGCGGCTGACCAAATCGGGCTCAGCCTAATTAGCGGTCACGGTCAGGCTACAGTGCAAGAGGCCCGTCAGGCACTTCGCACGGCCTGCGTTGCCTTCAATCAAACTCGACACTGGTTAAGGCGGGCTTATCGGCGCAGGCTAATCGACGAAAACCGCATTCGCACCCTAGGGCCGCTGGTACGTGATCTGAGCGCCGAGCTGGGGCTACGATGGCGGGCGACCTTGCCTGGTGAGTGAGTCTTTTCGTCATGCGGAGAATTCCTTTGGCCATATTTAATCTTTGGCCATATTTAATCGCGGTTTCAAAAGCGGTTTCAAAACATGTGTGCCGACTCTATGCAGAAAAGTTGAGTGCGCGAACGCTTTCCCCATCGCTGCAGACGGCACGCTTGACTTCGTCGTCGTGAAAGATGCCCACTAGACCACAGCCCTGAGCCTTGCGCTGCAGAATCAGGTCGATAACAACCGCTCGGTTAGCAGCATCGAGAGCCGAGGTCGGTTCATCCAATAAAAAGAGGGGATAGTCAACCGAGAACGCCCGCGCGATGTTAACCCGTTGCTTTTCTCCCCCCGAGAAGGTCGTGGGCGAAAGGGACCACAGCCGCTCGGGCAAGTTGAGCTGCCGAAACAGGGCTCGAACGGTATCGAGCGCCGTTTCCTTGTCTACGCCGATGTCCATCAGCGGTTCTGCCGCTACCTCCAGTGCGGGTACGCGGGGAATTACGCGCAGAAACTGACTCACATAGCCAATGGTCTGACGGCGCACCGCCATTAGCTGATGGGGCTCAAGCTGGGGCAGGTCTACCCAGCGCCCCTGATGGCGGACCCAAATCGCGCCACTGTCTACGCGGTAGTTGCCGTAAAGCGATCGCATAAAGGTGGACTTGCCCGAGCCCGATGGGCCTGACAGGGCGATGCAGTCGCCTTGATTGACCGTCAGTGAAACGCCTTTGAGCACGGGCAGGTGAATGCCGCCCTGGGTGTGAAGCGTAAACCCTTTTACAAGATTGTCTGCCTGTAGCAGGGTCGTGTGTGGCAGATCGGGCTGCTGTGGCAAGGGGGCCTCTCGGATGCTTGCTTGAATCATTGGGTTGTTTCCCTCATGGGGTCACGGGACGAGCGTGGCGCTGACGAGCTGCTGCGTATAGGGGTGCTGTGGGTCGTCGAGTACCTGATCGGTGAGGCCCGACTCCACCACCTGTCCCCCCTGCATCACCAGCAGTCGGTCGGCCAGTAGCCGCACCACGCCAATGTCGTGGGTGACTAAAATGACGCTCAGATCAAGGGTTCGAACTAGAGAACGCATCAGGTCTAGCAGCTTGGCCTGTACCGAAACATCCAGCCCACCTGTCGGCTCATCCATCAGCACCAGCCGGGGTTGGGTAACCAGTACCCGCGCCAGCTGCAGCCGCTGCTGCATCCCACCGGAGAAGTTACTGGGTAGGCCATCCATACGCGCTGGCGGAATCTCGACCTGGGTCAGCCACTGGGCCGCTTCGCTGCGAATGTTGCCGTAGTGGCGGGCGCCCACCTCCATCAGCCGTTCGCCGATGTTGGCCCCGGCAGTGACGTTGAGCCGCAGGCCGTCGCGCGGGTTCTGTTGCACAAAGCCCCACTCGGTTCGCATCAGCTGGCGACGCTGGGGCTCGGGTAGGGTGGTCAGCTCTAAGCGGTCCCCCGAGCGAGACCCATACTGCATCTGCCCCGAATCAATGGGGAGGTTTCCAGCAATGGCGTTGAGCAGGGTCGTTTTGCCCGAACCGGACTCGCCAATGATGCCCAGTACCTGGCCTGGGTACAGAGTTAGCGAGATGCGATCGCACGCCACAATCTCCCCATAAGTTTTAGTCAATCGATCGACCGCCAGCAATGGCTGCAGCGGGTGGGAAAGAGCACCATTGTTCATCCTGCACCGCCGTTGCCGTTGTGGCTGCTAACCGATGTCTGCTGGGCTTGCCGCTGACTACAGTAGTCGGTGTCAGAACAAATCCACAGCCGCCCGCCCTGGTTGTCGGTGACCACTTCATCCAGGTAGCTGTCGGTGGCCCCACAAAACTCACAGGCCCGGTCCCAGGTTTCGACCGTGAAGGGGTGGTCTTCGAAGTCGAGGCTCTTGACCGATGTATAGGGCGGAATGGCATAGATGCGCTTTTCGCGGCCCGCACCAAACAGCTGCAGAGCCGGGCTCATATTGAGCTTAGGATTGTCAAACTTGGGAATCGGACTCGGCTTCATCAGGTAGCGCTCGTTGACCATCACCGGATAGTCGTAGGCCGTGGCGATGTGACCAAAGCGGGTGATGTCCTCATAGAGCTTGACGTACATCGGTCCGTAGTCTGCCAGGGCATGCATCTTGCGCGTTTCAATTTCTGACGGCTCAAGCCATCGCAGCGGCTCAGGAATGGGCACCTGATAGACCATGATTTGCCCTTCGGTCAGAGCAGTTTCAGGGATACGGTGCCGGGTCTGGATGAGGGTCGCTTCCGTCGTCGTCTCCGTCGTCTCGACACCGCAGACTTTCTGGAAGAATCGTCGGATGTTGACGGCATTGGTGGTGTCGTCTGCGCCCTGATCGATAACTTTGAGTACATCGTTTTGACCAATAACGGATGCCGTAACCTGAATGCCGCCCGTGCCCCAGCCGTAGGACATGGGCATCTCCCGCGAGCTAAAGGGAATTTGGTGGCCTGGAATTGCCACCGCCTTTAACAAGGCCCGACGAATTGACCGCTTGGTTTGTTCGTCGATGTAAGCAAAATTAAAGCCGTCTTCAGTAGAAGATGCGTCGCTCAGCGCATTGCTCGGCTGAGCTGTGGGAGAAGAATCAAGTACCATAACGACTGGCAGGGAGCTTTATTTTAGGACTAAAAAACATCGTTAGAACCCAAGCATTGCAAAGTTGTTGTAATGCTCACCTAGGAAAGTGCGGCGCAATACAAAGCTCATCGCGTTGGCCCGATGGGCTCAGGCCAGCGCGATATGCAACATGCTGAATGCTCGACGTCATACTGGTTCTCCTTGGGGTGTTAGCCGATCGATCCGGCTGGATGATGAGACCATTCTGTTGTTATCGAGTTGAACAGCGGTGCTGTTGGTGCGCTCGGCATTAGGCGATCTGCCATTATTTGAGCCAGCGTTTCCTGAGGATGCTGCATCGCTATCGGACCGTTGCGCCTCGTATTCCCGCCTCATTTTACGAATCAGATTCAGCTCTGCTTGGAAGTCGATGTAGTGGGGTAGCTTCAGGTGCTGAACAAAGCCCTGGGCTTCGACGTTATCGCCGTGGCTGAGCACAAACTCTTCATCCTGGGAGGGCCCTTGAATCGCTTCGCCCAGTTCCTGCGATCGCAACGATCGATCGACCAGCGCCATGGCCATCGCCTTACGCTCGTTGTAGCCAAAGGTGAGGCCGTAGCCGCGGGTGAACTGTGGGGCCAGTTCTTTGCTGCCCTTAAACTGGTTGACCATTTGTACTTCCGTGACCTGAATCGTTGCGATCGCAACTTCAAAACCCAGCTCTTCCGGCTCAATTATCACTTCTACCTCCCCCATGCGAATCTCGCCTGCAAACGGGTGGGTATTGCCGTAGCCCCGCTGTGATGAGTAGGCCAGTCCTAGCAAGAAACCTTCGTCTGCCCGCGCCAGCGTCTGCAGCCGCACATCCCGTTCTGCCGGTAGCTGTATTGGTTTTCGGGTGATGTCGCCTACCCTATCGTCGCCACTCGCCTCGTGCTCACCCGCCTCGTGCTCACCGGCCCTGCCGCTGCCGTCTGCCCTATCCCCGTCTAGCTCTGGCTGAATCAGCCCTTCCTGCCCCAGCACGTCGGTCACTCTCGGCGTTTCGGCTGGTGGGCCCGCCTCCGCATCTGTCGGTGCTGTGTAAGCCGTGCCTTCTGCCGCCAGTTTGAAATCCAGCAGTCGATGCACGTAGTCAAAGGTTGGTCCCAGCCGCTGTCCGCCGGGCAGGTCTTTGTAAATGGATGAAATACGACGCTGCACCTGCATAGCACTCGTATCAATGGGGCGACTGTAGTAGAGCCGGGGCAGGGTCGTTCGATAGGCCCGCAGCAAAAAAATCGCCTCGACCAGGTCGCCCCAGGATTGCTTGATCGCCAGGGCCGCCAGGTCCGGATCGTACAGGCTGCCCTCTGCCATTACGCGGTTGACTGCCAGCGCCATCTGTTCCTTAATTTGTTTCAGCGTCAGCTCGGGTACCGCCGGGTCGCCCCGTCGCCGCGCCTGCAGTAGCGCCTCCGCATTTTGAATGGCTTTTGCTCCGCCTTTGACGGCAACGTAGGACATGATAGGAAATGGGTAAGGGTGGGAGAAAGCTTCAGTGCGGTGGGTTTAAGGGAACTGGAGGGGTTGCGATCGCAAGGCTAAAGCTCCATCCATGTTGGCTGAACCCTAGCTTTTCATAAAATCGGTGGGCCGATAAGCGGCTTAGGTTAGAGGACAGCGTCACCTTATAGCAGCCCCGCTGCTGGCATTGCTGCAGCGCCTGTCTCACCATGTCGCGCCCCAGCCCCTGGCCCCGCAGCGCAGCGCGGATCGTCACTGCATCCAGAACGGCATATTTGTAATAGCCGGTATGCATGAATGTGGGCACTTCCAGCAGGCTAAAGGTGCCCACCGGGTCGATCATCTCTTCTTGATAGGCCAGGTAGAGAGTGTAGTCCGGTACCCGAGCGATGGCCGCATACAGTTCGGTCGCCTGGGCCCAACTCGGTGCGGGCCGACCATCCATGTCTGCATACAGATCGAGCAGTCCAGGCAGGTCATTTGCCATCGCGGGTCTAATCTGCAGCGTCATCGGCTGACCTCGGCGCGAGTGGAACGCGGCAGTCCCATCACTGCCTGTTCGGAGAACAAAAACACATCAACGCCCATCGGATACTGCTGATGGTTGGCGGTCCACCAAGTCCAAAATTCCCGAGGAACTTTTGGCGACACGGTGAGTTCGCCCAAAATACCCGGACCGCTCAGATTGACGGGGCTACCCCCTGACAGCTGCGATGTTTGCATGAGCAAGGTAGCGCCGCTCTCAGGGTCGGTGGGGCTACCGGCAAAGAACGTATCTAGATTGGGCAACTGGGCGGCTGGCAAAACCGCAAAGGCGGCGGTTTGGGGCGAGGTTGCCTGCCGACAGCCGGTATGAAATGCCAGCCAGGAAGCCGCTGATGCCAACTCAGGCGCTAACCAGACAGTGGTTTCGAGATCGAGCAGGGTCAGACAAACCGCTGCACAGCTCGGAGACAGCCCAGCGGGCGGCGTCATTGCCATCGCCAGTTCACCGATCTGGCCGGGACGCGACAACGCCGTCAACAGCTGACGAAAGGTCTGCTGTGCATCCTGCACAGGTGCCTGAAAACCGGGTAAAAGCGACATCATTCTCCCCGTAGCATGGTGAAAAAGTCGACTTGAGTGGCCGCTGTCTGCTGCTCGACGGTGGCCCGATGATGCGCTGCCAGCTGCTGTAGCGGAGCAATTACCTGCTGCAGCAGGACAGCTTGCCAGCTGTCCTGCTGCAGCATCGCATCGCATACGGCAACTCGTTCTGCCTGTTGCTTGTCTCGCCCGGCCACGTAGCCAAAACCTGTAACGGCGTCGGGCTCTTCGCCCATCACCACCACGCATCGCGTCAGCGTCATCTCACCCAGATTAAAGACCTGCCCTGTCCCGCCTGCGCGGCCTCGGACCATCGTCAGCCCGGTTTCGGGTGGGCGCAGACACCGATAGCTCGGCAAGGGATCGAGCATCGCCATCCGTGACGCTAGCTGATCGGATGATGCTTGCGAGAGTACGGCCATCCAGGTTTGTCGGCTGCAGTTAGTAAGGTCTTCTGGCGTCGGCATGGTTCCTGGTGTCGACATAGAGTAAACCCAATATTTGTCTAGACGACCATCTTAAAACTAGCTCACCCTGATGGAATGTGATGCATCTCAAATTACAAATATTTAAGATTCCGTATATTCGGGGTTGCGACTGACGCTGTGATTTACCCAGGGCTACGCACGAGAACAACAGACGTCGGCTTCTTTCTGTTCTGACCCAACGAGGGGAGCACGATGGCATAACAGTGTGTCGACTTCAGTGTTTTCTCTCGGTGGTTCTCGTATCCAAAATAGTTGATAGAAGGGGCTTTGCGTAAGACTGCTGAGCTGCTAAAGCACAGGACCTCGAGGGAATACTTGGGGGAAATCAACCTAGGCTTTCCCATTTTTCTGCGGCCACAATGGAACAGAGTTTTCTTCGCGCCAAACAGCACGCGCTCCCTGGCATCTTAGGAGGTCTGGGTCCGCTGGCTCATATTGAGTTTGAACAACGCTTGCTACAGCACAGCCTCCGGCGGGGGGCGCGCTGCGATCAGGAACATCCCTCATGGCTGTTGCTGAGCGCGACGGCCACACCCGATCGGACGCAGAGCCTGATAGGGGCTGCGCCGGACTGTACGCCAGCGCTGGTACAGAATGCTCGCCTGTTGGAGGCCATGGGGGCCGGTTTTTTGGTGGTTACCTGTAACACCGCCCATGCCTTTCACCCGTCTGTGCAGTCTCAGATCGCCCTTCCCTGGCTACACATGATGGATTCGACCGTACAGTATATTGCTCAAAATTTTCCAGAAGTACAGCGGGTCGGGGTGTTGGCCACCGATGGCACGGTGCGATCGCAACTCTATGCAAACAGTCTTATCCAGAAAGGGTTTTCACCCGTGATTCCGGCCGTGGGCTCTCCCGTCCAGCAGCGGGTGATGCAGTCTATCTATGCTCCCGACTGGGGGATTAAATCGAGCGGGACCTGGGTTTCAGACCTGGCCCTGGGCGAGCTGGCCGCTGCCGTCCAGTGGCTGGCCCAGCAGGGAGCCGAGCTGGTGATCGCAGGCTGTACTGAGATTTCAGTGGGGCTGGCTCGCTTTGATGACCTCGCCCTCAACTGGATTGACCCATTAGACGTGATGGCCGAGCTCACCCTTGACCTTGCCTACGGGGCTCGCCCCTTGCAGCCGACCGCTGCTGTCTAAACCGATAGGAGTCCTCATGATGAATCGTTTAATTAAACTCATTGCCAACCGGGCTATTCACCTGGTCTTGCTGTCTGTTCTTTTCCTGGGGGCGCAGGCGATGCCTGCGCTGGCGGCCACGTCCCTATCTGCGCCGGAGCTGCTATTGCCCGGTAGCGAAGGCACAGCCGTTGAAGATTTGCAGACCTTACTCAAGCAGCGGGGGTATTTGGAGGGGGCCGCCAGCGGGGTCTATGACGAAGCGACCCAGGTGGCCGTGCAGGCATTTCAGCAGGAGCAGGGGCTCAGCCCAGACGGCATTGCCGGGGTGCAAACCCAGCAACTATTGATGGGCATCAATGACCAGCGCGCCTCTGCACCGCCAGACATTCAGCGCATTGTCGACCGGGGCAAGCTGGTTGTGGCTGTACTGGGTAGCGATAACCCGCCCTTTTTCATGGGCCCCCAGAAAAATCCTGAAGGGCTGGATATCAAAATTGCCGAGGGTCTGGCCGAGGCCCTGGATGTGGACCTAGAGTTCAACCGGTCTGCCGAGACCTTTAACGAGGTGGTTGATCAGGTTTACGCCCTCAATGCCGACCTTGCCATTTCGAAGCTGAGCCGCACCCTGAAGCGAGCCCGGCGCGTTCGGTTCTCCCGCCCCTATGTCAATATGCGACAGGGGCTACTCGTCAACCGGGTTCAGATTGCTCAGCAGGACCAGGGCGGCACATCCATCGAGGCCATCCGCAACTTCAGCGGCAAGATGGGCGTTATCGACGGATCTTCCTACGCGGGCTTTCTCAAGCAAAAGTTCCCTGAGGCCACTATTCAGGCCTATCCCACCTGGGATGACATTGTCGATGCCGTCATCCGCGGTGAGGTACAGGCGGCCTACCGGGACGAGCTAGAGGTCAAAAAAGTCATCCTCAAAAATCCCGATGCGGCGCTGCGCCTCCAAACCATTGCCCTTACCGACACCAAAGACCCCATTGCGATGGCCATGCCCTGGGACAGTGCCCATCTGCAGGCCTTTGTAAACCAGTATTTGGACGCGCTTGACCTTGACTACACCGCTGATTTGGTCCTTGAAGAGTATGCCGATTCGCTCAAATCAGCCGCGTCCTAAGCGTCTACGCAAAGTCAGTGCCATAACAACAAACTTCTAAAGGTAGACATGACCATCAACCCAGTTAGCAAGCGAACGAGACCTCGGATAAAGCCCTTTTCTATTGAGTGGTTACGTAGCCCCTGGGCTATTTTCGCTAGCGTTATCCTGGCCACATACATCGGCACTGCCCACAAGGAATTTGCCGTCTCCCTAGCCCCTGTCGGGGAACTCTACCTGGGGCTGCTCAAGATGTGTGTTTTGCCCATTCTGTTGGCCGCCATCACCACCAGTATTGGTCGCCTGATGCAGAGCAGCAATGCGGCCCAGTACGTCAAACGTATTTTAGTGGTGTTTCCGCTCGGATTGATACTGAGCAGTGGTGCTGCGGTGGCGGTGGCTGCGGTGGCGGGTCCTGGCAGAAACCTGTCAGCTGCAACGCTGGAGGCGCTGGGTGTCTTGGTTAACGACTCTGGCGTCGATCTAGAAATGGCGTTAACCGGCCCGCTACCGGTGGAAGAAAGCTCTGGTGGACTGCTTACCTTTTTAATTAGCCTTGTTCCTGAGAACATCTTTGACGCGCTCAGTCAGGGAGAAACCTTGAAGGTGCTGATCTTCTCTATCATTGTGGGCGTTTCGCTGGGGTTGGTGCGTCACCGGGTTACCGAGCCCTGCTTTGACATTTTAGAAGCGATTTACCGCACCTTTAACCAGCTGATCAACTGGCTGACGCTGCTGCTGCCAATCGGCCTGTTTAGTCTGCTGGCCTATCAGCTATCACAGCAGGGCATCGACGTCATGCTGTCGATGATTAATTTTCTAATTGCCTCGCTGATTACCTTTCTGGTGATTTACGTCGTTAGCACGCTGATCATTTGGAAGCAGACACGGCGGTCGCTGCTGAGTGTTCTGGCGGCAATGAGAGAGCCCTCGATTCTGGCCCTGGCCACGTCGAGCAGCCTGGCCTGTCTACCGTCTGCTATCACCAAACTCAGCGATACGCTTGGGTTCAACCGTCAAACGGTCAACCTAGTAACGCCGCTGTCGATAACGATCTGCCGGTTTGGCTCTGTTGTCTATTTTGCGCTGGGGGCCGTGTTTGTCGCTCAGCTGTACGACAAGCCGCTAGGGCTGGGGACCATTTTCGTAATCATTGTTGGATCGATTTTCGCGGGTATGGCGACCTCGGGCGTAACCGGCATTTTGACCCTGACAATGCTGGGTATTGTGCTAGAGCCGCTACAGCTGCCGTTAGAAGCGGTATTGGTTCTGTTCGTGGCCATTGATCCCGTCATGGACCCCTTTCGTACGCTGGGCATTGTCCACACAGGCGTTGCCGCTACGGCTGTCATTGCCGACATGGAACCGGCTGTAGAAATGGCCTGATTTCGACAAAAAGACAACAGGTTTCTGGACCGCAAACAGTTCAATCTCTATCGATAGCGAGCCGATCAGTGGGGGAATTAGCGCCCCAATTAATCGGTTCGTTTTTTATAGCAGCCGTCAAATCCGTTAGGGCAAGGCTGCGACGCCCTTTCGCTGTGTGCTGAGCAGGATAGCCGTACTCGGTGCCCTAACGTAAATAACGCAGACTATATTTGTCGCAACAATCAGGTGATTGGCAGCGGGAACAATAGGGGCTCAGATGCGCTATCGCTGTTTTCATGATCTTGTGGTTACTTTCTCTTTTGTGGCGTGCGGTCGTTGCGATCGCACCGCTGATTGGCATTTTGATCGTCATACTGCTGTGGCAGCAGATGCGGTCGCTCTACCTCTGTGCTCGGGTCCATCCAGAATCGGCTCCCCCTCAGGCGTTAACTGATTTTTTCGATAGCGCCATCGCTCAACTCGCAGACCATTCCTTTCAGCTTGCTGGCTACTACACCATTGAAGTGATTCAGGGGACCGTTCAGTGGGCGGCGCTATTGCATAACAACACTCAACAGGTGTATGCGCTAGTGATGCCGTCGCAGGCAGCTGTGGCATCAACCGGACTCTCTTTTACCAGCGTGTTTGGGGAGGGCGGCTGGTTAACAACGGTCAATCAGCGAATCTATGGCATTTTCTCGACCGATGCGAGCCACGTTGTTCAATACGATACACAGGCGACGGTAGCCAAGCTGCTTGAAATCCATCGCCGTCGGATAGAAGAAATTACCCAGCGCCATCCCGTTCAATCCTTGACGGTAGATGCCTACACGGATGCGTACGATCAGTTTGTGCAGCGGGAGGCCGAGCGCTGGGTACAGCAGCGCGAGGTCTACTGGGTAACGCCTCAGGTTTCCTATCGGCTTAGCTTGAGAACGGCATTTAGGGCTGTCTTCAAGGTCCTTACGGGCATGGCAGCAGATACGTTTACGCGTTCTACCCCGTCATCGAATTCTCATCTGCCTGAGCCCGGAACCGCTTCTACAGCAGAGCGCGTCAATCGAGACCTGGCGGCTTTTCAGCAGTTGCAAAAACAGTCTCTCTCGCAGCCGGCCTCTCGCCGGACGCGGGGCTGGCTATTTCTGGCAACGCTGGCGTGCTTTGTGGCGGTGTATGCGACCCAGCTGACGCCGCAGTCGCTAGTGATTTTTCTGCTAGTGCTGCTGCTACACGAGGGCGGGCACCTGCTAGCAATGCGGCTCAGCGGCTATCAGCAGGCTGGAATCCTCTTTATTCCCTTCTTGGGGGCACTGGCAACGGCGCGAAAGTCCGACGCCAGCCTGAGCGAAAAGGTTTGGATTTCGCTAGCCGGGCCGCTACCGGGGATTGCGATCGCACTTGTCCTATCCATTGGCGTCAGCCAGGGATGGATTGGGCAAAGCCCCTGGGTCGGTGAGTCCGTAACTGTCCTGATTGGGCTCAACCTCTTTAACCTGCTACCCATCTATCCGCTTGATGGCGGGCAGGTCGCTGACCTGTTGCTGTTCTCTCGTAGCCCCTACCTGGGTGTTGTGTTCAAGCTTATCGGGGTGGGTGCGCTGATGCTGCTGGGGTTGTTCACGCAGGCCCCGCTGCTGTTTTCGTTTGCGCTGCTGATTGCGCTGACTATTCCAACCAGTTTTCGCCTGGCCAAACTCAGTCGTCAGCTCCACAGGAGCATTGCTCAGGCCACAAACGAGACGGCAGATGCTGAGGTGTTGACGAGGTTAGCACTCCAGCAGATGCAGCAGCCTGAATATCAGCGCCTGACCACCCAGCAGACACACACGCTGGTGCAAGGCATTTTAGACAGCCGCAAAGATGCGAGCGCGCCGCTCATTAGCCGCTGGGGGCTTACTAGCGTGTATGTGACGAGTCTTGTGCTGAGTGTCGTTTTGGGGGGCTGGGCCATCTGGCTAGTGCCGTTTAGCGACACCTCTTTCGCAGAGGATCTATCCCAGCCAGAACAGGCGCAGATCGAGCCAGCCTCGATTCCCTACGCCTGCGATGTGACGTCGCCTGCTGTGGCGGATGACAATCCCCTGATGCAGGACCGTCAGCAGACGGTAATCGCCACTTTTGAGAATCGGACTCTAGCGCAGCAGTCATTGACCGACCTGAAGCCTCGCCTGGAACCCACCGATTCCGCATTCCTGGCAGGGCAGACCGTATTTGTTTCGACCTTCAACCGCAGAACGAGTACTCAAACAGCGCAATATCTCACAGATGCGAAGGCTCAGGTTCTGGTTCAAGACCCGGTAGAGGGACTTCATCCTTCACTACGAATGACCGCCACTGCCACCGATCGGCAGCAAGCTGAACAGCTGGCAAAGGAGCTCACCGATTTCTTTACCCTGGCCGTGTCCTTTAATGGGCTCGTTCCGCCCTGGTCCAACACCTTCTCGGTCACGCCGGAGCAGGGGCGGGCTCGTCATACCTACGCCGAGCTGCTAGCCATTCAGGATGAAGCCTTCGAATCGGTCGGGACGCCTGGATTCTCTTTCTTCTGGTCAATTGCCGCGATGCTGACGGGCAACCCGCAATGGGCTGCCGGGTCAGCCGAGAGATGGCAGACCCAGATTAACCAAACCGTGCGTGAGGCGGCACAGTCACTCCTCGATGAGGATGGCGATACCCTCGACGTCGAGGTGGTTTCGCTGTTTCTGGAGGAGCTGGACGTGCAGCAAGCGCAGATATCGCAGCTGTACGAGAACTATGACAACCTGAGTGAAAGCGACGCTTCAGATAGCGAGTCGTATCAGGCAGCGGCAGAGCGCTCACAGGTGGCTATCCAGAGAGTTCAGGACCAGATTCGTTATCGTCTGGGTACCTTGAACCCCAGTCGACTCGCGGAAGAGAGTGCTGACAATCGTGAATGGGACGCCTCTGGTGACCCGGACCACTGGCTCTATGGTGACGTCTATCAGTCAGGTGCCCAGATCAGCATCGAAGGATTGATGTCTTCTCAAACCCATGCCATCCTGCCTGAAATTGCCCAATACCTGTGTCGCCAGCGCTTTACTCAAGTGCAGTATGACTTTGCCGATCCAGCTGATACCTGGCTAGCAGAGAGTGATTAGATAGGGCAATGTTGCTATTGTGATACCGTCCATATCCCGGCACCTAGGTCGCCTCAGATCTTGCACCTTTATATGTCAGGGTTGCCGTAGGAGCCAGAAAAGGGGAAAAAGGGCGTAACCAAAAAGAAA
>JBCBWI010000066.1:0-24273 GCA_039817185.1 Cyanobacteria bacterium J06648_16 | reverse complement strand
CCTTAAGAAGCAAACTGTTGCGGGGGCTCAGATTTTCCAGTGTTTTCTGTCTCGGCACCTAGCTGGCTCCGCGCAGTAATCGCCGGGTGGCGTGACTGAGCCGAGATAAGCGAAGAAAGCGGTCTGAGCCGAGCCGATTGAGCAGCCAGACCGCCCACCGTAGTTGTCGGAGCGCCCAAGATGACTGTGCTGACTGTCGAGCTTTTCGCCAAAACTCATGGGCCTGCTGCGCGTCCTGGTTTTTGATCGCCAGCCATCCCAGATATTGATACATCGAGGCATAGGCCCGATCGCGCAGGTCTGAGCAGTCTTCTCTTTCGTAAAAGGCGCGTTCCAAAATTGCACGAGCGCTGGCGTGCATCCGCTGGATTCGCGTACTGGCGCTTCCCGTGTGTTTTCGATAAATTACCAGCGGCTCTTTGATGACCGCAAAAGCGGAGTGGACCGATAGCCGCAGCCACATATCCCAGTCCTCGGCAGGCTCGAGCTGGCTGCAAAAATCACCCACCGCGTTCATGCAGCTGCGACGAACCATTGGCGTGCTGCCGCAGGACAACACATTTTTGAGAATCAGCGATCGCCAAACCCGCCCCTCATCGTAGGATTTAACAATGCGTCCAGTTGGTCGCCCTGCCTCATCAGCTAATGCCGTCCAGGTATAAACCAGGCCAACCTCCGGGCGACTGTCCAAGCAGGCGACCTGTTTCTCTAGCTTGTGCTGCTTCCACAAATCGTCAGCATCTAGAAAAGCCAGGTATTCCCCCCGGCTAGACGCAATACCCCGATTAACCGCAGCTGACTTACCCTGGTTTACCTGAGAAATCAGCCGAAGTCTAGGATCAGTTACGGTTTTGCCCCAATCTTGAATATTGTCGCGGCTACCGTCATCGACGATGATCACCTCAAAATCGGTGTAGGACTGGGCCAGAACACAATCGACCGTCTGAGGCAGATAGCGCATCGCATTATACGCAGGAATAATAACAGAAACCTTTATCACTGCAGACCTCCTGGCTGAACCTCCAAAAACGCCTCTAAATCAATGTTTATGAACCAATGTCTCTAAACCTGCGCCAGCGACCCGTAAATGGCCTGAGCATGTTTAGATGTGTCATTCGTTGATTAATCGTCGGGCGATCTAGCGATGACTCATGGTCTGCCCTCCAGCCAGTCCAGGCTGTTGCGAAAGGTGCCGAGGCAGCAGTCGGCGACGAACTGCCGATATCGTCTCTTGAACTTTGCTGTAGCGACTGATCCCGGCAATAGAAAGAATGGCTAGAACACAGCCTAGATTAAGAAAAGACGGCACGAAGAGAATCGGTGGATGCTGGCGAAACGCCCTCAGCCAGAATCCTACGGCTGTCTTCAGCTGTTTGTTCTTACTCTGAATCACTTTCCAAGCCAAGCAGAGATCGGCATAGGCATAGCTGCGACGCTTGAGCGGCAGTTCCTGGGCAGAAGCCTCCTGAAACGCTTTCTCGATCACCTTTGTAAAGCTTTCTGACATTCTCTGCCAGTGCGTAGACAGGCTACCCGAGTACTTGCGGTTGTAGACAAGCGGCTCTCTAATTACAGCAAAATGGGATGCTCTTGCCACCCGCAGCCACATGTCCCAATCTTCCACGTAGGAGTTGAGGTCGCGGTCAAACACGCCCGCTGTGACAAAGCAGCGGCTGCGCACCATCGCAACACTGCCACAGCCCACAAAGTTAAACGCCGTCAGCTGCCGCCAAACATAGCCTGCAAAAGAGTGCTTGACCACCCGTCCGGTGGGCACCGCTGTTTCATCGACAAACATCAGCCAGGTGTAAACTAGACCAGCTTCGGGGCTGCGCCCCAGGGCATCGACCTGCTTTTCTAGCTTGGTCGGATGCCACAGATCGTCCGCATCGAGAAAGGCTAAAAATTCTCCTCGGGCCTGGGCAATGCCTGTGTTCCTAGCACCGCTCAGGCCCTGATTGGCCTGGGAGACGAGTCGAAAGCGCGGATCATGAACGGAGGATTTAAACCATTGCTCAATATGGTCACTGCTGCCGTCGTTGACGATAACCACTTCGTAGGCTTGATAGGTCTGCTGTAGAACCGTTTCGACGGTGGCGGGTAGGTAGCTCATCGCATTGTAGGCCGGAATGATGACCGATACCTTAGGTACGGCCCCGTTGAGTGTCTCTCTCTCGGTTGCTGGCTTAAGGGCGATCGCACTATCTAGCGAAGTCGTTTTCATAGTGGTTTCCATAGCTTTTAGGTAGTCGGGTGATCTCTCAGACGTAGCCCTTGCATCAGCCAATCTAAAAAAATGACGTATGCAGGGACGGATCTCGTTCCGAAGTTTCTCGAAAAAAATTATCTCTTTGTCGGGCATCTATGACATTTTCTTGAAATCGCGCTCACACTGGGCTTGACCTTCCCTGCCAGGTTATCCAAAGCTTCTGAACGATTTCACGGCCTCTTGGGTAAAAGACGAGTAAGCCACCATAGCAGACAAAAAACAACAGTAGGCTGGGTACGATCGGCAGCACCACACCCAGAAACAGAGCAGGTAAGGTTGCCAAAATAAACGCGATCCCCGGACGATAATCGGGCGAACCGAACAGCTTGGAGAGAAACTGATGGAGCAGCCAATAGCTGGGCAGTGAGCTCACTTCAGCAAGTCCGTAACCCCAAATACCCAGCCGAGGAATTAGCAGCACGCAACCTGCCCAAAGAACGCCGATGTACACTGCGTTAAACTGAGCCACTTTTCTATTCTTGCCGGCGGCATACAGGGTGCCGACGTGCAGATCAAAAACCGTCGCGATAATAATCGAGAAGGCGACTAGAGGAAAGACCTGCGCGCTGGGAATCCAACGCTCACCAAAGATAAGCGGCACTAACCACATAGACAGGCAAGAGAACAGCGCACACACCGGGCTGACTAAAAGCACCTGGTAGACCATTCCCTCACTGATCGTACGACGCACCTGCTGATGCGAATCCAGCAGCTTTGACATGACGCTAATGGCCATGCGCCGGATAACAATGCGTAGCATGGCCAACTGCTCAGCAAATCGAATCGAAATCCCGATCAGGCCCGCCGCCTCGATGCCGGCTAGGCGACTGACAATCATCGGAATCGTCAACGCTCGCAGTGACAAGATCAAATCGGATCCGGAGTATGTTAATCCGTAGCGTAGCGCGGGCTTGAGCGTCTGGCGTCGCCATCGCAGTCGCCAGCGGACCGGATATCGGTATCGAGCCAGACAAAGCTGAACTAAAAACTGAACAATAATCCCCGCAACAGGCCCCCAGAAACTGGCGTAGACCAGCACCCACGGAATCGCCACCAGATAATTCGTCACTTGGGAAACCGTTTCGATCAAACCCACCTCATCGAAGCGCAGATCTCGTTCCATCATGGCAATGGACACGCTAGAGAGGGAATCAAACCAAACCGCCAGCGGTAAGCAGCGAAATGCCAACATCACCTCCTCGCGACCAGTCCACCAGCCAAAGATTGGAGCCGATAGCCAGATGAGACCGCAGAACGCCAAGCCTACTGTCGTATAGAAGGCCAAAACATCCTCTACCTGGTGTTCTGAAACCTGTGTCTGACGGACCAAATAGATGCCCAGCCCAAGGTGACTAATCCACTTGAAAAAATAGAAGGTCCCGGCTGCGATCGCAACAATGCCATACTGCTCCGGGCCTAGTACGCGGGCAATCACTAAGATGCTGACGAGGGAAAGCGCCGAGGCCATCAGCTTTCTCAGGGTCAGAAAAATACCGCCCCGCACGACTTTCTTCTTAAAATTTTTCGGCTTCGACGTCGTCTGATTACTCATCAAAAATCCTACTTTTAAGCTTGGATATCGGCGTCCCACTCCCAGCCCAGCACCGCAAATACAACCCACCAGTAGAAAAATAGCGTGGTATGCGTCCACACGTTTTCGGTTGCCATACCGACCATGATGGCGACTAAAAATGACAGCATCACGGCGGAGAGCGTCTGACGAGACGGCTGATAGGCCGAAGCCACATAGATTCGAATTAGCCGGATCAGCTGAGCAAAGAGTAGCATTACAAACAGAAACAACCCAACGACGCCACCCTCTGCCAGCGCTCTGACGTAGTCGTTATGAGCGTAGTTGTAAAGAATGGTCAGATCACTACTGGTGTAGATCCCGTGCCCCAGCCAGGGGGACTGTTTCCAAGCATCAATCAAAAGCGTCCACTGAGAGATTCGCCAGTTAAAACTATTGTGATCAAACCAGGACATTAAAACTGCCCGAGACCAGTCAATATTAGGATTTAGTAGTGGGGTCGCCGCAATTGAGCCTAGGCGCTCTCGACCAAATTCTGTGCTACCAAAAAGCGCGATAATTGCCGCAACCAGCAGCAGGCTACCCAGCAATTTAGGCAAACTCAGCCTCGGGATAACCATAACGACGGCGAATGCTGCAAACATCGCCAAGCTGCCTAACGCCTTGGTACTAACCAGAAAGAAGACCAAGGCACCTAGCAGACACAGCCAGCAGAGCGGTTGCCGCTGTCGCTTTACTTGCCAGTAAGCGAGACCCATAAAAAATAGTAGAAAAGTGCCAAACGTATTGGCATGACCGAGACTGCCGCTAATGCGGGAGTTGGCTTCAAACGTGCCGCCGCCCTCGAAAACTAATGGGTCGGGTAGTACAGACGGGGGTAGTAGCAGCTGCATAGCTGCCGTGGTGAGCGGAACAATTAGCGCAAAGAAAAGAGATTGAACAATCGTTTCCGGCGGAATCTTGCCCCTCAGCTGCAGTATCAGCAGATAGGCCAATACCCAGGAGCCCATACGAATCCATTCGCGCAGGCCAGAACTCACAGAGGCTAACCCTAAATCAAACGCACCGAGCGGAATAAGGACAATCCAAAGCCCCTGTAGTAACAGCCAAAAGAGATAAAAGCACCAAAACAGGTCGAGCTGAATTTGTTTTCGCGCGATGCTGAGGTAGCAAATATAAGCGATAGTAAACACGTCTAGCCCCAGCGCGAACGCTGCCGGTAGCTGCTGTGCCGAGAACAGATCGAGGCTGCTACGGATGATAAAAAGGCCCAGAATTGAGTATTCAAATTGAAAGAGGAAGCAGCAAACGATCAGGATAGTGACGAATGCTGCCGCCAGAACGATCGGCATCTGGTTAATCAGCGCGCCAGCAAATAGACCAACTAGAGAGCCGCCTAAACCGATGAGTACGCCAGCTGAGGAGAGCCGCGAAAGCGGATGACCCGCTGGATAAGAAACTGACATCGCAGTAAAAGGCTTGCTTAGATAAAGTCGCCTAGATTAACAGGGCTACTGTCCTGGAAGGTAGGCTGCGGTAGCGGCGTCGAAGCCGGTGCGAACTCGTCCTCAATCAGCGGTAGCGCTGCCTGTTCAGATTGGGTTGTGTCAAGCACCACACCCAAGACGGCGATGCCGCTCTTCTTCAGCTTTTGAACCGTATGCAGGAGATGCGATCGCGATGCCGTTTTGGGGCGAACGACCAGCACAATCCCATCGGCAAAGCGACCGAGTGTGGCAGCATCAGCGCTGCTTCCGGCGGCGGCGGTATCGACCAGCGTGAGGGCATAGTCCTGGGAAACGGCAGGTAACTGATTCACCAGTGTCGGTACCGAAGCAGCCTCGACAGTGCCGCGATGAAGATGCCCGTTAGGTAAGAAATAGAGGTCTCTAAAACACACCGAGCGCGTCAGCTGGAAGGACCGGCCGCAGGTATTCGCCGGGACCGACTGGTTAACCCCGTCAGCCACCCCCAGATAGCGCGCCTGAATTTGAGCCTGGGCATCCGCCGCGACCAGTAGCGTTCGCTGGGACAGAACCGCTGAAACAGCGGCCAGGAAAATACTGATGATGCTTTTATCTTCACCCTCATTGAGCCCACTGATAATGACGGTGCGGCCTTTGGGATTGAGCTGGCTATGACTACCGACCGTATCACACTGCTGCTCCAGTAGCTTTAGCAGCCAGACATAGGGGGCTGCCTGCTCATCATCACCAACAAACTCACTCAGCCAATGGTACTGGCCTAGCTGAGGAGACAGCGGCGGTAGCGTGCTGAGCACGGGTAGCCCCAGCAGGGTTTCTATTTCCTCGGCCCCATGAATCGTGTCATCAAAGGCCTCCAGTAAGGCGATACATCCTACGGAAAGAACAACACCGGTGACCGTTCCGAGCAGCAGTACAAGCAATGGCTGGGCCTGGTTCTGCTCGGTGGGCTTGCTGACGTTACCAATCACTCGCAGGTTGCTGACCACCTGGGCCTCGGCGATCTGGGCTTCCTCCAACTTCTCTTGCAGCAGTCTCAAAGACGCTTCAGCCGATTCTCGCTGTCGCACCAGTGCCGTGAGCTGCAGCTCCTGCTGAGGAATCGACTCTGCCAAAGCCGCTAGCTCTGCTCGCTGCTGCAGCACTAGCCCTAGACGCTGCTCCAGCGACTGTAGCTCAATCCAGCCAGCCACCGTATCCTGCAGCAGGCTCTGGCTAAACTCACCCGGTATCGCTGGGGCAGAGACCGTGCCAACGGCTGCGCCTGGGAACGGTCTGAGTGCCTCCGCTAGCAGCGCCTGCAGCTGCGTTTGCTCGTCAAATAGGGCCAGCAGGTCAGGGTGACGATCGCCCAGCCGAGACTGAGCTGCCGCAATCTCGGCCTCCACCGCCGTCAGGCGATTGCGGATTTCAATGACGGTATCATCTTGACTGACCTGAACAGTTTGATAGGCCTCCTGCAGGGTGCGCTCGGTGACAGTACCCAGGGCGCGCTGACGCTCAGCAATCGCCTCGATTTGTCCCTCTAGGTCACGAGCGTCCGCATCCAGTGCCGACAGCCCGTTGACGATCCCTTCGGCTTGGGCTGCCAGGGTGACAATGCCGTTGGCCTCCCGGAAGGCTTGCTCAGCCACCTCGGTTTCGGCGAGCTTCTCAGCCTGCTGAGGAATCCGCTCCTCCAAAAATTCACGAATGGAAGAAGCTTCCTGTCGGATAATGCCAGCATTTTGTTGAACCGTGCTGCGAGCGATGGCCTCAAGCACCTCAGTCGTGAGCCGGGGATCATCATCCGCATAGCTGATTTCTAAAAGGTTTGTGGCTGGAATGATGGTCACCCAGAGATTGCTCTGTACCTCATCCACGCTCGGCAGCGGCTTATTATCACCCAACTCCAGAGCAACCTGATCAAGCGCATCCTCGAGCACCTGAGAAGACGCAATCAGTTCTGACTGAGTGGCCAGCGGATTCACCCCCGTGGACGCATCGCTGGTCAGACTTCCAAGGGCCTGACCGAGATCAGAAATGCTGGACTCGGCTTGACCCACCATGACTTGAACCTTTGACTCATACTGCGGCTCGGAGGTGAGCAGATAAAGCAGTGCCCCGCCCAGGGTCGTAGACATGACAGCCAGTATGAGCCCGTAGCGGCGACAGGCGGTCGACCAAAGCAGCCTGGAAAAATCAGTAAGGGTCATCATAGAGCCAAAATTTAGAGAGTGATATGTTTAAAGACCGATAAACACAGGGCTACTGCTGACGCACAAGCGTCATTTAAAGAAAACAGGTTTGCCAAGTCTTGCCGCTGCGCGGGGCCTATTCGAAACGAAACGCGCTAGCACTAAGAGAGAGTTCTTCGGGGTCAAATTCCCCGGTAAGAACGGCAATGGGCTGAGATTTTTCTAGAACACTGAGCACGACCCCAGTCTGGCAGCTTTCTAAAACAGCGAACGCCACGCATGGTTTAGAAGACAAAGAATATTGTTCGATGTTCCCTGGCAGCAGCAAGATATCTTCGGCCGGGTTGAAATCGGTGATCCAGGCGTAGTTGGGGCCGGTGATGGCGCGATTGGGCGACTGGGTATAGAAAACCGATGACGGATTCCCCCTGCCAAAATCTCCCAGCACAAATTGGTCTTGACCTGCTCCACCCGTTAGCCGATCAATGCCGCTAGTCTGGAGTTCGTTAGCACCGACGAGCGTGTCGTTACCGGGGCCGCCGATTAAGATATCGGCGCCGGTTCCCCCCAGCAGGGTGCTATCGGTCAGACTGGCACGCAGGGTGTCATTGCCCTCCCCCCCGTCGAGTCGAGAGGCTCCGCTAAAGTCGGCGGCATCTAGCACATTGTCACTGTCCCCTCCACTCAGCAGAGCCGCCTCGATACTGATGAGGGCGGTCTGAAAGCGTCCCATCTCTAGCCGGTCATCCCGAAGGCTCAAATCGAGGTCTGCCGATTCGATCAGGGTATCGGTGCCAGAACCGCCGTGGAGCCAGTTATAACCGTAACCGCCGGAGAGCATGTCCTCACCACGGCCACCCCAGAGGCGATCTTCTCGTCCACCCCCACCAAGGTAGTCATTGCCAGGGCCCCCAATCAGCGCATCGTCGCCCCCTTCCCCAAATAGCCAGTCGGGTCCACGGCGTCCTTTAATCAAATCACCACGGTCGCTCCCGACCAGGTAGTCAGATTCGCGGCTTCCGGCCAGAAGGTCTGTATATTCCTCATCTAGCTGTCGCCGTCTGCCACGATGGGAGCGGAGGATCCGGTCCACCGCTGCGCTAGTCTCATCTTGATCGAATACCCAATCGAACTGACGGGAGAGACCCGCTGAGCGAAAATCCTCCTCAGCGCTAAGAGCAACCTTATTAAAGGGCCTGTCTGCCAGCATATCGGGCGGTGTCAGGGGCGGCGCCAGGGGAGCCCGAGAAACACCGCCACCGCCCACGCGATCGGGCGCGTTGTTATCGACGATATGGAGTGCCTGAAACAGCGCTATCACATCCTGGTAAAAAGGCTGGTCGGGCGTCTCTAGCGGATAGCCATAGTGGGCAATAAACTCGTCGGGTACGCCCGATTGAACGGCAATTGCGTGGGCATCGCGGTTAGTGTTGTCCGCCACGTAGGCGCCGTAGTCCTGCAGTGCCGCGAACAGCTTATGACCGGCCTCGGTTTGAAGGCCGATTTGGTCTGCCGTGACATCAGGGGGAATCGCCAGCAGCGTCCCCATCATTAACCCAGGCAAGGTACCGCCGTAGCGTTCTGGGCTGGCGTAGGCATCGGCCTTGGTGGCCGGCCAGCGGTGGCCCAGCCCACCGCCTGTGCCCTTTGTGTAGGCAAGATAGGCCTCGCCGAATAGATTGATCTTGAGAGCGTGGCGAATCGGGTCGGGTCCCGTCAGCTCACCTCGCCGCAGGGTTCCCCCAATGCTGGAGAGGCCTGAGCCGGCGTGTCCGCCCTGAATACCGGCTCCGTAAATGTCTTCATCTGCAGCTCGCCAGCCGTAAACGGGACCCTCCGGCTGATCGCGAGTTAAGCCGTTGACTTGAACTAGCGTTCGACCGTCCGGCATTAAAAACGCGGCTGAGTTGTTAGCGGTCCGCCGATAGTTAGCATCGGCAACCATCAGCGTGTCTGGAATGGGCAGCGCAATACCCTGGTATAAAACCCCGGTTGAACGACCGGCTGACCAGCCCCCCAAAGCATATACCGGCCTCAGCGGATCATCCCCGTCTAACACGTAGAAGTAGTCAATGTCGGCCTCAAGATAGGGCGCCGCCTGCAGCTGGGCGTCAACGTATACGGCCTCAGAACCAATGGGCTGGTTCCAAATGGAGCCGGTTGAAAACGGCCAGACAAGCGGGTCACGACTCACTGCAGTAGAGCCAGGAGTGGTCGGTTGAAGCGCAAACATCGGAGAGGAATTGTCAAACACAGAAAAACAACTCGGCAAGGGCGGTAGGGTTGCGAGGGTCCTCAGGACCGGCTTAGCCATCGCAGTTGTGCCGATCAGGGGCATTGCCCACATGCCATAGTTCAGAAGATTGGCCAGCAGACGATGAGCCATAGGCGTTCTCAAACTAGACCGGTTCGCGAGCGGCAAACTGGGACTCGAGCACGGCGATATATTTCTGGATTTGCTGATCCTGCTGAAAGTCTTCGCTAGCCACTGGCGAGTACAGCGAAGCCGACGGCTGATCGAGCGATCGAGCGATCGCCTGCGCCAGCAGAAACGGATCGCCCACTGGCACGAGCTGACCAAACTCTCCGTATTTCAATATTTCAGCCGTCCCCCCCATACAATTCGTGGCTACGATCTTTTTGCCTAATGCCAACGCTTCGATTAGCACATTGGGTAGCCCTTCATATTGAGAGCTAGAAATAATCACGTCTGCCGCTGCCATAAACGCGTAGGGATTGCTACGGAAACCTGGAAAATCAACATCTTCCGCGACGCCGAGCGTAATTGAGAGCTGCTCTAACGCATCGCGCTGGGGGCCTTCGCCCAGAATAATCAGCCTGACACCAGGCTGGAATCGCTTTAGCTCTGCGAATCCTCTAATCAGGGTGGCAAAGTCTTTTTGCGGCTTCAAGCGGCCAATGGCGAGCAAGACCGGAAACTGCTTGTCGGTTAACCAAGTATGGTCAACTATTTCCGTTGCCTGGACAAAGATGTCTGGCGTGATCGTCGGATTGTATAGGACCTGCACCTTTTCACGCGGGACCCGCATAAATCCAACAATATCTGTCAGCATGCTATGACATTGACAAACAACAATGTCGGCCTGGCGGTATGCTATTCGCACAGAGATCTTGAGTAAAGGTCCAATCGGAAAAGGATAATCCTTCAGCTGTCGTCGCAGTGTATTTGCCTGCCTTAGCACCAAGCGCGTTTCGGTCTTGGCTAGCCAGATTGCCGAAGCGGTAACAATATTATTGAAGTGAATCGTCGAAAATAAAATCGTCGGCTGGTGCGCCCTCAAGTAGGTAGCCAGGCCGCTAATGTTACGCCATAGGTTGTTCCGAGAACTCCCCAGCTCAATCACACGAATGGCGGGATCAATGCTCAGTCCCGTACTGTTACGTCGACGAGCGAGGACCAGGTCGACGCTGAGACCACTCTGCGCTAGACCATTCGCGACCTTGAGGACAACTCGATCAGCGCCGTATCCTCTTAGCTCATCTATATAGAGGGCAACAACCGTGTCTGCCCGGGCTCGAGTGCCAGCATGATGACGCGGCACTGTCGAAACGCAATCGGTTACGGTGCCAGAGCGTCGCTGAACGGGACTTTCTGCACTGATGGTAGATGTGGCTGACTGAGTATTCATAAGCTCCTGCGAAGGATAAATTTTCCGAGCTTCCCTGATTTCCATTCACGCAAGTCGTCTAACGGTCAAAGTCTTGGCTACGAAACTAGCGGCACGGTCACCGTCTGCTGAGACCGCTGCTGCTGCCAAATCTGCCACAGGTTCTGATAAAGTGCACCGATTACCCGACTGGCCCCAAAGGGCGCTGCGGCGGTCACACAGGCTCTTGTTGCCTGCTCGCGTGGATGATTCAGGACCGCTGAAAGCGCATTTGCAAAGGCCTCAGGCGTCCGCTCAGCAGCCACCTCACCCGTCAGAGGCTTTAAAATCCGAGGTGTCTCACCAGCTTTCGTTGTTACGATAGGGCACCCACAGGAAAGTGCCTCAAGGGCGGTCATGGGGAGTCCTTCGTAGGCGCTGCTGAGAACAAAGGCATCTGCCATCTGATAGAGATGGGCTAGCTGCAATTGCTCGACCGCACCCAACAATGTCACGCGCTGCTCGAGTCCCAGCTGAGCAATACAAGCTTTCAGTGCCGGTTTAAGTTCCCCCTCTCCAGCAATGAGCAGGTGGGTATCTGCCGCAGCTATCCTAGAGAAAGCATTGACCAACAGTTTCGGATCTTTCTGAGGATGTAGACGACCGGCAAACAGCAGGAACCTAGTCTGAGCAGGCAGGCCCATTTGGTGTGCGAACGCCTGCCGCTGCCGGTCAGCCGCTGCCGTTGAGAGGGATTTAAAGATATCTTCATCTACGGTATTGCGAATCGTGGTGATGCGATCGCGAATGCTAGGATAAGCCGCCTGATACAGACCAGTCGCGTCACTGTTGCAGGATAGGATGTGGTCAAACTGGTGGATCAGCTGTCGCTCTAACGCAAAATAGGCCCAGGGAAATCGCTGCCAGAGAATCCCTCCATTTCCCGTTGTCGCTATTTTTGTTCGAATATCATTGTGAATAAACAGCGATTTATGCCCTGACCAGTTTAGGGCGGCTAAAGCGGGCTCTAATCGATGAAAGTGAATAAAATCTGATTCAAAGTTTTTAAGCAGGAGAGACAGCGTATACTTAACCGAGGTTGGTAGCCAGCGACGAATATCGTCGTTTTCCAAGTTAAATAGCGGAAAAAACAGAAGCTCCCGCCCATCTATCGTTTGCTGATACCATCGCCCTGCAGGCATCTGCCGGGTCCCCGTGCCTACCAGCCTGACATTAAAGCTAGGCGGCGCAAACTTAATGAAGTTTCGAACAACGGTTTGAATCCCTCCAATGGAGGAACACCAAGGATTGAACTGATAGAAAATAGTCAGTACAGGTTGTCGCATTATTAGGACGTATATGTAAAGGGGTTAACTGAGTTGCTTCACTTAAAATTTGTTTTCGCTCATATCGTCTGCTTCTGATACTGCGCCTTACTTTCCATCAACACTTCGCATCTCAGTAGGCCAGCAAAACTATTTACGGTATTGCTCATTTTGGAGATTCCCCTAGCCCCCTTTATCAAGGCAAAGCCGGGGGAATCCGTGAGTGGGTCGAATATCCTACAAATCACTTTTCCTAGCTACTTACTCGCGAGAATTAAAGGAGAAGACAATAAAGCGATTCCGTCTCGGCACGGCTTGATTCACACTTGTAGACCTGCTCGTCTATCAAAAGTTTCGTGAAGACTAGTTCTCTGCTGTATGGAAATTTAGAACAGCTGGCCATAAGATCGGCTCAGGGAGCATCTTTTGATGTCGAATCTCGAACCATGTGTCATGAACGCGTGACTGCGGAACCCCACGCTGCCCAGATCCATCTTTTGACATATCCATCTACATATCCTTTCTGCGCGTTGTTTAAGCGCAGAAAGGATGCGAATACTCTCGACCCGAATCTTATCGGTACAAATCTTGAAGCCCTACGGAGCAACGACACTTTCAATGAGTCATCTATTCTCTTCTTGTTCCGCAGTTACAGCTGGCCTTCTGTCAGTAATGTTGCCAACGGCGATCGCTGCATTGGGCAGACCCGCTCAGGCTCATCTGCCCGAACTACCGTCTCCTGCCCCAGCGGTGGCAGATAGGCTCGAAAGCGTCGCTGTCGGCATCGCTGAGGCAGCTCCTGTCCCGCTGAAAACCGGGGATCGCGTCAGTGTAGTCATATTGGGCTTTCCAGAACTGTCGGGCGATCATGTTGTTTCAAATAACGGGACCATTCAACTGCCGTTGGTTGGTTACGTTAACGTCGGCGGTCTGACACCGGCCCAGGTCATTCCGCAACTGACTGAACAGCTCCGCTCCTACGTACGCCGACCTCAGGTCGGACTCACAGTGACCGCGCTCAGTCCCGTCCGTGTGAGTGTTACCGGAGCTGTCTTAGAGCCTGGGCCACGATTGCTGAATGCTACACGAGACGAAGAGGGACGTCCCCTCACGCTCAGCGATACGCTGGTGCTTGCGGGAGGGATTACGCCCGACGCAGATCTGCAAAATATCACGATCCGTCGGGCGGCTCGTCTAGACGCCGCACCCACAGACGTTAATGTAAATCTCTGGGAAGCGATTCAAGATGGCTCACTGGCAGCCGACCTGCTAATTTTTGACGGCGATGAGATCATCGTTCCTGAAGTAACCAACGCTAGTACGGTCGATCAGCAGATGCTGCTGGCCTCAACAATCGCGCCGGAGTCGATTACTATTCACGTTGCCGGTGAAGTACAACAACCCGGACAAATTGAGATTACGCCCAGTGCCGATGTGAGCGCTGCGATCGCAGCGGCGGGCGGTCTGACTGCCGATGCCGATGCCAACGAGCTGGTTCTCTACCGCATGGCCCCGGATGGCCGACTGGCTGAGCAGGCCTTTGCCTTCGGCGATGTATCGACCACGCTGATGCAGGGCGACCTCGTGGTGGTTAAGCCCTCTTCTCGCGGTAACATTGGTGACAACTTTGACTTCCTAGATCGAATCTTGGGGCCATTTGGGTTCCTATTTCGGCTATTTTAATGAGTAGGTTTCGGTTTAGGCACGAAACCCAGCCCCTTCTCCCTCTCTTACAGGAATCTCAAAGTCCCTCTCCCGCGGGAGAGGGATTTAGGATGAGGGCTACGCAAGAGGCTTCGTCAACATATAATTGGGGATCATTTCCGTGCATATCGACGCGTGACATAGTGATTGATCGGATGTTCCAACCGACCTATAACCTTTACCAAGAAACGACTGCCCGCCCCCAACAGCAAACGTCGCGCCAGCGGATCAATCAGCGTCTGTCGGCGTCGCCAGCCTAGCTTTTTATACTTAGTCGTAAAGTAGCTGTCTTCTGCCAGCGTCCATTTCTCGCGAATGCGTTGCAGACTCGACATCGTCCAGTCATTGCTCCAACGCAGCATGTAAAAATACACGTCGCTCAGCTTTAGGGGAGGCCCCGGAACGTAGGTGACCACCGACGCTGGTTCAAAGTAAACCTGCTCGCCAGTCTCACGTACGGCCATGCAAAAATCTAAGTGCTCCTTAGTGTTCATCATGCCTTCGTCTAGCGGGCCCAGGCGATCGAAGATATCGCGCCGCACCAGCACACAGTGAAACTCAGCCAGCTCTGTCGGCTCACGCTGGAGCCGACTGCGTACCTCGTCAACGCGCTTGCCCTGCAAATACATCTTTTCTCGCAGTCGCCGCCGACCGCTGCCATCAACCCAGACGTGGGATTCTCCCCCGGCAAAATGGACCACCTGATGCACCGGTTCGTCTTGACACATCAGCGGCCCCACCACAGCTGCCCCAGTCTCTTCGGCACAGGCAATCAGCTGCTGCAGCCAGTCTGGCGAGAGAATGACATCGTTATCCATAAAGACCACATACTGAGTTGTCGCCTCAGCCAGCCCGATGTTTCTAGCGTGGTTAGGAGATAGGTAGCGGTCGGTCCTGATCAGCTTAAAGCCCCTAATCTCCGCCTGAGATTCCAGATAGGCCCGAATGTCCGGGGGAGAATTGCCATCGACGTAGATCAGCTCAAAGGGGATCTGTGTGTTCTGATAGATGCTTTCTAGTGACTGGCGCGTGTAGCTAAATCGCTCGCGGGGGACAACGACAAGAGTGACAGTGGTATCAAGCATGGTTCTGGGTAATCGATTTCGTTCAAAGAGTCGAGCTTAGAGAATTGAGTTTAGAGAGTTGGGCTTGGAGAATTGAGCCTTTAAGAAAGCATGACGCGGTCTCGCTGCTGCACCAGCGGGACCGCTTCCGGCGCTGCTGGCGATCCCTGCAGGAGCTGCTGATAGTGCCTTACCAGCTCATCGCTCAGATGATTGATTTCATAGTTCGCGAGCACTTTTCGCCGACCTGCCAGCCCCATTGGTGACCAGCGCTCTGGGTAGGCAATCAGGTCTGCGACCTTGTCCGCGATCGCCGCGGCGTCTCGTTCGGGCACCAGATAGCCGCTAACGCCATCTTCTACTAGTTCCGGAATTCCGCCATGCCAGGTACTGACGACCGGTAACCCGGTTGCCATTGCCTCCTTCAGCGTATTCACCGGGGCATCTTGATCGCCATTTTGCGCGGTCACGCAGGGCGCCAGAAAAATATGGGCCTGGCGCAGTTGCGCTACAATCGCTGGCTGCGGCTGGCTGCCCAGCAGGTACACACAGTTCTCCAGGCCAACCGCCCTAATCAACTGCGTGAGTTCGGCTCGCAAAGGCCCCTCGCCCACAATGTGGTAGCGCACCTGAAAGCCAGCCGACACCAGCCGGGCCACGGCCCTAATGCCGTATTCGATTCCCTTTTTCTCGGTGAGTCGCCCCACCGTCAGTAGGCGTACAGTGTCGCCCTGTTCGATCTGCGCGGCACTCAAAGTTGAGGCGGCCAGCCCAAACCTTTCACAGTCGATACTCGAACCGTGTACCCATACTTTGTCAGCCGCACCGCCCAGGTCAATCACTCGCTGCCGGAAAAATTCGCAGTTGGTTAAAAATAAATCGCCCTGCTTAAACAGGGGCTGATACACCGCTGCGCCGTGCCGTCGGGGGTATTCGCTGATATCAAACCCTCGGAAGGTGGTCACCAGCTTGCCTGCGATCGCACCCATATCCCGCAGCGCTAGCCCTAGCAGCCCGCAGGTGCCGAACTGGCAATGAATGATGTCATAGGATGGCCGATCGACAAATGCCGACGCTAGGTGCAGGAGCCTCAGCGATGCAGCTGCTTTGCCGTAATGAGCAACATTGAGGGCAGACAGAAAGAGCTTGAGGTCGCCTGTCGCTGTGCGCAGACCGACTGGTATCCCGCTCAACGTCCTGACGCCGAAGCTATCGGGTAATCGCGGCACGTAGGTTACGTTTGAGCGTAAATCATAGCGCTCAATATCCGGGTGCACAGTGGGTTCACCTGAAAAACCCGACAGCGCGTAAATATCCACCTGATGCCCGCGATCCAGCAAACCCGTGATCTGGTTGACGATGAAGGCCTCAGACAGGACGGGAAATCGGCTGACTAAAAATGCAATTTTCATAGCCTATAGGTGCTTTTGTTTCTCTCGCTAAACTCGCAGCGTCGATAGGCTCCGACGGAGCCCATAAAAGACTTTTTGCAAGCGATAATAGTTTCCTTTACCCAGCCATCTTCGAACAAACAGCGTCACCCGGAGTCGCATGGTATCCTTGGAAAATCCGCTAGAGGCGGTTTCTTGAGACTTTTGCCAAAAGAAGCGCGCCTGATCGTCGGCCTGTTTGCGAATCGCGAGCCAGCCCAAATAGAGATATAGGGAGGTGTGCGCCCGATCGTAGATATCGGCAATCTCGGCGTTAGGTACAGGCGCAGCCTTAAACGCACGCTCTAATACCAAACAGCTACAGGTATGCATCAACGCCCACTTCGTGCTGGTGTTGCGATCGTGCTTGCGATAGCGCACTAAAGGTTCTTTGATGACGGCAAACTCATCGTGACTGGCAATTCGAATCCACATGTCCCAATCCTGCGCTAGCGGTAGGTCAGGCGAAAACCCGCCGGCCTTGTCAAAACACTGCCTGCGCACCATCGGCGTACTCCCACAGGCCAAAATATTTTTGAGCACCAATGCTCTCCACACCTTGCCGGAGGCCGTAGAGGCTAGAATGCGTCCTGTTGGCCGTCCGTGGCTGTCTGCAAGTGCAGTCCAGGTATAAACCAGCCCCACCTGAGGATTGCGCCCTAGGCAACGAACCTGCTTTTCTAGCTTAGTCGGCTCCCAAATATCGTCAGCGTCTAGAAAGGCAACGTAGTTCCCTGTGCTTTCAGCCAGGCCACGATTGCGAGCGGCGGATTTGCCCAAATTCTCTTGAGAAAATAGCTTTACCTGCGGATGAGCCTGAGCCAACACCCACTGCTCGGTCCCATCAGTACTTCCATCGTTGACGATAATGACTTCGATATCCCTAAAGGTTTGCTGTAGAGCGCTGTCCAAAGCCTCTGGAAGATAGTCGAGGCTGTTATAGCTGGGGATAATGATGCTGACCTTAGGCATTTTAAAGAAAGTGTTGTGGAGATTTGAGGAACTCGCAGAGCAGAAGGGGAGCCTCGAAGCCCCCTCTTCCTTTAGCGCTTAAGTTGTCTTCTAATAGCGCTCACCAGCGGCACTGGTTAGGCCCTGTTGGCTGAATTACTCTGAAATCCATTAGATACATTTCCCAGGTTTGCAGGGGTGTTTGCCAGGTCGCGTCGTTGACAATATCCTGGCTGGTGTAGGTTACACCGTTATGCACAAACGTAATCGGGACCGTGTAGTTGGCTGCTGCCCACTTACGAACCAGCTTTCTAAACTCCACTGTGGGCAGCGCCTGCCCTTTCAGCGGCCGATACTTATGACCGACTTTGGCGGCCTCATCGTCGATTTCTAGTACGCTGACGATATCTTCCTGATAGCCCCATATCTTCAGCGGATTGCTTCTGAGCAACAGATGGTTAGATACTGCGCCTTCAGTCCGGAGGTTGCTAAACATGGAGAAATTACCCGCTGTGCGTAGCCCCAGATAGGGCGTCATGCCATAGAACAACAAAAACAACACAAAAACGGCCTGACCGGTGGCTAGCTGCCGACGGTTGACAATCTCCACCCCCGGCCACGGCAGCCGCTGGTTAGAAAATAGCCGGGTCAGCACCGGCCAGAAAAAGACCACAGCCGCCACATTGAGAATCATGCCGTGGAGAAAGTTCATGTGACCAAAAACAGGCCAAATCCGGTAGTGGATTCCGGCGAGGAAGCCGCCAAACAGGACAATTAGATAGTAAGCAAGAGGGCGGGAGAGAGCATATTCTTTCCCTTTCATGCCTCCCTTAAGCCGGACTGGCTGCTGTAGCAGTCGGAGGTAATTGGGTGGAATGAAGGCCCACAGAAGGGTAAAGGCTAAGCTGCCAAAATCGACAAAGCCAATTAGGGCTAGCGCGGCGTGCATGGTAAACGACAGCGCCAGCACGAACTTTTGCCACCTGGGTAAAAGCAACAGACAGCCACCCACCAGCTCCCAGGCAATCACGCCAGCCGCTAAGGGGAAGATGATCATTGTTTTTAGCAGGGGCGGGAAGCGGCCTTCCAGGGTGAGATAGGTGCCCACGAGTAGGGCAAGGCTGAGCGAGATTACCATCACCACCCCAAATTGCTGAGACCGGGGCAGGCGCTTCAGCGGATTGCCCGTCAGTCGATGGATTAAAAAGCCCACTGCGCCGATCAAAATCAGGGCGGTAGGTACGCCGAGCGTGGTAGCTCTCAGCATCGGAATAAAGTCATAGATTAGGTCGCCCGCGCAGGAAACTTCTCTATGAAAAAAATCTTGATTGAGCTTGTGAAAACCCGTAATGACGTATACCAGAACGAGCGCCCACTGCAAAAACGGCAGCATTCTGCGGGCATAGTCTGCGGCGCTGAGCCGCTGCCACCAAGAGCCGAGCAGTCCGGCCATGAGCGTGAGGTTAAGCACCAAGAGAAAATTAACGTGGTTCGCCACCTCTGGAAAGCGAAACAGCAGAATATAGGCGGTGGAGGCCGTGAGGAATAGAAAGAACTTCAGCCGGTTGATGCCTGTGACAACGCACAGGCTAGCTAAGATGACAAATCCCCAGGTAAATCCGGGATGTTTCCACTTTTCGACCATCTCACAGACAAAGCTGGCGATGTAGAAAATGGCCAGGGGCGGAAAAAGATTGAGGGAGTTGTCCGATGATTTGTCTGATGGGATACGAACAGATGAAATCATTTGAAGACGATGGATGAGTAACACTAAGACATAAAGCCAAGCTGCCGCCGATAAAAGCGGTTGTTAAACAAGCGGTTACGCAGCAGGCCGAAGTACCTGTTTGGCGGGTTCATGGGGTACTTGAGCAGAGCCGGCGTGGTGGCTTGAATCGTGTGGGGAATCCACTGGGCATTGAGCTTAAACTCTGGGCTCAGTGACCCAATCAGGGCATAAATGTGGGCACAGTTGAGCGGGGCGACCCGTTCGGCCCTGAACAGATCAAAAATTTGCTCTTTTATGCCTTTTCGACCGCCAGTGCGCTGCTCTAAGAAAAAGTAATCGCACAGATCCAGACAAGAGTCTGCATCTTTTTGACGCAGGGTAACCCAGGCATCGAAGGCTGCGATGAGTTCAGGGCTCGTTTCACAGAAATGGGCGGCGATCGCTGCTCCTGTGGCCGTTTTTGCAGAGGCGGTGGGAATCAGACGATCGCGCCCCAGCGCTGCACAAAAACCTGCGATCGCAATGCCCGTGAGTGGGTCGCTGCCGCCCCGCAAAAACTCCTCTGCCGATAGCCAAGACAGGTTATATCCAGCGTGGGCCAAAATCATTTGACGACGCCCCGGTATCTCTTCGCGCTGGTATTGCTTACGATGAGGATAGTCGGCGATGCGGGCTAGCTTTGGGGGCAACAGCCGATCCGCTAGCGTTGCTCGCCGATGAAGGCGCGTGTAGGTCTCAACCGGCAGACCGGCATTGGCCGCGATGCTCAACATTAACCGCGAGTCTCGTCCACCAGATAGCAGCAGCGTCAGCGGACGGGGCGCATTGAGTTCGGCCAAATTCGTTAGCGCGGTTTGAATCCGCTGCTGCAAGACAGCACAAATGGCATGATCCCTCTGGCCTGGGGGCATTTGCTTAATATCCAGTGACCCAGTATCAAATGACCTAGTGGACAACACCTCGGACAGCGGCGGCACCAAGGCACGCGGGTGGCAGTCACCCCGGTGCAGATTCAGCACCTGAGTCGGCAGCAGCCGAAAGACACCAGGGATGGCCGAACAGGGCGGTGGATACCAGGAAATACCGCGCACCTGTCCGGTCACCGTTGCCGATGCTGACGGTTGCCAGGCGTCATGCTCGCCCTTGCCGATAGTCGATGTGGGTTTTTCTAAAGCCTGCTGAATGAGTACCGGGCTGCTGCTCGCCCAAACTTCACCCGCTGCGTCTTGGCCGTAATAGCAGCTCAGCATAGCGGCTCCGTCAGGATGAACGCCATTGTTGCCCACCAGGATCCAGCGTCCAGCCCAACCCTGATAAAGTGTGGGGATAGCCGCTGTCTGTCGCTGAGCAATCTCTTTCAAGGGGTTGGCGAAATCGGACCGGGTCTCTACGGCCAAACCCAGCAGAATCCAACCGTTACCATTTAAATCTGTCGCTCTTCCTACCCGCAGTTCTGGATCTACCGACAGGGTTTGACCGGTTGAGAGTTTAATCTGTTCCCAGTCTGGACTGGACAGGTATGCGCGGGGACCGATCACAAACTGGCGACGGTGAACCTTTAACAACGGTGTGGCTGACCACGGTTTAGCGGGAGCTGTTTCAGTTTGAATCATCGCAATTTGGGTGATAGATGCCAGAAAAGGAATTTTTCTATGCGGGTTTCTGATGCGCAGTTTTGGATCGCAGCAATCTGCCAATCCTCAAAAAGTCGCGGAAAATTTGAGGCGATAGCAGGCGAATCGATAGCAGGTAGCTGCCCACGCCAAAACTGCTTAATACACTGAGAGAAAGCAGGTCAAATAGAATTGGATTGCCTAACTGCGGCAAGACTGTTTCGACGGGCGAAATCACCGCCCACTGGGCAGCTAGCATCACTGGGATCATGGCGATCGCGCTCACTAGTGGCACGGCGAACTGCTGCAGATACTGCTTCAGCGACAACGCGATCAAGCGAGAGATTACCCACTGGCCGATAGGAAAAACGACGAGACCACGAACGACAATGGCTGCGGTGACCGCCAGCAGCCCCCAGCGATAGGCGATCGCAAACCCAGCCAAGTTAACCACGACGCTCAGCAACTTCAGGCGAACGGTCCAAATCGGTTGACCAATGGCAATGAGCACGGAACTTTTGAAGAAAGAAATGGAGCGCATCATGCCGGAAATAGCCAGTAAGCGAGCAATTGGCACCGCTGGTAGCCAGGTCTGACCAAATAGCAGCAGCACTAGCTGCGGCGCGAGCACGCCGATACCGATGAAAAGGGGAAACGCGATCGCACTTGTTAGTCGCGTCACGCTGCAAAACGCAAGTCGAAAGCGAGGCAAATCGTGGCTCAGTCGAGAAAAGGTCGGCAGGGCGACGCTGCTGGTTGTTCTTACCAGTAGCTGTGTAGACACCTGCAGCACCCGATAGGCAATGGTGTAATAGCCCAGCGCCACCGGGCCTAAAAAGTAACCAATCAAAAAATCGTTAATGCGCGTATTGAAAAAGCCCACAAACCCCACCGCTAGTAGGCTGCTGCCAAAGTTAAACAGCTGCCGAAAATGCGACCATGAAAACCGCAGGCGAGGCCGCCAATCGCTTGCCATCCAAAGTACCAGCGTGCCCACTGCCCGACTGGTCAGCTGTTGCCCCACCAGGCTCCAGGCGCCCCAACCCGTGACCGCCATGCCGATGCCCACCGCGCCCCCGGCTACAATGCCAAAGATCGAGCGGGCCGCGATCGCTTTGTAGTTAAACTGTCGCTCTAGCAGCGCCTGCTGGGTTCCCCGTAATGAAACCACTAAGAATATCAGCGAGAACCCGCGCAGGATCGGCGCAAGCTGCGGCTGACTAAACCCAGCGGCGATCCAGCCTGCCACCCCCAAGCTGAGACCGCTCCCCACAACCCCAATCGCAACATTCGTCCAAAACGCCGTATCTAAATGTTCTGGCTCTAGGGTGCGGCGCTGTATGAGCGCTTGAGCGAAGCCCTGTTCTAAAAAAATCTGCATAAACGCGAGGCATCCGTTGGCCAAGGCTACGAGACCAAACGCCTCTGGCTGCAGAAGCCGCGCCAAGACAAAAAAGACCACTAATGAGCTGGCCTGGCTGCCCCAGTTTTGAATTGCTGCCCATAGCGCGCCTTTGACGGCGGCTCGTTTGAGCTGGGTGGCGGGGGGAGGAGTTGGGGTGGGCACGGTGGGAGGGTGGTGAGGAGAGGGGGCGAGGGGAGGAGGGGGAGCAGGCCACTAGCCTGGGGCGAGGGGCGAAACGACGGCGTGGGTGATGCGCTGAAGTTTGTTGTTGATTTTGCGAGAGAAATAGCGGGGGGTGTGGAAACCTTTACAGGCGATTGCGCTCAGCAGCCCAAAGTGAGCGTCCTTGGGGTTGTAGGGATAGGCCGCTAGCTCGGGACTAATCTGCGCGATTAGGTCTGCCTGCACTAAGGAATCTAGCCGCTGGCGTTCAGGAATACCGAGCAGCAGCGCGTAGGTGCAGGCCGCATTGAGAATCGGAAATCGTTCTAGGGGGAGCAAATCGTAGACCTGTTCTTTGGCACTCAGCCACCCGGCCTGACGCTGCTCCAGAAAAAAGCGATCGCGCCAGTCTAAGCCTGCCTGCGGATGCTGGAGCGCCCAGTCTAGCCATGAGCGAATCCCGGCGATAGCCGGTGAGTTTGGCGGCTCTCTCATTACCCGTGCGATTTGTGCGGCACCGGTTTGCGCCTCTTCGCAGGTCGCGGGCAGCTTTCTCAAATGAGAAAATCCGCTTGCGATCGCAAACCCATGTCCACCGATAGCAATGCCCGTCAAGCCGTCGCGCGCGCCCCGTAAAAAAGGTTCTGCATCTCCCGTCGAGACGTAGCCAGCGCTGTGCTGATGCAGTAATGGCGCGCGCGTTAAACCACGACGGTGGCCTTTGAGAAAACGGTGGCGATAGCCGCACGTCTGCGCGAGCTGGGGCGGCAGGCAATAGTCTGCTACAGACATTCTGGCAGCGACTCGCGTAAAGGGTTGAACGGGCAGCTGGGCTTGGGTGCTGAGGGCCAGCATCAGCCGAGAATCGTAGCCCGCCGTCAGCCCTAGCCAGATCGGTTGTTCGAGACCGGCCAGTCCGCGCAGTGCGGTGAGTAAGCTGCTTCTGACCTGTTCAACGGCCTCTGCGTAGGGGCGCTGCGAATCGATGGGTGGCAGCAGCGGACGCGGTAACACCTGCCCCCGACGCAGATCTAAACATTGGCTAGGCAGCAGTCGCGTCAGCCCCTTTATCGGCGTTGTTGGCGGCGGAAACCAGGAAATTCCCCGCTCGTGGACGAGCGTTTTAGAATAACAATCCGCTGTAGCGTGCGCTGCGAGAAACTGTTGCATCAGCGCCGGGCTGCTAGAGGCCCATCGCTGCCCAGCCCCATCGACACCGTAGAAGCATCCCAGCAGGCCGCTGGCATCTAGATGGATCTGGCCTTTGCCCAATAAAAGCCAACGCCCGGCCCAGCTAGCGTAGCAGTTGGGTATCTTGGCACTGGGGGTTTGAGCTATTGTCGTAGCAGGTGCGCCTCTGCCTGCTAAGGTCTCAACGGCCAGCCCTAATAGGTAGTAGCGGTGGCCGTCAGCAGAGGTTGCCGTGACGATACGGAGGCTAGGACTGTAGGACAGCCAACCGCCCTCTTCGAGTGGCAGGCACCGCCAAGACTCGTCGGCCTGAAATGAGCGTGGGCCAATCACAAACTGACGAGAGTGGGGGCGCAGTAAAGTCATATCAGTCCCAATCTGAGATCGCAAGCAAAGTCCACAAGTAAAAGAACAGAGTCGTCTGGGTCCGTTGTGCGGTTCAAGGCTGTACGGGCTAGCGGGCTAATATATTGTCAGTGAGCATTCTTAGCATCATGACAGCAGCATTGCTGCCAAAACCCAGCACCACTGCTCGCTCTGACGCAGAGCGATCGCTATTAGTTTCGACGAATCTGTCAGGACTGGGTAGCCAAATTGGAGCATATCGTTCTCGGTAGTACTCCAGATGTA
>JBCBWI010000065.1:0-24542 GCA_039817185.1 Cyanobacteria bacterium J06648_16 | reverse complement strand
TCGGTGCTTGTGATCCACTCGCAGAACTGACCCCACAGGTTAGCGCTTTCGCGCTGCTGTAGAGTAGTTGTCATGATTTATGAATCCTATGTCTAGGTACGAATAAGACAGGAGTGTTTGCTCAGCTGTCTGTAAACATATTAATCTGCCTGCTTAGTTTTGTAAAGCAGGTTACGCGAAATCTGAGAAAGATTCAGGTTCTCCGATAGGTAAATTCACTCAGCAATCTCAACACTGTATTCAATGCTGCATATGGGTTTGAGCTTTTGTACACAGTTGAGACAGCCCCGCTGATGCAGAGGATCCCCCCTTCATGTAAAGCAGCAAAATGAGAATTCTTAACGTTTCTGCTGGATTTGCCCACCGATGATGCTTGACTCGCCCAGCAGAAAGCTGTTTAAAGGCACCCTCACCTACAGCCCTGCTTACACCCTGGTGCCTACCTACGAGTGCTTCAACCGCTGTACCTACTGCAACTTTCGGCGCGAGCCGGGGCAGGACAAGTGGATGACGCTATCGGAAGCAGAGGCCATTCTCGACGGGCTCGCCGAGGTTTCAGAAATCCTGATTCTCAGCGGTGAGGTACACCCCCAGAGTCCTAGACGGGCTGAGTGGTTCCAGCGCATCTACGACTTGTGTGAGCTGGCCCTGGCCAAGGGATTCTTGCCACACACCAATGCTGGCCCCCTGAGCTACGACGAAATGAAGCAGCTGAAAGCAGTCAATGTATCAATGGGCCTAATGCTAGAGCAGCTGACACCGCAATTGTTACAAACGGTTCACAGACACGCGCCCAGCAAACGGCCTGCGGTGCGGCTACAGCAGCTGGAATGGGCAGGGCAGTTACAGATTCCATTTACCACGGGGCTTTTGCTGGGATTAGGGGAAGGTGAGTCGGATTGGGAAGAAGGGTTAGGTGCGATCGCAACCCTCCACAACCGCTACCACCATATTCAAGAAGTCATCCTCCAGCCCCACCAGCCCGGCACCACCCAAGCGCACACCGGCTACAGCTGCGATGACTACACCCTCCTCACCGCCGTCAGACTCGCCCGAGAGATCCTGTCAGACGATATCGCCATCCAGATCCCTCCCAATTTGGTGCGCGATTCCCAGATGCTGCTGGCCTGTCTAGAAGCAGGCGCTACCGACCTAGGCGGCATCGGCCCTATTGACGAGGTCAACCCCGACTATCCCCACAGCAGCCACACACAGATAACCGCGCTGCTAGCAGCCCACGGATGGACGCTCACAGCGCGGTTGCCGGTTTATGAGAAATATGATGGATGGTTGAGTGATCGGTTGAAAGCAGCAGTGGAAGCTCAAGCAATATAAAGCCACAAACACCCCCTCACCGCCCAACCTCCTAACCACCCCACCCTCTCGTCACCAACATCTCAGCCTAAACTCGACCTCTGAGCATCTGCGCCATCTCATTCTGACGGGGTGACATCTCCAGAGCGGTTTCCTCTGTAATCCGCCCAGACTCATACAGCGAGTACAGCGACTGGTTCATGTTACACATGCCATCGAAGGTACACTTCGGCAGCAGCGCCTCGACCTCATCCAGCTGACCGCGCTGAATGTAGTCCTTAATCGCGTCGGTGTTGATCAGGATTTCGTGGAAGGCCGCCCGCTTGCCGTCAGTGGTGCGGCAAAGGCCCTGGGCAACGACACCGACTAGCGATTCCGCCATCGAGATCCGCACAGCAGACTGCTGATCGGGCTCGTACATGCCGAGAATCCGCTCAACTGTTTTCACAGCGCTGTTGGTGTGCAGCGTTCCAAACACCAGGTGGCCGGTTTGAGCCGCCTTGAGAGCAATGTCAACGGTTTCCCGGTCTCGAATCTCACCCACCAGAATCACGTCCGGGTCTTCCCGCAGGGAGGCCTTCAATGCGTTCTTGAACTCTTGGGTATGGATGCCGACTTCACGCTGCTTGATCAGGGAGCGGCGACTGCCATGAACAAACTCCACCGGGTCCTCAATCGTGATGATGTTTTTAGGCATCTCCGTGTTGATATAGTCAATCATCGCCGCCAGCGAGGTTGACTTACCCGAGCCGGTCGGCCCCGTGACCAGCACCATCCCCTTGTGGTAGTGGCAGATATCTTTAAGAACCGGCGGCAGATTGAGCTGATCAATCGTCAGAATTTTGACCGGAATCAGACGCATGACCAGCGCCGGGCCGCGCATGGTGTCAAAGATATTGATCCGAACCCGTGTGAAGTCAAAGTGGGCCGCGCCGTCAAAGTCTAGAGTCTGCTTGAACTCTTGAATCTGATCGGGTTTGAGCACTTCAGACAACCAGCCGTAGAAGGTCGCTTCGTCAGTAACCGGATAGTCGGTGGTGTCGATCTCACCCCGATTGCGGAAGCGGGGCACTTCGCCAACGCCCAGGTGAACGTCGGAGTAACCTTTGTCAAACGCTTCGCGCACTAGCTTTTCTAGCGTGAGCGCGCCCCCTACACGCACCCCTGCAGCCGTTTTAGGCATCGGCGGCGGTGCAGCTGCCCGATGTCCAGGCGGCGCATTTTTAGCGGGGCGACCCGGCGGTGGCGGTGGCGGTACGCGAGGTGCCGAAGGGGGGCGTTGTGAGTCAGTCATAAAGCACCAAATATCCTTCTAAAACGGCTGATATTGAGGTCGTTTGCAATCTCAAGGGCATATCAATTTTTTCTAATGATAAGTCATCCCTCTTTGAATACAGGTTGCCCATCCGCTCTATATCTGTGACAGCCACCCTGGTGATTCTGCCGCAACACAGCCACCGGCCATTCGTGCTACCCTAGTCAAGCTGAAAAAATTACGCACACCTGGATTTTCGGGTGCTTTTTGGGTTTGCCCCAAGGAGTTCACGCCAGGTGGAGGTTTAACCCGAACAGGAGAAAAAAATATGCCAGTTGTATCGTTGGCTGACTTGCTTCAGTCAGGCGTCCATTTTGGGCACCAAACTCGTCGTTGGAACCCGAAGATGGACCAGTACATCTTCACTGCCCGCAACGGGGTCCACATCATTGACCTCGTTCAAACCGCAACGCTGTTAGAAGACGCCTACAGCTTTATGCGCAAGTCTGCCGAGCGAGGGCAGAAGTTCTTATTCGTGGGTACTAAGCGTCAGGCTGCGGGCATCGTTGCCCAAGAGGCCAACCGCTGCGGCGCGTACTACATTAACCAGCGTTGGCTGGGCGGTATGCTCACCAACTGGGCCACGATCAAAACTCGGGTAGACCGACTCAAAGAGCTAGAGCGCATGCAGGAGACGGGTGCGCTCGCCCTGCGCCCCAAGAAAGAAGCCTCTGTACTGCGTCGCGAGCTAGAAAAGCTGCAGAAGTATCTGGGGGGTATTAAGATGATGCGCCGCATTCCTGATGTGGTGGTCATTGTCGATGTGAAGCGTGAGTACAACGCCGTTCAAGAATGCCAGAAGCTCGGGCTACCGATCGTGTCGCTACTGGATACCAACTGCGACCCTGACGTGGTCGATGTGCCCATCCCCGGCAACGACGATGCAATTCGCTCAATCAAGCTGATCTTAGGTCGGCTAGCGGACGCCATCTTTGAAGGATCTAACGGCCAGGGGGGCCGAGGCAGCGGCAGCGGCGCAGATGACGGCAATGACATTTACGCTGACTACGAACCGCCCGCCGAGGATTATGATTACGATGCAGGCGAGGTGCCCGACGCGTCTGAGTCGGCACCCGAACCGGCACCCGAACCGGCACCTGAGCCTGCAGCAGAAGGCGCGTCATAAAGGTCCGTCAATACTGAGCGAACCGTTGACCCTTTCTTAACCTTTTTCGAGTAAGCGTATTGACGAAATAGTGGCGTAGTTAGGAAGAAAACACATGGCAGACATTTCTGCAAAACAGGTTAAAGAGCTGCGCGACATGACTGGCGCAGGCATGATGGACTGCAAAAAGGCGCTGAAGGAAACGGACGGCGATATTGAGAAGGCGGTTGAGTGGCTGCGCCAGAAGGGCATCACGTCTGCCGGTAAAAAAGAAGGGCGGGTGGCCGCAGAAGGGCTTGTTCATAGCTACATTCACACGGGTGGCCGTGTGGGCGTGCTGGTCGAAATCAACTGCGAAACTGACTTCGTCGCCCGGCGAGATGACTTCAAGGCCCTGGCGCAGGATATCGCCATGCAAATTGCGGCCTGCCCCAATGTTGAAGTGGTGAATACGGATGCGATTCCGCCCAACATGGTCGAGCGCGAGCGTGAGATCGAAATGGGGCGCGAAGACCTGGCTAATAAGCCGGTAGAAATTCGCTCTAAGATCGTCGATGGCCGCATCGGCAAGCGTCTGAAAGAGCTGTCTTTGATGGATCAGCCGTTCATCAAAGACCAGAACATCACGGTTCAAGAGCTGATTACTCAGTCAGTCGCTAAGATCGGTGAGAAAATTCAGGTGCGCCGATTCTCTCGTTTTGTTCTCGGTGAGGGCATCGAGAAGAACGAGGTGAGCTTTGCGGATGAGGTCGCTGCCCAGACGGGACAAAAGGCCGAAGAGAAACCTGCCGAGGAAAAGCCCGCAGCTAAGAAGACTGAGAAGAAGTCGGATAAAAAGACTGGCAAAAAGAAGAAGTAAGCTTGTCGGTTACAACAAACCTAGAGAGGTCGTTCTGGACAGAGCGACCTCTTTTTTGAGGAGAGAATGCGACAAGCTTCTCCAATCTTTATGGGGACAGCCTACACAGCACCTCACTCTACTTCTTGTTTCAGCGCGGTCAGGGCCGACTGCATTGTTTTCACCACTTGGTGATAGCAGGCTTGCACGTAGGGCTTGTCTCGACTGGCCTCGTATCCGTAGCGCTCAAAGGTAATCGGCGGGCAAACGCGGGTGTGCATCTGCACCGGCCAGGGAATGTGAGGGACCGGACCCACGGCCAGCCCCCAGGGCAGGCCCAGGTAAATGGGCAACACCTCTGGGTCAATGCCAAAGGGCCAGGGTAACCCCAGCGCGTGCAAGCGTTTGGCCTGGCTGTAGCAGTCTGCCAGCACGATTAACGTGTCGTGGGCCCCCCAAGAAATCAGCGGTACGATGGGCAGCGAATGCCACAGCGCCAGGCGGATGAAGCCCGTACGATTGTGAAAGCAAATGCGATCGCGAAGTCGATGGGGGCGAAACGCATCCTGACCGCCGCCAGGGTAGACCAGTACGCTAGCGCCCCTTTGCAGCACAGCCAGGGCATTGCGAGGGTAAAAGGGAATCGCCCCAAACTTAGTTGCCAGGGCGGCAAAGTCGGGGTAAGCCTGCCACACCTTGGCATGCATTAACCCATAAATTTCATGGTCGTAGCCGACGCGCCGGAACCAGTCGTATAAAAACATGGGCAGATCGGGGGCCGCGAGGCCGCCGTTATGAGCACCGACCAGCATCATCTGTTGCTGCCGATTAATATGCTCCCAACCGTGGGTCTGTACCCGAAAGTAATGGCGATAGGCCCACCCCCACAGGGGCATAAACTGTTGGATGAGCTGGGGATCTCTGCAATCGCAACTCACCGCTTTCTAACCGCTTCATTCAACACCCGAATGTAGTTGGTCATGCGATGGTCCTCGATGCTGCCCGAAATGACGCGCCAGCTGAAGCCGCGCTTAAAGGTAAATAGCGCATCGACGTGCTGATAGTCACCCTGCCACCAACGGGGCAGCTTCGAGACAATATCCCAGCCATGAACAACCCGCCAAGTATTAGGGACGCGGCGATTGTAAGACTCGACAAAGGCCTCATTGCCGACCTTAGGTGCGCCGAAGGTGTAGACCTGCACGGCGAGACCGAAGTTGTACTGCAGATCGAGCCCGCAGAGGTAGGCCAAGGCTCCCCCCAGACTATGGCCGGTGAGCCACCACTGGGTGATGCCGCTTTGCCGTACCTGCTGGTGAATCTGCTCACGCACAGAGATATAGGCTTTGATAAAGCCGCTGTGCATCTTGACCGGACGAGAAGGGTCTGCATACTCGTCGGGATACATCAGGTCGCGGGTCTCTACGACCGACTGGGCCACGGCTTTGACCTGCTGACGGTATTCAGCTTCTACCCTGTCTTCTACCATTTTGACCATCGCTTCTCTATCCATGTCAGGCCGCTTAGAGGGGTCAAATACCTCCTGCCGTACGGATAGGTTGATGCGCCAGTCGGCCTCGCCTGCGCTCCCGCGAAACACGATGTAGCCAACCGACTGACCGGCTTCCTGCGTGGTCAGGATAGCTAGCTGGGTATCGGTCTCGGGGTTACTAAAAAAGGTTTTTGTGGCACCTGGCAGGGCTGGAAACGCGGCCCTGTCGGTTAGCTCTTGATAGACCGCGTTAGACAGTAGCGCACACCGATAGGCAATTTGGTAATCCATGACAAAAGCGGTCTGGGAAAAAGGTTGGAGGCTTAATCAAACTAGCTCAATTTGTTAACCTATGTGAACAGTTAGGTCTAAGTTGAGTTCGCAAACTGCATCGCTATGACTTCGATATCACTCCCAGCAGCCGCTAGCGCTATCGTTGCTGGCGTTCGAGCCGCTACGGCTTCGCCCACAGCCGTCAAAGAGCGGGCTGCCAGCGTGGTGCGCAAAACCTATCCCAACTATAAGATCATTGTCCTCAATGACGATTTCAACACCTTTCAGCATGTGGTTAGCACGTTGACTAAATACATTCCCAATATGACCCCTGACGAGGCCTGGAATCTGGCCAATAAGATTCACAATGAGGGTCAGGCGATTGTTTGGGTAGGGCCGTTAGAGCAGGCAGAGCTGTATCATTCGCAGCTGACGCGGGCTGGGCTGACGATGGCACCGTTAGAAAAAGCTTAGGGAATGTGACTATGGGCGACTGCCTCTAGCGAGCCTGATATCGGGCATTCTAATAGCACTGAGCAATCTAGAAAGGCCGCTTTCACCATGGGCAATCGTTCTTCTCACAGCTCCTCTGGTCGGGTTGTGCTGACCCACTCGACCCACTTGCCAGGACTGATTGCTCTACTGCATAAATTGGCGGAACATCCGCAAATCACCACCCTGACGCCAGCGGTGATTGGGCGAGCCCGTTCGAACGCAACCCAGTTTCGGCTCAAAGCGTCAGTACCGATCCCCGGCGGACACAAGCTGATTGCGCGTAAAGGCAAATCCGTGCAGGAAGTGTTTGCGATTACAACGCTGGACAAGGCCGATCTGCAGGCGGTGATCGATGGTCTGATTGCACGGTATCGGCCATGATGGCGACCTCGGATTGGGTCGAGGAGGGGCAGGCCCGTTTTCGCATTGGCGAGGCCTTTTATCGACCCAAGAGCAAGATCGGACGAGACCTGGCGGTACTGGCGGCGGCGACCTACCGACGGCAGCGGGGTGAGCTGCGGGTCCTAGATGCGATGACCGGGTGTGGGGTGAGATCGCTCCGCTACCAGCTCGAAGCCGATGCCGACTGGGTATGGGCTAATGAGGGGAATCCCGAGCTGCGAGCAGTGCTGGCCGAGAATTTATCCGTCGGGATGCGACCCCGCAGCTTTCGAGTGACGCACCAGGATGCGAACCAGCTATTTTTTAGCTGCTATCAGCAGCGCGACTTTTACGACCTGGTCGATATTGACAGCTTTGGTAACCCTACGCCGTTTTTGCAGACGGGGCTGTGGGCGACCAAAGTGGGGGGCCTGTTGTACCTGACCAGCACCGATGGGCGGACAACGGGCGGTCATGCGCCGGACAAAAGCCTGCAGGTGTACGGCGCCTATGCGCGCAGTCATCCGGCGGTCCATGAGCAGGGATTGCGCCTGCTGATTGGTAGCGTGGCGCAACAGGCTGCCTCCCGAGGAATGCACATTGAACCCGTGTTTTCGCTTTTCAACGGTCAGATTCATCGGGTAATGGTTCGTCTCGTGATGCGCAAGGACTGGGACTCAGACCAGTACGGGTTTCTAGCCTATTGCCACGGGTGTGGACAGTTTCAGACGGTTTCCTGGCGTCAGCTAGGTCGGGTGGGCTGCACCTGTCAACCGAACCTGCCAAGCGATGTCGCGATTAATCCGCCAGTGGTGAGCGGGCCGCTGTGGTTAGGGCCGCTACACGACGTGGCTTTTTTGCAAAAGATGGAAGGACTGGCCGAATTTTGGGGGTGGGCGGCCCATGCTCGGCTGATTCAGCTGATGGTTCGTGAGGCCAAGATGCCGCCCTACTACTATCCGCTGGGTGAGATTGGTCGCCGGGGGAAGCTGGACATTCCTCAGCGGGAGCAGCTCATTCAGGCGTTGCAGGAAGCGGGGTATCGGGCGACGCGTACTCATGTTGAAGCTCAGGCGATTAAAACCGATGCACCGATAGCCGAGTGTATTCAAGCGGCCAAGGCGCTCGCTTCCCACACTCCCTTATAATCTGGCTAGCATTGGGAGCCCAATTTTGGAGCCTGACTATGGTGGACGCACAGCAGTTTACTGGCAAACAGCGAGCGCTGGTGCAGAGTCTGCAGGCCTATCAGCGGGTGGAGAGTTTGCGATCGCACTGTCAGACCCACGGCCTCGACTTCAATTTTGCGAAAGGCTTTTTGCTCAGCGGCGCGCTCGATGACTACCTGCAGTGGCAAGAGAAAACCAATGCCGTCTGGGCACTGACTCACAAGGGCACCGCCCTAAACGGTCGGTTGCCAGGCGCAACGCTGGCGGCCAAGCTGCAGCGCGGCATTGTCGAGGTGAGTACGCTCACGACCCTGGTGGGTGCCGACTTTAGCCTGCAGTTCGGCGCCCTCAAGTCGGCCCATGCCGTCGATATCGTCGAGCGCAACGGCACCAAGATTGTCCAAGCCCAAGCCGATCAGGTGCTGACCGACTACCTCGAACGCCAGGACGTGCTCGATGCGGTATCGGCCGGTCAAACCGTTGCGCCCCAAAATCCCCACCTGGCCTGGCTAGAGCACCAGGGCTACATCAGCCAGAAGACCGACACCGATTACCTGCTCACCGTACAGCCCAGCCTCAAAGACCTGGACTGGCAGCCCGTCGTGACCAGCCTCACCAGTGAACTGCTGCTGTCCGGCGACTGGCAAGAGGTCCAGCTTAAGCCCTACAACATCCATGATGAGGTGCCCGACATCCTCTACGGGCAGGCCACCTGTCTAAGTGACTGCATCACCCAGATTCGGGATATTTTCCTCAATATGGGCTTCGATGAGATGACCGGCCCGATCGTAGAGTCGGCCTTCTGGAATTTTGATGCCCTGTTTACCCCCCAGGATCACCCGGCCCGCGACGCGCAGGATACCTTCTATCTGCAACAGCCGCAGCGCCAGCCACTGCCCGATGATGCAGATCTGATTCAGGCGGTTAAGCACATCCACGAGCAGGCCTACGGCGATGAGTGGACCGAGGCAGAGGCCAGCCGTGCCCTGCTGCGGGCACATACAACAGCCTCTACCGCCCGTAAGCTGTACGACCTGCAGGGCCAAACCGGCAAATACTTCTCGATTGATCGCGTGTTTCGCAACGAGACTGCTGACCGGACGCACCTGGCCGAGTTTCACCAAATTGAAGGGGTCGTGATTGGCGAACTGCTCAGCATTCGGACGCTGATGGGCTATTTGAAGTATTTTTACGAACGGCTCGGATTTGAAGACCTGCAGTTTAAGCCAACCTATAACCCCTACACGGAACCATCCCTCGAAGTGCTGGCCTATCACGCCCCCAGCGATCGATACCTGGAGGTCGGCAACTCTGGACTCTTTCGGCCCGAGATGCTGTCACCGCTAGGCTATCAAAACCGCAGCGTGATCGCCTGGGGGCTGGGCCTAGAGCGCATTGCCATGTTGCTGTACAACGTCGATACGCTAACCGATTTGATTGGTCCTGACATCTCCCTGCCGACCGTTGCCCGCTGATCCTGGCGGGGCCTATTTTCCCCAATTCTGTAGACTATGCCCACCGTTTCTTTCCCTTTGCCCTATCTGCAACGGCTAACGCCGATCACACCGAAAACGTTGGCTGATCGGGCTTTTTACTACGGCTTAGAGGCTGCTTTAGAACCCGATCAGCTGACGGTCGATGTGACCGCAGAGCGGCCCGACCTGCTCTCCGCAGAGGGCTTTACCCGGGCAATGAATATTTATGGTGGCACTGAGCGCACCGTGCCTGACGCCCTGCCGGCCTCAGGCCGAACCCTCAAGGTCTTGCCGCCGGTACTGCCCCTGCGTCCTTACATTGGGGCGCTAGTCGTCGAGAATATCACCCTCGACGAGGCAGCTCTCGCTTCTTTAGTCCAATTTCAAGAAAAAGTAACCCATACCTTTGGCCGCCAGCGCAAAAAGATTGCGATTGGCCTGTATGACCTCGACCAGATTACCGGTGACGTTACCTATACCGCCGCTAATCGAGCAGACGTTAAACTCACGCCCATTGGCGGTCAGACCGCCCTATCTGCTGAAGCGATTCTGACGACCCACCCCAACGGTAGACGCTATGGGTCGGCCCTGGCAGGCCACGACAGCGTGCCCGTTTTACAGGACAGCCGTGGCCAAATTCTGTCACTGCCCCCCATCGTTAATGCGGCTGGCGTCGGCGAAATCAAGACCACCACCCAAAATCTGTTGGTCGATGTCTCGGGCATTTCTCAGAAAACAGTCTGCGAAATGCTCAATATTTTGGCACACAACTTTCTGGATACGGGGGCTACGGTCAAGACAGTGGTGATCGAGCATCCTCACGGGACGTTTACTACCCCAACCCTGGTGCGGCAGGTCATCACCTTCTCAGCCAAGACGATCAACGAAGCGTTGGGAACAGCCATTGCCAAACAGGATCTGGGCCTGCATCTCAAGCGCATGGACCTGATGGTCAAGGGAACGAGTCAGGTCCACATTCCGACCTATCGCACGGATATTTTCAGTGATGTGGATGTGGCAGGCGATTTAATGGTGGCGATTGGGACGGATAACCTGCAACCAGAGCCCACCGCGATTAAGTTTCACTTGGGGAGTGGGCTACCGCTACATGACTACGTGCTGCGGATTAGCGATTTGGCGCGGCGGATGCAGCTGATGGAGGTAAAGAGCTTCATTCTCACCGATCCCGATATTCTCTCTCTATTTGAGCCCTCGCGCCTGATCGCAGCGAATGCGAAAAGCCGAACCCACAGCAGCGTTCGCGGCAGTCTGCAGCCAGGGATTCTCGATATTCTCTCGCACCATATCAGCGCCCCTAAACCGCTCAACATCTACGAGATCGGACAGGCTGTTCAATCTGGCGCAGACGGCACCCTTTACGAGACTTTTTTGTGGAGTTTCGCCTGCTTAGACGCTAGAGCCTCCTTTGCAACTGCAAAATCCTACGTACAAACGATGCTCAAAGCTTTGAAGGTTCCCTACAGGCTAGAGACCTGTCACGAGAATCGCTATATTTCAGGCCGGGCCGCGACGCTGATGGTCGGGGAACAGAATGTTGGCCATTTTGGCGAAATTAGTCCAACGCTGCTGGCCCAGTTCTCTTTTCCAGAGCCGGTCTGCTCAGGAGAGATCGATTGTCAGCAGCTGATGCAGGACTGAATGCACTACCGCTCAATCTCAAGCCCTGTTTGAGCCACCCACTGGGTCAGGCAGGTGGGCAAAGCGTCGATCGGGTTAGCGCTGAGGTCTAGGAACTGCAGGTTGACAAGACGGCTGATTGACGGCGGGACAGCTGATAGACGGTTCATACTGATTTCCAGGGTGGTGAGCTGAGTCAGCTGCCCAATTTCGTCAGGTAGAGTGGTGAGGGCATTTTCACCCAGGTCTAGATGCTTTAAGGTTTGGAGCTGCGCGAGTCCTAGCGGAATTTCGGCAATGCGATTGTTCCAGAAAATCAGCGTCTCCAGCTGGTTCAGCGCGTACAACACTGAGGGCATTTTAGAGAACTCGTTGGTTCCCAAGTCGAGCGATCGCAACTTTTCTAACTGCCCGAATTCGATCGGTAAGGCCGTCAGCCAGTTGCCCGACAGGTTGAGCGATTGCAGCGCTGTCAGGCGACCGATCTCAGGTGGCAGCGCGGTCAGCCCACGGTTCGATAAATCCAACGTTTCCCAACCCAGCTGCTCAGCCTGCAGCAGCAGCGATGGGATGTCAGTCACTAGCAACATGTCTTGAGCCTGCACATTACCCCAATTCATACCGTATAATTAGAGACTTGCTTTTCGCCTGCTGGCTACAACGACCACTGGGCAACGACATGTTCAGAGGTGGTATGACGTCAACAATAACGACTTTCGAGCAGCTTGAGCTGGCTCCGCCAATTTTGCAGGCGATTGATCAGGTAGGGTACGAAACGCCTTCACCGATTCAGGCTAAGAGTATTCCCGCGCTACTAGAGGGGCGCGACATTTTAGGACAGGCGCAGACTGGTACGGGTAAGACGGCGGCCTACGCGCTGCCGCTGCTCAGTCAGCTAGACCTATCGCGCACCGAGCCGCAGATTCTGGTGCTGACGCCCACCCGCGAACTCGCCATTCAGGTAGCTGAGTCGATGCAGACCTACGCCCGCTATCTGGATGGGTTCCACATTGCCCCCGTGTACGGCGGTCAGAGTATTAGTACTCAACTGCGGCAGCTCAGGCGCGGCGTTCATGCCGTGGTGGGGACCCCTGGTCGCATCCTCGACCATTTGGGGCGGGGCACGCTGAAGCTGGGTAACCTTTCGACCGTGGTGCTCGATGAAGCCGACGAGATGTTACGGATGGGCTTCATTGAAGATGTGGAGACGATTTTAGAAAAAACGCCGGAGACCCGGCAGGTGGCGCTGTTCTCAGCTACGATGCCCAAGGCGGTACAGCGGGTGGCCAATCGCCATCTGCACGAGCCCATTGAGATCCGCATCAAGGCCAAGACAGCTACGGTCTCAACCGTCACCCAGCGATACTGGCAGGGGTCGGGCATGGACAAGCTCGACGCGCTGACCCGCATTCTCGAAGTCGAGGACTTCGATGCGATGCTCGTGTTCGTGCGGACCAAGCTAGCCACAGCAGACCTGGCAGAAAAGCTAGAGGCTCGGGGCTACTCCAGCGCCATGCTGAACGGGGACATTAACCAGAACCTGCGGGAGAAAACGGTCGAACGGCTGAAAAAGGGATCGCTGGACATTGTGGTAGCGACTGACGTGGCCGCGCGAGGTCTGGATGTGGAGCGCATTAGCCATGTGGTGAACTATGACGTCCCCTACGACACCGAGACCTACGTGCATCGCATTGGTCGGACGGGCCGGGCCGGGCGATCCGGCCAGGCCATCTTGTTTATCTCGCCGCGTGAGAAGCGCATGTTGCGGACGATTGAGCGGGCGACTCGGCAGCCGATTGAGCCCATGCAGCTGCCCAGTCAGGCAGACATTGCCGATCGCCGGGTGACGCAGTTTAAGCAGCTGGTGACGGACACGATTGAATCCGAAAATCTTACCTTCTTTGAAGACCTGATCGAACGCTATCAGCAGGAACAGGATTTAGAGATTACTGAAATTGCGGCGGCTCTGGCGTTTTTAGCCCAAAAAGAGCGGCCCCTGCGCCCGAAGGCGGAGAAAAGATCGAAGAAGTCGGACCGACCTAAGCTGGCCCGTTCAGGGGACTGGCCGATGGAGAAGGGGAAGCACTCGGTGGGTTCGATGCAGTGCTACCGCATGGACGTGGGTCGTATGCATCGGGTAGGCCCTAAGGACATTGTGGGTGCGATCGCAAACGAAGCAAACCTCGAAAGCCGCTATATCGGCGAGATTCAGATTTTTGACGAGTTCAGCACGGTAGACCTGCCAGCGGGCATGCCGTCAGACGTGTTAGCCCATTTAAAATCGATCAAAATTTGCAATCGCCCGGCCCAGCTAACCCCCTGCGAGAAGCCCCACAAGCCGCCCTACGCCAAGCGCAAGCGATCGAATAAAACGGGACCTGGGGCTTCGAAGGGCCATCGTCGAGTCAAACACTCCTGACTTGATGGAACAAGTTGGGGGGGATATCGTTCAAACCACCTGACGCCTGATTCCTGTTCTTTGTCAAGCATGTTGTTGTTGCCGTAGGGGTAATGACAACAATATATCTGCGATCACGACCTCGTGTATGCAGCGAAAACACTCGCTTTCAAGCCTAGCTTTCTCTCCATTTTTCAATTTCTCGATTCAGCGCCGCCGATTCAGCGCCGCCGATTCTAAACCACTGTTCAAAACCTGTTTAAAGCTGTTCCAAACAACAACTTGACCGTTGTGGGCAGCCCGTACCGAGGCTGCCCTGCTTTCCCACGGACCATCCTCACACTACTTCAGGGTTTTGCAATGCCAGTCACTGATACTCCCACGGCACTGCTGCCAGTTCGGCAGCGGCCCCCCAAGGTCGTGCCATCGACCTATGCTCAATCGGTTGAGCCTGCCAACGTCTGTCTGCACCAGCTGTTTGAGGCCCAGGTGGTAAAAACGCCCGATGCGATCGCACTGACCCATCAAGGCCGATCCTTCTCCTACACCCAACTAAACCAGCGGGCCAACCAGCTCGCCCATAACCTGATCGGTCGGGGCGTGGGGCCGAATCAGCTGGTTGCGATTAGTCTGCACCGCAGTCTTGATATGGTAGTGGCCTTTCTCGGCGTGCTCAAGGCTGGCGCAGCCTACGTGCCGATCGACCCGGCCTATCCAGAGGCCCGACGCCGCTATATTCTGTCCGATGCCGATGCCCGGATTGTGTTGACCCAGTCAGCGTTGGCTAGCGAGTTTGCCCAGGTCTCGCAGGTCCTTTGTCTAGATACCGACTGGCCCCAGTCTCAGCCCATCACCGATCCCCAGGTGTCGGTGGGTCTAGAAGACCTCACCTACGTCATCTACACCTCGGGCTCGACCGGCCATCCCAAGGGGGTGATGGCCCAGCATGTGGGCGTGGCCAGCTATAGTCTGGCAATGGCAGCAGCACTTGGGTTGCATCGGTGCGATCGCATGCTCCAATTCTCTACTATGAGCTTCGACTTTATTGTTTCGGAGCTCTACCCCACCCTGATCTCCGGCGGTACGGTCGTGCTGAGATCGGACGAGATGGCCACCTCCATTCGTGCCTTTCTTGACTTCATCACCGCCGAAGCGGTGACCGTCATCCAGTTCACAACTGCCTTTTGGCATGAACTGGTGAGTGGCCTGGTGCAGCTGCAGGCGGCTTTGCCAGAAAGTCTGAGAATTCTAGTGTTCGGCGGTGAGAAGGCCTCCCTATCGGCTTGTCGTCAGTGGTTTGACTATGTGGGGCAGACGGGACATTCCCCGCGCCTGATCAACGCCTATGGCCCCACCGAAGCGACCGTCATTACGACTCTGTATGACACACAGGCAGAGGGCTACGACGCCAAAACAGATTTGCCCATTGGTCGACCGATTGGCGCAGCTGAGACCTATGTCCTAGACGAACAGCTGGTGCCTGTGACCACGGGGGAAGCGGGCGAACTCTATATCGGCGGTCCCGGCGTCACCCAAGGCTATCTCAACCTGCCTGAAAAGACGGCTAAAGCCTTTATTGAGAGCCCCTTTCGGCCCGGTGCTCGGCTCTACAAGACCGGCGATCGGGTCCGCATGACCGCTGATGGCGTCATCGAGTTCGTGGGTCGGGTCGATTTCCAGGTCAAAATTCGCGGTTTTCGCATTGAACTGAGCGAGGTTGAAACCGCCCTAGATGCTTACCCGGCCATTCAACAACAGACTGTACTGGCCCGGGAAGACCACCCAGGAGACAAGCGGCTGGTCGCCTACATCGTTATGCATCCCGGACAAGCCCTCGACCGAGCAGCGCTGCTGAAGTTTCTCGGCCAGCGCCTGCCGACGTTCATGCTGCCGTCAGCCTTTGTTGAGCTGCCGACCCTGCCCACAACCCCGAATGGCAAAATTGACCGCCAGGCACTGCCGCTACCCCAACCTCAGCATCGACTAACGGTGCCACCACGCAGCGCGTTAGAGCAGCAGCTGGCCACCGTCTGGCAGTCTGTGCTAGGAGTGGCGTCCGTTGGCATCACTGACAACTTTTTTGAGCTGGGCGGCCACTCTCTGCTGGTGATTCGGCTGTGCACTCAGCTTGAAAGCCTACTCAATCGCACCGTGTCCGCCGCCGATTTATTGGCTGCGCCGACCATCGAACAGCTGGCTCAAAAGCTGGAACAAAGTGCGCCCATCCCCCTCGCGGCAACGACGCTCACGACCTTAAATCAGGGCTCAGATCCGACGATGACCCGGCCTCTTTTTTTGGTTCACGATGCCGATGGCGATGTGGGTCTCTACATTCACCTAGCGCGGCGGCTGAACCGCACCGTCTACGGCATTCGTCCCCTCAGCGCCCCCAAGGTACCAAACCAGCACAGCCGCATCCCCGATATGGCGGCTCACTGTATTCGCCAGATAGGGGCCGTGCAGCCCCACGGCCCCTATCTCATCGGTGGGCTCTGTGCGGGTGGCATTATTGCGGCTGAGGTGGCCAGCCAGCTAGAACAAACCCACGAGACCGTCGAATTGCTGGCACTGCTCGATACGCCGGAAGTAAGCGCTGAGAAAACAGGTGACTATGTGGCGACCCAGCGCCAGGGACGGTTTCGAGCCACCTGGCAACAACAAAAGAACAGCTGGCAAAGGCTGAAACTGATCGAGGAGAAAGTACGGGGACTGATTGGCTACGAAATCTCTTCTCGCTGGCAGCATTGGGTTACCTATGCCCGCGCCCAGGCATTTCGGCTCTACATCGATCGGGGCTGGCGGCTGCCTACAGCGTTAGAGGGGCTGCCGGTGCGATCGCTCATTCTCTTTGCCTGTGAGGGGTATCGTCCCAGCAGTACGATTCAGAGCAAAACCGTGCTGTTCCGAGCCACTAAAGGGGACGGATCTGACAGGGATACGCCCTATCAGTGTATGTACACCGACCCACAGCTGGGCTGGAGCCATCGGGTACAGCCACCGCTGGCGGTTTACGACGTCCCCGGCGGGCACGGCACGATGCTGAGCGATGAGAACGTTCAGGCCATTGTGGAACGGCTGGCACCGATGCTCGACAGGGTCGCTTAAGCCCTCAACCACCGACTGTCCCTTTTCTCTTTATCCACCTTGACATGATCTCTCAAACCCAATCCCCTCAAGACGCGCGTATTCAATGGAGCGCTGACGACTACAGCAACTTTGGCCGGGTGACCCAGGTGCTGTCCCACAGCTATGACCAGCTACCCCTATTTGAAACGGCATCGCTGGTGGCCCTGCTGGATGACTACCCGCGATCGCACCTGCAGGCCTTCACGATGGGGACCGATCCGACCCGCCGCGACGACTGGCACAGCGTCGATATCGGCCCCAACACAACCGGACGCGATATCTGGAAGGCCGTAGCGCGAGGGCGGCTCTGGCTAAATCTCATCTCCATCGAAACGCATTACTCGGAGTATGCCGAGCTGGTAGCAGCACTCTACCGACATCTGGACCAGCACTGCCCCCATCTGGGGGGACCGATTCCCAACTTCTCGACGCTGCTGATCTCATCACCCGGCGCCCAGGTGTACTACCATCTGGATGCCCCGGCGAATATGCTGTGGCACCTACGCGGCCAAAAGCGTATCTGGATCTATCCGGCGATGGATCTGCGGTTTGTGCCCCAACAATACCTGGAAGACATTTACACCTACGAGCACGACGAATTCTTGCCCTACCGACCCGAGTTTGACCGTTACGCCGAGCAGCTATTGCTAACCCCTGGTAAAGCCGCTGCCTGGCCCCGCAATGCGCCTCACCGGATCGAAAATGTGGATCTGAATGTGTCGCTGACGACAAGCTATCGTTCGCCGCAGCAGCTGCGCCGTGACCGGGTGCAGTTTGCCAATCGTTACCTGCTCCGGCCCCTGGGGATTGCCCCACGTCCTATGGATGAAACGGGGTTGGTGTCAGAGATCAAGCAGTTTAGCTACCGGGCGATCAATAAAATTCGACCCTTCAAAAGGCGCAGCAACCCGCACAGAAAATACATTACCCATCTCCGCCTCGATCCCGAAGCGCCCAACGGGATTCGTAAGCTCGACCAGGCAATTCCGGCTTCATTTCGAGTACTGGAAGAGAATTAGGTGCCAGGCAAACGGCAGCGTCTGAATCCCTATCCGGTTGGGATTGTCTGGCTGGGCTTGTTTGGGCCAAATTTGGCCCAAATTTGGGCGGTTAGATACTCAATGGGGAGCGCCGGGCGGGTCTGTCAGGGCTATCTGGGCTAAGCGCGTGTAAGTCGAAGATTTGTGTCAAAATGTAACGTGTGTGGATTACTTCTTCGCTAACGACGGTCAAAACCCCGACACAGGTGGCTCTGGGTAATTTTGATGGTGTTCATTTGGGGCATCAGCGGGTCATTGAGCCTGTCTTGTTGCACAAGGGCGGGTTGCCCGATGAGCCGCTGCAGCTAGCGGAAAGCGTGGGCCAGTGCCTGGAGCAGTCGACCGTGGCCTCTGGCTATAGCGATCGCACCGCGGCCCATCTCTACACCCCCAGCGAATCTCCGGTCGCCACCCTACCCGGTGCAACCGAAGCCGCCACGGTGGTGACGTTTTTTCCCCATCCCCGAGAGTTTTTTTCGGGTCGGTCTCGCCCGCTGCTGACCCCCCTAGAAGAGAAATCGCTACAGCTGTCTCATATCGGGGTTGACCAGCTACTGCTGCTACCGTTCAATCGGTTTCTAGCGGAGCTCAGTGCCATCGACTTCGTCGAGCAAATCTTGATCAGCGGGCTACGGACCCGGCACATCAGCGTTGGCAGCGACTTTCACTTTGGCAAAAATCGCCAGGGCAACGCCGACCTGCTGAGTGAGGTCGCGGGTCGCCACCGCGTCGCCGTCACCGTTGTCCCCCTTAAGCACGACCGTCGGGGGCGGATCAGCAGCTCGCGCATTCGTCAGGCCCTGACCGACGGCGACCTTGCCGTTGCAACGGAGCTGTTGGGTCGCCCCTACAGTCTCACCGGGCGGGTGGTGCAGGGTCAGCAATTAGGCCGTACCATTGGCTTTCCCACGGCCAATCTCAAACTTCCCAATGACAAGTTCGTTCCTCGCCAGGGGGTTTACAGCGTGCGCGTATACGGCACGGACGATCGCTGTCCCTCATATCCTCAGCTAGGCGTGATGAATATTGGTACCCGGCCCACGGTAGCGGGGCAATCCGAGTCAGTAGAGGTGTTTATCTTTAACTGGGACGGCAATCTCTATGGCCGCACGCTCACCGTCAGCCTAGAAGGCTTTCTCCGGCCCGAGCAAACGTTCGAGTCTCTCGATGCGCTCAAAACGCAAATTAAGGTTGACTGTGAGGCTGCTATCGCCACCCTGTCCAGTAAATCCCTGCCCTTGGGCTAATCTGTGGGCGGATGCCATCCTGCTAAAACCCAGTAGCTGCGAACTGAGATCGCATCCTCATCGCAGTCCAGCTGCAGTGCGCTCACAGTGGCCCGTCCGGTAGGCGTGATTCCTACCGTAGCCCGTCATCGGTCCAAGTGAAGTGATCGATCCATTGCTGGCACCGAGGATTAAAAAGCGGCACGAACCGGTCTGTCTCAGGCTCAGTAGCTTCAGTTTTATTACTTTTGTAACGGTTGCAGATAGGGCAGGCCAACCAAAGATTGCCAAGGTCACTACCACCTCCCCTCGATATCGGCAGAATGTGCTCGATCTCCAGACGAGCCATCACCAGGTGCTGAGGGCTCAAGCAATAGCCGCAGCGATTCTTTGCCTCAGATCGAACCTGGCGCTCTATATCGCCTGGAATGTAGGGACGAGACATGGCTGAGACATGGCTATGTTAGAGCTGGCATTACGCCCGGAGATCACACCAAAACCCAAAAATCGGGGCATCATAGAGCTGTCAAACCTGCAGACGGGGCAACTATGCGAGAGCGGATCGACCAGATTGTTCAGAATTTGAACAAGACGATCGTGGGGAAGGAGGAGCCGATTCGGCTGGTGCTAGTGGCCGTACTCTCGGGTGGCCATGCCCTACTCGAAGACGTGCCGGGGGTGGGCAAAACGCTACTGGCGAAGTCTCTGGCTCGCTGCATTGACGGCAAGTTTCAGCGGGTGCAGTGTACGCCTGACCTGCTGCCCAGTGACGTCACCGGAACGAACATTTGGAACCCCAGCACGGGCGAATTTCAGTTTATGCCGGGGCCGGTTTTTGCCAACGTGCTGCTGACCGATGAAATCAACCGAGCCACCCCCCGCACCCAGTCGGCGCTACTGGAGGTGATGGAGGAGCACCAGGTGACGCTGGACGGAGTGACGCGGCGGGTGCCCGATCCCTTTTTCGTGATTGCCACCCAGAACCCGGTGGAGTACCAGGGCACGTTCCCCCTACCGGAGGCGCAGATGGACCGGTTTGCCCTGTCCTTTAGCCTGGGTTACCCGAGCGCTGACGAGGAGCTGAAGATGCTGCAAAACCTGGCCGACCCGGTCAAGCCAGCGGATCTGCAGCCCTGCATTACCTTGGACGAGATGCAGGCGTTGCGATCGCAATGTGCCGCCGTCAATGTTGAAGCCTCGGTCCAGCAGTACATGCTCAACCTGGTGCGGGCCACGCGCGACCTAGAAGACATTGCCCTGGGCGTCAGCCCCCGAGGCACAGTGGCGCTGTATCGAGCCGTGCAGGCGCTGGCCTTTCTAGAAGGGCGCGACTACGCCATTCCTGACGATGTGAAGACGCTCGCTCCGAACGTGCTGGCCCATCGCCTAATTCCCACCGGCGGGCACCAGGCCAGTGCGCTATTGAGTCGGCTGCTCGAAAGCGTTGCCATTCCTTAACATGGGCGACAAATCTTGAGCCCGGCGTTCACCGGGTCTTAACCTGATCTGAATACTTTGTAGGATGGACAGCGCATGAGTTTGGCGTTGTCCATCGCTTATCTTCACCTCGATCAGGAAAAGGACAATCACACTCCATGAGTCTCAAGCGTAGACAGTTTCTAGTCTTTTTAGGCGCAACCGCCAGTGCGAGCGCCTTAGGTCCCCTCAATCGCTCCAACGGTGTCGTCGGTTCCTTGGGCAGCGCGCCTGCCACCGCTGCCGGGCATCGCCCCTTCAACCCGGTCAAAGGCCCGATGCCCTACGGTGGCCTGGGCATTGCCCCCGCCGATCAGCCCGCCGCCTACGCACAGTACGCGGTCAAAGACGACCTGGTACTGCCCGAGGGCTACACCTACGACGTCATTGGCTCCTGGGGTGACGCCGTCGGCGACTCTCGCTTTGGCTACAACAACGACTACCTTTCGTTCGTGCCCACCGGCCCTGACGAAGGCTACCTGACCATTAACTTTGAATACATCAGCGCCGATACCTGGTCGCAGACCTTTGAAGCGGTTGTTGGCAGCGCCCCCGACTTTGCTGCAGTCAAGGCCGAAGTAGAAGCCAAGGGCGGCGAAGTCAACGCCTACCGCCTGCCCGAAGGCCCGATGAAAGCGCAGATCAGAGAAGTCTCTAAGCAGGCGCTGACCGACCAGGGTATGGGCGTCATCTCTATTCGCCGCGAGGCCAGCGGCAAGTGGGTGCGCACGAACTCTGACGCCGATCGCCGCATTACCGGCATCTCGGGCCTGGACAATCGCAGCCGCTACCTCAAGGCCACCGGTCCCGCTACGGCAGTGTTTCAAAAGCGAGAAGGATACGGTCATATTGACGGCCTCAGCACCAACATCATCGGTACCTTCGGTAACTGCGCAGGTGGTACCACGCCTTGGGGCACGGCCCTAAGCGCAGAAGAGAACATTCAAAATCAGGTGCCCGAGAAGGTGTATCCCGACGGCACCTCGTTCTACCCGCTGGCGAAGAAGTTCGACGCGGACTTTGAAGGCCAGGGCAACGTGCTGGGCCTGGCGGGCAACAAGTACGGCTGGATTGTGGAAGTGGACCCGGCGAACAAGTACGACTACGGGGTGAAGCACACCTGGCTGGGCCGCTATCGCCATGAAGCGGTGGGCATTCGCGCCAACGCTGGGGAGAAGCTAGCGTTTTACTCGGGGTGCGATCGCAGGGGCGGCCACCTCTACAAATTTGTCAGTACCGACACCGTCAAAGATCCCCGCGACAAGGCCAACTCCCGCCTGCTTACCAACGGCATGCTCTACGCGGCCAAGTTCAACGCCGACGGCACCGGTCGCTGGATTGCCCTTGCGCCAAATACGGCGGTCGATCCGGTCATGCCCAGCACCGTGGCAGGCGGCATGGTGACTCTGCCCAAGCGACCCCTGGGCGGCTTTGAAAAAGTCAAGGACGATGCCAAGGCAATGGCGTTTAAGGAACAGTTCAACCGACTGGCGGACCTATACGACGGCAACGACCGCGAAAAGCAGGGTGCGATCCTCATCGACGCCCACTACGCCGCCAACGCCGCCGGGGCCACCTGCACCGCCCGCCCCGAAGACACGATGGTCACCGCTGACGGCACCCTGTTCACCGCCTACACCTCCGGTACGCCCGGCGGCGACGGCGGCCCCGACATGGCCATCTTCAAAGGCCCGAATGGCGAAGTACCCTACGAGTACGGCTGGCTGATGAAGCTGAACGAAGACAACAACGACCCAGCAGCCATGACCTTCACCTGGTCAACCTTTATTGCGGGCGGCGAAGAGGCAGACGGCGGTCCCGGTTTTGCCAACCCCGACAACATGGAGTTTGACAACAAGGGCAATCTGGTGATCGTCACCGACATGTCCACCAGTCGCCATAACAAAGCCGTGCCTAGCCGCGTGGGGGAAGCGGGTGAACCCATCGCTCAAAAAGATCTGCTAGGTCTCTATGGGAACAACTCCGTATGGTTTATTCCGACCAGCGGAGACCACGCAGGCGAAGCCATGATGCTGGGCTACGGGCCAATGGAGTGCGAGATGACGGGTCCTTTCTTTACCCCCGACAACACAACCCTGTTCTTAGCCGCGCAGCACCCCGGCGAACGCAATGGTATCAGAGAGAATATGGCCGCTGAAATGCGTCAGTATGCGATGCAGACGACGACAGGCCAGCCGTTTATGCAAACCCGTGAAGTTCCGCTGGGGTCTAACTGGCCCGATATGACCGAGAACGCTGCACCGAAACCGTCGGTGGTGGCCGTTCGTCGGGTAGATGGCGGTTCGCTCACCTAACCGCTTGCTGAACCAACGGTGGTTTTGAGCCAAGAGGTACCCAAAGGGGTACCTCTTTATTTTTGCCTGGAATCAAAACTGGGCGATTTGATGAACCTAAGGCACGAACGCAAACCGATTGCGCTTCGCCGATACCCACAGGCAAATCTACACATTCAAGGAGCCCCATGAACTTACAGCTTGTTCCCGTTTACAAATACTATGCCGAAGCCCCCTGGCGCTTTCTCTATTCCACCAGCCCTGACATCAACAGCGGCTGGAAGCGTGCAGGAATCGCTTTCTACGGTTTTGGACAAGAACAGGACGGCACAGTTCCTGTCTATCGCTACGCCGCCGCTGACCCCACCCGCTTTCTGTTGTCAACGAACCCAGACGTCGGTCAGGGCTGGCAGAATGAGGGCGTTGCCTTCCACGCCTTTAAAAAAGCGAACACCGAGATCGGCACCACGCCCGTCAATCAGATTCGTGCCCAAGCTCCCTGGCGCTATCAGTATGTGACCAAGTACAACACCACCCCTGGCGCAGGCTGGGAGTTCGACAACCTGGCGTTCAACGTACTGGATGCCGAGGCGGCATAACGACCTGAAGCCTTTGTATTGCTCATTGGCCCGGCAGGTGCGATCGCACTTGCCGGGCTTTGTATGAGTGCTATCCCAAGGCTAGAATGCATGCGCCCCCTAATCTATCGCTGTGCAGCTACGAAATGACTGTGACAGTTCAAAGCAAATGGGTAGGTATTTGCTGCAAACCTAACAGCAAAAGCTGCAGATCTAACAACAAAAGCTGCTAAGTCTCAAAGGTTTGCTGCAAATCCATCAAGATCAGCTGCTAAGTCTTACAGGTTTGCTGCAGATCTAACAACAAGAGCTGCTAAGTCTTACAGGTTTGCTGTAAATCCATCAAGATCAGCTGCTAAGTCTTAAAGGTTTGCTGCAAACCTAACAACGAAAGCTGCTAAGTCTTACAGGTTTTCGACCCGCCTTTTGTCAAAAGGGCTGGCTAGACAAGGGATAGGGACAAAACAGCTGATTTTTTCAGGCAGCCCCAGTAGTGTGACAGTTGAGGCGAGGCAATGGACAAACGCAAACTGGTCAGGGACGGCATTCCCCGTTTGATTGCCGAGGCGGGCAAGGCCTGCGAGACGCGGGTGCTGGGCGAGGCCGAGTACCGCAGGGCGCTGCGGGCCAAGCTGTTGGAGGAGGCTGAAGAGGTGCAAGCGGCTGAGACGGTGGCCGATGTCGTGGCGGAGCTGGCGGATGTGGCGGAGGTGATGGCGGCGCTGATGGATGCCTACGGCATTGACCCGGCGCAGGTGCGGCTGGCTCAGGATGCGAAGCGGGCCGAGCGGGGTGGGTTTGAAGGGCGGGTGGAGCTGGTATCGGTGGAGGCAGTATAAACGGTGACGCCCAGATTGAAGAGGAAGTACCTAACTTCCCCGATGTTTACTCAGCTGAATACAGCTAATG
>JBCBWI010000064.1:0-24599 GCA_039817185.1 Cyanobacteria bacterium J06648_16 | reverse complement strand
CAGACCTTGGATACATGGCCTATCTCAACTGCTCAAATCAGAGCATGTTGACGTTAATTTGGGCAAAACTTAGGTAACTAAGCAGTCGTAGTGTGATACCCACTCGAAGCGTTCATTGATGACTTCTACATCCAGAAATTCTGAGAAATGTGCTTGAAAACTTTCAAATAAGGATGGTTCGGGTGCTGTCAAGAGAAGCCTGACAGATTGTTGGTTATGGTCCATCAGCATAGCTCGTTAATAGCACAATATCTTTTGAATGCATAGCTAGATTGAGCCAAAACACTCAGATCATCACGATTTGACTCTTAGTCCTAGCCCTTTGTTCGAAACGGAAGTATCTAGAAAATGTTCTATCAACGACAGCCATACATTTCCTGCATATCCATTACAGAGCGTGCAATCAGCGCCTCTAATACGTCTAAATCCACATCGGATAGGCGTTTGAGGTAGAGGCAAGATTTGCCGGTTTTGTATTTGCCCAGCGTCTCCATCAGCGCAGCATACTTCTCGAGCCCTGGCATGATGTAAAGGGTCAAATCTCTTGTTCGAGGAGAGAAGCCGGTGACAAACCAGTCGCCACTGCGACCGCTTTTATAGGTGTAGTGGTAGCTGCCAAAGCCAACTATGCTGGTTCCCCACATTTTTGCTGGCTTCTTCGTAATGCGTTTCATCATAGAGAGCAGCTTGAGGCAGTCCTGGCGACGCGCTTCATTCTCGACTGAGGCAATGAAGTCATCAACGCTGGCGTCGTTCTCCTGAGTTTTTAGGTCTGACATCTTTTCCATCCATTCGTGCAGTTAGGGCGCAAACAAGGCTCGTAGGTTAGGTTATGCCACCGTCATGTGATTCGTTGAGGCTTGATGCAGGGCTAGCGCCAGACCAGCATTGGGACTTAGCCCCTGGGGCTTGTAGCCTAGAGACTCGGCGGCAACGTCTCCAAACAAACACACCATTTGGGTAGGCGTGTCTGTTGCTGCTAGGTATGGCCTAATGACCGATTCCGTATAGTCCATGTCCTCAGGTGGAAGCGATGGCTGTGTGCAGCCTGCCTGTCGCATGGCATCGCCTTCTTGGGCCATCATATCTGCCAGCGTTCGGGGGAATCCATGTTGCAGAATGTAGTTGGTGCGGTAGATGGCAATAAACACTGTTTCTCTGATGAGAGATGCTGTTGGAGACTCGCTGGTCCAAAAAGTGGCGGATATCCAGTGGCGTTTGAGCTGGGCCTGACAGCTGAATCGGTGTGCAAAGTCAGTCGAGAAGCGATTGGTCCAACCGCCCATCCGGTCATCGGCGACGGTGAGGCCGAGTTTGAAGGGGTCGGATACTTTGGCGAGGCGCGATGTGGCAGCGTCAATTTGCTCTTTAGCAATCGCCTCTGCTTCGAGTGCAATTAAGGCATCTACGTAGTTGGCAACGTGGGGCTTGCCCATTGGATTCGTTACCACCATTGGGAACAAATCGACATCGCTTTTATCGTCCTTTAGTAGCGTTTGCAGGTACCAGCGGAAGCGTTCAAATCCGCTCGGCTGCTGGTAAAGTTCTTGCTGAATGGTCAAAAGTGGTATCAGTTCGATTTGCATTGCTTCCCCTCCAAAGAGAGAACTGAACGCTGCTCAGTTGACCCAAGGAGGCAAAACTGGGCCAGCTGAGAATTTCTCCTTATTCAACTACACAGTTTGATGGGTCTATTCCAAGTTGTCAGTGCTGAAGTGACGGTATCGGGTCAGTCCGTCTGCTCAAAGTAGGGCTGGAGCTTTACCGCCAGCAGCGCTGCCTGGGTACGGTCCCTTAGGCTCAACCGGCTGAGCACGTTCGTGACGTGATTTTTGACTGTGCCCTCTGACAAGTACAGCGTTTTGGCAATCTCTTTATTGCTAGCGCCTTCGCCTAGCAGCTGCAGCACTTCTTTCTCGCGGGGTGTCAGGGCGTCAAAGCCTTCGGGAATCTCGGGTTCGGCAACGGATACGGCGGTAAGGCCAGAGACCATCTTCTGTAAGATGCCAGGGCCGAACTGGCTGTAGCCCTTGGCAGCGGAGCGAATGGCTGCGGCGAGTTCTTCGGAGGGAGTATCTTTGAGCAGGTAGCCCTTAGCGCCAACGCGTAAGGCTTCGGTAATCAGGTCGTCGTCGTCGAAAGTGGTGAGGACGAGCACCTGGATATGGGGATATTGAGTTGCGATCGCACCCGTCGCTGCCACCCCATCCATGACCGGCATCCGCATATCCATCAGCACCACCTGGGGCTGTTCGGCGTCTGATAGCCCTGCAATCAGCGCCAGCGCGGCCTTGCCATTCTCCGCCTCACCGACGATTTCAATATCGGGCTCGATACCCAGCAGAGCCGCCAGCCCCTGCCGCAGAATGCTCTGATCATCCACTAGCAAGACACGAATCATACGACCTCCGCTCTGCCCAGGGGCAGGCTAACCTGTAAACAACTTCCCTGACCGGGCTGGCTGTGGAGAGCAAAGCTACCCCCCAAGGCCTCGGCCCGCTCTCGCATGCCCCGGAGTCCGTACCCCGTAGATAGCAGGGTGGGGTCGAAGCCCTCGCCATCATCTTCTAGAGTCAGCATGACCCGCTGGGCATGGGTCGATAGGTCTAACCGGACGGTGCGGGCGTTGGCATGTCTGAGAATATTCGTCAGCCCTTCTTGAACGATTCGATAGAGGGCCAGCTGTACCGGATCTGAGAGGGGAGTTCGCAGTGCCAGATGGACCGATGGCGTTACGCCAGATGCCTTTTGAAAATTCGTCACCAGTTCTGCCACCGCTGATTCTAAGGAAATGCCTTTGAGTGCCTCGCCCCGAAGGGCCGCGACGGACTGTCGGACTTCTTTTAGGGCCACCGAGCCCATGTGTTTGGCCTCAGCTAAAAAGGTCCGTGCCTTTTTAGGGTCTCTATCGGCTAGCTTCAGCGCCCCCTCTAGCTGAATGTTGAGTGCCGTGAGTGAATGACCGAGTGAATCGTGAATATCGCGGGCAATGCGGCTGCGTTCCTGGTCCATCGCCAGCCGCTCAATCTCCTGGGCAGACTGCCTGAGCTGTTGGTTCGCAAGTCTGAGCTTTTCTTGACTTTGTCGTTCGGTCAGTAGGGCATTGACCAGCAAAACAACAAACACCAAGGTTAGGCCAAACAGAAACAATATGTTGAGCTGCAGATTAGGTAAAACACTACGTAGCAGTCGCGCGGGTCGGGGCGGTATCAGGGTCAACAGCATCCTCAAGCGTAGCTGCATGGCCCAGCCAAACAGCGTGAGAGAGATACTGCTGATGGCAATACGGCCCACCATCCCATACATAAAGCAGCTGCGAATGACGAGCACTATGTACATGAATGGAAATAGCCGTCCGCCCGCCAGTGTCAGCACCCCCGTCAGCCCAATCAACGCAATTTGCAGGGCGGTATGCCCTAGTCGGCTCAGCAGGTGCCCAGTGGGCAGCCATAGGCCGAGTAGTCCGAATGCGGTCACACAGACGATAGGCACTATTGGCGATGGCAAAAGGATTCGTTGAAACTGGGGTGGACCATCCAGCAGCGGTTGGGCGGGGATGAGCAGACCGGTGAGTGCGATCGCAAGTAGCGCCCACTCTAGATAGAGCAAAAACCGAAACGGATGATTTTGAAACTGAATTGAACGCCGCATTCAAGCCCCATACAACCTATTGCCATTATCCCCAACCTCTGGGCACGTCCGTCCATGACTAAAGTCACGGATTCACTCGTGACCTTTGCTAGCAGGCAGTTACAGGGCGCGCTGCCTAAACTAAGGCTATCCTCACATGGAGAATTCAATTCGATGAAAATCAACTTTAAGGTTCTAGGTCTGGCTGCCGCTTCTCTTACCCTGATTGCGGGCGTTCGCGCCGCTCAGGCCCTACCGTCACGGGCCGTAGAATCGCTAAACCTGACCGAACAACAGCAGGCTGAATTTGACAGCCTACGAACCGAAACCCGCAGTCAGATTGAGGCGATTTTGACAGACGAGCAGGCCAGCGCCGCCCAAGCCAGCATAGAATCCGGCGAACCCTTACATCAGGCCCTACGGGAACTGGACCTGACGGATGCCCAGCGTAGCGAGATTCGGACCGTCATGGAAGGCACGCATGAAGCAGGGCAAGCAATTCTGACTACGGAACAACAACAGCAGCTCGCGCAGCACCGGGCAGGGCGTAAAGGACGTGGGCTGGCCATGCTAGAAGAACTTGCTGACGAGCTGAATCTAACGGAAGACCAAAAGGCCGAATTCGAGACCCTGCGGACCAGCACTCGTGCCCAGGTAGAAGACGTGCTGACCGATGATCAAATCGCAGCCTTCCGCAGCACCATTGGCGAGGGCGGCGATTTTCGCCAAGCACTGCGCAACCTAGACCTGTCTGACAGCCAGCGCGACGAGCTGCGCGGCGTGTTTGAGTCGTCCCGAGAGACGGCCCAGGGCATTCTGACTGAGGAACAGCAGGAACAACTGCAAGCGATCATTCAGGAACGGATGGAGGGACGTCGGGGTCAGCGGCCCAATCGCCCCATCAGACGCTAACGCCCAAATCGCTAGCGCCTGCTAACGCCTAATTAGGCGAACCCTACCAATACCGCACCCCGTTGTGCTCAATCCAGCCGTCGGGGTGTTCCTGGTCGGGGTCACGATGGGTCCAGTGAATGATGCCGCCCAGGTCGTTCCACTCGTACTCGCCGCGAAAACGAACGGTATCGCCTACTCGAATCCCTGCGATGCGCTGGCCAATGTCGGGATCGATGTTGTGGCTGATGAGGACGGTGTGGTTGCGGCCAACGCGGACAATAAACCGCTGGTGGCGCGACCCGATCGTATCGTCTGGCAGCAGCCGCTCTACCGTACCCGACGCCTCGACCATGACATCTGAGAGGCCGTTCTCGTAGGCATCGGTAATCTGCTCGGTGGGCATGTAGTAAGGCTGGCTATGGACTGGCAGCGGCGCTGTCAGGAACAGGCCGCAGCATAGCAGGATTAGCCCTCCCAATCCCAGCATTTTGCTCAGGTACGGTTTGATTTGAGTCATTGGCCTGTTTTATTGACTACTGGCAAAGTACCCACCGGCGTCGCTAGAAAGCGCAACCAGACGGTTGGGGCGGCTGCGAGGCGATAGCCGCGTCCCCCTCCGGATCGATCAGGAGTGTCGTAGCACTGAGGCCTTCTGCCACCGTGCCCGTCAGCGCCTGGGCGCTGTAGCCAGTGTTGTTCATGTGGACGCGAATGATGATGGGGTCGGTAGGTGCGATCGCAACCGGCCCACCGCTGCGGGTAAACGGCTGCTCATCCACGTGGCTGTGCGCCAAAATTCGCCGGTACAGTAGCTCACCTTCTGGCGTGAGGACTTCCCACCAGTCGGCATACTGGTCACAGCCGGTATCGGGGCTGGTTACCGTGACAGAGACCTGGTAGGCTCCGGGCTCGCCGCTAAAGCTGGCTTCGGCGACGACAGCTGTGTCTTCAGCAGTTGCTGGCGCTTCGGGCTCGCTGATAGATTCGCTAACGGTTGTATCAGCAACGGGCGTTTCCGCAGGGGACGCAGATGGTGCTGATACAGGGTCTGCTGGAGGTGCACCGCAGCCTGCCAGCACTAGGCTCAGGCCGACCAGCCACCCTGCCCAGCGATATCGCCCGATTCGAGAAACGGCGGCTTGCATAGGGATCAGGCCGGTACGGCAACCGGCAGCTGGGTAAGGATTTCGACGCCGGACTTGGTGACCGCAATCGTATGTTCGAACTGGGCCGAGAGCTGACCGTCTTTGGTCAGTGCCGTCCAGCCATCGCCCAGCATCTCGACCTCGTGGGAGCCGAGGTTGAGCATGGGCTCGATGGTGAAGACCATGCCAGGTTTGATCTTCTTGCCCTTGCCCGCTTCGCCATAGTGGGGAACCTGGGGCTCGGTATGGAAGACACGGTGGACACCATGGCCGACGAAATCGCGGACAACCGAAAAGCCCTGACTTTCGGCATAGGCCTGAATCGCTGCACCGATATCGCCGATGCGACCGCCCACCTTGACGGCTTCAATTCCGACGTAAAGCGATTTTTCAGTGGTTTCGACCAGCTTACGGGCCATGGGTGAGACCTCACCCACCATGAACGTGCGAGACGTATCGCCGTGGTAGCCGTCGAGAATCGGGGTCACATCAATATTGATGATGTCGCCCTCCTGCAAAATCTGGGTGGGGTCAGGAATGCCGTGGCACACCACTTCGTTAACGCTGGTGCAGATAGAGCGGGGGAAGTTGGGGTACTTGTCGGGCTCTGCCGCTTCGTAGCCTAGCGGCGCGCTAATCGCCCCGTGGGCCTGGGTCCAACGCTCGGCTTCGTCGTTTAGCTCCAGCGTACTGACACCCGGTTTGACCAGGGGCTCCAAATGGTCCAGCAGCTTTGCTGCCAGCTGGCAGGCCTTGCGCATCTGGTCAATTTCTCGCTTAGACAGTAGCGTAATCCCTTTAAATGGAGCGTCCACGGCAGTTCGAAGTGTTTTGAAGGTGATTGAGCGACCAGGAGCCACACGTGGCCCTAGCTTACCCATTGTACTGAATGGGCACAGCCTTTAACGACACGCACTCATTTTGTGCGTCAGCGGGTATGTTGAACTGTTGATAGCGTTGGGCAAGTTATTCCATGCGATTTGGCGTCTTTTGCTTCATCCTTCTGTTTTTAGGGACAGAGCTATACCACTGGCTAGCAGGGCTGGGACAGTTTGAGCTGTCGCTGCCGATGACGATTGTGGCGGGGGGCGGACTTGCGATCGCAAGTAACCTGAGAGCGCCCCAACCCAATTCGCCAGAACGCGCCCCCAAAACACCGCCTGCACCGGCTGAAGCCGATGCCGCTCCAACGAAATCCGACCGACGCCCCACTCCAGACACCATTTCTTTTACGGTCAGCCCCCCTTTTCAATCTGACTGATCGGCTGGAGCTCCATAGCCTGCAGTCGGATGCCCGCAGTCGGATGCCCTAGGAATTGACTCTAATGCTTGGGCTGCTGAAAGTTAGCAATGGCGTTGACAATCGTACTTCTGGGGAAGAGGCGATTGGAGAATGCCAGGGCCTTGTTAAGCGTGCCGTGAACAGCGACGGTGTTATTGCGCTGCAGTGCCTCGTAGCCAAACTGCGCCACTTCAGCTGCGGTGGGTAGCTTGTCGCTGGTAAAAAAGTCAAACTCGTTGAGGTTGGCACGATCTTGAAAGTTCGACTGGGTGGGACCGGGGCAAAGTGCGATCGCACTCACCCCCGTATCCTTGAGCTCGTTGGCAATGGCCTGCGTGAATGACAGTACATAGGCCTTACTCGCATAGTACACAGCCATATAGGGCCCCGGCTGGAACGCGGCTGTCGATGCCACGTTCAATACTTGCCCCATGCCGCGCTCGATCATCCCGGGTAAAAACAGCCGGGTCAGATGGGTCAGCGCGACGATATTGAGCTGCAGCATATTGTTCTGCTTGCCCCAGTCGCTGTCGGCAAAGGCACCGTTGTCGCCAAAGCCTGCGTTATTTACCAGCACATCGACTGTGCGATTCTGTTCTTTAAGCTGGTCGAAGAGAATTTGAGGCGCTTTATTGTTGCTGAGGTCGTGCGTCAGGGCGCTTGCCTTGACGCCATACCGTTCAGACAGTTCGGTCTGAATCTGGTTCAGTTTGTCGGTGCTTCGCGCCACCAGAATGACATCGTGCTGATTCTGCGCAAACACCTTGGAGAGCTCATAGCCAATGCCGCTCGATGCCCCAGTCACCAATGCCGTTTTAGCCATAGCCCAACCCTTCAAAACGCTGCCTGCTAGCATAGCCTGATTTTGCGGGAAACCCACCACCTGTGTGGGGTTCTCTGCACTAGGGGCTACCAGACCCACACGGCATACTGAGAACTGTAGAGAGGACGCAAGCGACCTAAACCCCATTCGGTTTGACGTTTAACCAATCCCGCTGAAGCGCCCACATTTAACAAGAGGTTTAAGCAATGATGGTACGTTACTGGCAACCCTTCGAAGAGATAGAAGCTCTCCGTCGTCAGCTCGACCAGACATTTGGCGAGATGACCGAGCCCGCTGTCAAGACTACGTTTACGCCCGCCGCCAGCCTGACAGAAGAGAACGACGCCTATGTTGTTCGTCTGATGCTGCCAGGGGTTGATCCCAACAACGTCGACGTTCAAGCTAGCCGCAAAGCAGTTGTGATTTCAGGTGAACGCAAATCCCCTGAGGTGGGTGAGGACATTCGCGTACTGCACAACGACTTCAGCTACGGCACCTTCCGCCGCGTCGTCAACCTACCGGTTGCTATCCAACACGAGCACGTTGAGGCCAACTATGCTGACGGCATTCTGACCCTGCGTCTGCCTAAGACGGTCGAGGCTCAGAACCGTGTAGTCAAGGTCGCTATCAACGGCGCAACGCAGCCCACGATCGAATCTGCCGACGAAGCAACGGCTGAGTCTGCTAACGCATAGTCTCCGCAGGACAGCGTGGCTGCCAATGTTCGATTCCTTCAGTAGACAACAATTGAGGTAGATCTGAGCGCGGCAACCCCGCGCTCTTTTTTTGCTTGTCCGACGAGGAATCTCCAGCCCCTACTGGGCAACGACCTGGGCACCGTGGCTGCGAGGGTCGTCTGTGCTGCCGCTGACGCCGGTCTGGGGTTCTAGCTCCGAGGTCTGGCCTTGCATGCTGCCGTGGGGTAGGGTGCTTTCAGCAATCAGCGCGTCAAGATTTTCAGCCAGTAGCGTCTTGGGAATCTCGCCAATGGCCTGACCAGCATCTTTACCCGCCGCGTTCAAAAAGACAAAGTGGGGAATGCCATCTATTCGATAGGACAACATTTCGGGAAGCCACTTGGTGTTGTCTACATTCAACATTGAGAAATTGACGCGATCTGCATATTCGGTCTTGAGCTGTGCCAGGTCGGGGGCCATGGCCTGACAGCTGGTGCACCAATTGGCGTAGAACTCGACGAGCGTCGGTTTACCGTTGGTCAGGGCCTCATCAAAGGGGGTGGCCGTTTCGGCTAGCTCAGAGAGCGAAGCTGACGGCGTGCGCGTCTGCAGGCCCAAAAACAGTGCTACCCCAAGCACTCCCGCAACCAGCACGACGATGAAGTTGCGTAACCGTTGGGCTAAGGGAGTTTGGGTGTCTGGAGTATTAGCTGTCATAGTGGTATGGAAAGCTCTGGACTGCGCTAGTCTCAGTCTAACGGACGCGGACGGTCTCCCATGAAAAAGCGAGTGACGTTAACCTTTTCGCGGCAGTCGGTGCAGATGCCGATTACCTACCGGCTCGCCAAGGATTTTAACGTAGCGGCCAATATCATTCGCGCCCAGGTGGCCCCTAACCGGGTGGGTAAGGCGGTGATGGAGCTATCTGGCGATATTGACCAGTTGGATGATGCGATTGAGTGGATGCGATCTCACCACGTGGCCGTCTCCCTTTCAAGCCGAGAAATCCTAATTGACGAAGACCTGTGCGTGCACTGCGGCCTGTGTACCGGCGTTTGCCCCACCGAATCCCTGACCCTCGACCCGGAAACCTTCAAGCTCAACTTCACTCGGGCCAAATGCATCGTTTGTGAGCAGTGCATTCCGACCTGTCCGGTCCAGGCGATTTCGACAAACCTGTAGTGACCCAGGAACTGCCCAAAATGTTCAAATTTCCCTGGCTGTCGGTTTTGCTGCTGATCTTGGCCTGTGTTGCTTTTTCGGCCTGGCTGACGCGTCAGGGGAGCGATCTGAGCGGCTGGTATAGTGCGATCGCATATACCATCGTCCAGGCGGCCTGCCTCAGCATTGGCTGGAAGCCCGTCCGCCGACTGTTCCTGCTTGGCTTTAAGTCAGATGTGGGCTACTCAATCATGGCCCTGTTTAGTGCCTCTTTGGCAGTTGTCATCGTCGTCTGGATTCAGACCGTCTCCTACTTTCTCGTCATGTTGGCGGCAGCACTGCTGCTGCGGGTCGATTTACTGACCCGTGATATTGGCAATCTCCTATCGTTTATGGTGCTGACGCTGATTTCTTGGCTGGGCTTGGGGCTAGGCTGGTTCGTGATGATGTCGATGGCTGAAAACCCCGTACTACAAGGATTATGGACACTATAGAAAGCGGCACAGCTATGCTCATTTTTACGGGTTCTTTGGGAGAGTCTAATAACAGCACAAGCGTTTAACTGTTGCCCCTACCCCGCGAACCATTGCGTTCATGGGGTATTTTTTTGCTGAGTAGCCTGCAGGTCGGCCTCAACCCAGTCCAAAATGAGCGGATTGACCTGCTCGGGGGCTTCGTCCTGGGGACAGTGACCGATACCTGGGAGAACCACAAAATCCTGAACGGCTGGGTAATGCTCATAGGCCCGCGCCAACGCCAACGGCTCCCACGGGTCCACCTCGCCCCAGATGATATGGGTGGGGCAAGTTAGCTGCGGCAACAGGTCTTCAGGGATAGGCCCCTGGGAGTAACTAATAAACGACAGAAAGACGTCCACCGCATTCGGATCGCTGGCCGGGGCCAGCAGCAGCTGTACGAGTTCATCGGTCACTGCCTCGGGCCGTCCATAGGCCTGCTTCAACACCCGACTAACCGTACGGGGCGTTGCCAGACGAGCAAAGAAAAACTGGCCCAGGGGGCGATAGTTCAAAATTTTCTGAATGTAGGGCGTGGGCACGCTACGGTACCAGGGCAGCATTTGACGCTTGCGGTCGTGCAACAGCCGCAGCGAACAGTCGATCAGCACCAGCCCCGTCACCCAGTCAGGGGCCATCACCGCGGCCTGCATGGCGACGACACAGCCAATCGAATTAGCGGCCATGTAGGTTGGCTCACCGATCACCTCACGGCAAAAGGCCAGCACCTGTTCCCCCCACGTTTCAAAGGTGTAGTCAATGACCTCACCCGGTTTTGGCTTATCCGACTGGCCGTAGCCCACCAGGTCAATCGCGTATACCCGGTGCTGCTGGCCCAATGCTGGCAGATTCTTACGCCAGTGAGCACTGTGAGCCCCAAACCCGTGCACTAGCAGAATGGGCGAACCCTTGGTGCCGGACTGCTGATAGCAAATCGTCAGCCCTTTCCAGGGCCAGTAATGGGTCGTTGATGCAGAAACAGACGGGGCAGACGGCATAGTGCAGACAGCGCAGCTTCAGTGAGTTCGGCTCATGCCTTCACTATCGCACTCTTTTACTCGCTTGCCGCCGCTCAATGGTCTAGGCCAGGGCCTCGACTGCCTCACCCGGCCCTAGAATCGATAAGTAGGGCTCAACAAAACAGCGTTGGGCTGCGGCCTGAGCCTCTTCGAGGGTAACCGCTGCAATGGCCTGCTGAAACTGACTGTCAAAGTCGGTCCCCAAGCCTAGGGTCTCGTACCAGCCCATTAGCTGGGCAATCTGGCCGTTAGTCTGCTTGCCCAGGGCATACTGCCCTAAAAGTTTGTTCTTGGCGACCTGCAGCTCGTCCGGCTGCATCGGCTCGTCGCAGAGGCGGTAGAGCTCTGTCTGGAGCCCAGTTAGCGCCACTGCACTATTCTGCGGAGCCGTGCCGATGTAGGCAACAAACTGCGAGGTGCCCAACCGCGTCGGATAGAAGGCCGAAACATCGTAGGCCAGTCCCTGCTTTTCGCGCAGCTCAACAAACAGGCGACTCGACAGACCGTTGCCTAGATAGGTGCTGATCAGCTTGAGCGCGGCAAAGTCTGGATGCTTCACCGACCCCGCCAGGTGTCCCAGAATGATGATGGACTGGTTGGTCTCTTGAGGCGTGATCCGGTGCTGGCGGTTCGGCGTGAGTGCGGGGAGCGTCAGGGCTGGGACCGGTGTGCCAGGGGGTTGCCAATCGCCGAGTTCGGTGTCAACCAGCCGCACCGCCTCATCTGGGTCAATCCGACCCACGATGCTGACGACCATGTTGTCCGGTCGAAAGTAGGTCTGATGAGCCTGGCTCATTGCTTCGCGGTCAAGTGCGGTGACGGTTTCTGCCGTACCCAGGCTAGAAAAGGCGTAGGGATGACCGGCATACATGACCTCACGCAGATGGCTGTAGGCCACCGTAAAGGGCTGCTCATACATCGAGCGAATCCCCTGAAGGGTGAGATTGCGCTCTAGCTCAATTTCGTTCTCGGGAAAGCTGGGCTCTCGTAAAATTTCGGCCGCGAGGCGAAAGATTGTCTCAAAATCGCTGGAAACTGTCTTGAGGCTAACCAAACTGTAGTCCGAGGCCGTGTCGGCACCGAGATTGGCCCCAACAGACTCCACTGCTTCTGCAATCTCCAGTGAGGTGCGGTGCTGAGTGCCGCGCGTTAGTAGGGCAGTCAGGAGGTTAAACAGTCCGGCCTGCTCAGCCGTCTCGCGAGACTGACCGGCGCGAATAAAGATACGGGCAGAGACAATATCTGCAACAGGGTTAGACACGACCAGCACCGTAAGGCCATTGCTGAGCTGAGTGCGGATGATGTTTTGGGTAGCAGAGGGGGCAGATGAAACAGTCACTAGACCTCGGGAGATCGGTAAGGAGGGATAAGCGCGCGCTACGGTACGGGCTCTAACACCATCGCGGCGTAGCGCTCGGGCGACAAGTACTGATCGGCTAGCTGCTGTAGCGTCGCTGCGGTGTGCGTCCGAATCAGGTCCGGGTAAGCGACTGACAGTTCGGGCTGGGCAATCGTTCCATAATAACCATAGAGCCCGGCTATCTGCCCAGGGGTTTCCGTCGAAAATGCATAATCATTACACAACAGCCGTTGACAGCGAATCAGCTCGGCTTCGGTGACGGGTTGGGCAGCGAGTTCGGCCATGCGATCGCACACCACCTGTTCGACTTCTAACACCCGCTCCGGTGCAAGCCAAAAGGTCAGCCCAAATAGGCTGCAGTCCCGCTGTAGCGAAAAGCTGCCGTCCACTTCTAATACCCACTGCCGTTCTTCTTGCAGTTCCTGCACTAGCCGCGCCGCCCGTCCGCCTGCTAGCAGCGTCGCCAACAGATCGAGCCCACAGGCCGCTTGCAAATCGTCTACCCCCGGTGCCAGCCAGGCCATCATGAGCCGCCCGTGCTGTAGCTGGGGCAGCGCCATCGCCTCTCGTCTCACGCAGTCGAGCCGATGGACAGGCTGGGGCGCGATCTGAGGACATTGGGTGGGTTGGGCAAAGGGGCGAAAGGCATGCTGTACCAGCTCTAGGGTGAGATCGAGCGCGACCCCACCGGCAATCACCACAGAGATGTTTTCTGGCTGATAGTGGGCCTGGTGAAACTGCCGCATCTCTTCGGGTGAACACTGGTTGAGGATATCGGGCGTCCCCAACACTGACCGCCCGTAGGGATGGCTGCCGTAGAGCAGTTGCGAGAATGCCTGATACCCCAGCCAGTCTGGGTCATCATTGGCCTGCAGAATTTCTTCGAGAACGACCTGGCGCTCGCGCCAAAACTCATCGACGGGGATCGCCGGATGAAGCAACAGGTCAGCCAGGTAGGGGAGCGCGTCGGGCAGGGTGTCCGCCGCTAGCGTCATGTAGAAGTGAGCGTAGTCATGGCTGGTTGCCGCGTTGGTGAGCCCCCCCCGGCTCTCGATGGCCTGGTCAAACATGCCCGGCAGCAGCCGATCGGTGCCCTTAAATACCATGTGCTCTAGAAAGTGAGCCATCCCTAACCAGGCATCGGGCTCTCGCCCCGCCCCCGCATTGACCCAAACATCGACCACTACCACCGGCGTCGCCGCAATTTCTTGGTGAATGACGGTCAGTCCATTGTCGAGCCGCACGACAGTGGCGGGAAAGGCAGCTAGGGAGGAATCACTCAAAGGGCATGAGTCAGGAAAATCTCAAAACATGCTAACGCTCAACATTCGTAACATGTTAGGTGAGATACAGAACTTTGGCATTCCTTAATACGGATGGGAGGTGAGGACGCTGCGCTGGGTGAGGGGGTGAAACAGAAAAACCCCCTGCCTTCCGACAGAGGGTCTTCCCAAAGAATGATTTCACCGCGACGCCGTTTTACCTCAGTTTTTGACCTGGAAAATCCAGGTGGGATCCGTGGACGTGATTTATAGTTTCCGAGTGCAAGCCCGGTATACTGCCATCACGCAACTGCTCGGTTCCCTGACGTTAAAAGCATAGATCAAGAAACATTGTTGGCAGTCACCAACGCCGTAGTGAAACTAGGCTCATCATAACCAACTCGTGCCCGGATGCGACAAGGGGTTAACCATACAGAACTGTGACGGTTTTCCTAGCACTTGATTAGGATTTTCGATTGAAAGATTTGTCTCAAGCATGAACTTTCGCTGCAGTTGCCGGATACCAAAGCTGTTCGAGCTGCTGAATGATGTCGCCAGCCGCCTCACCAGCGTCTGTGATAACCGTCACATGGCCGAGCTTACGCCCGGGTCGAGATTCGGTTTTGCCATACCAGTACAGATGAGCGTTAGGAATCGCTGACAGCGCTGCCTTTTTCTCGGTGTATTCATCGTTATCAAGGGTATTCACCGTTTCGTAACCTAGCAGATTGACCATGATGGCCTGGGCGCAGGTCATCTCGACTGATCCCAGGGGTTGCCCGGTGACCGCTCGCAGCTGCTGCTCAAACTGGGAGGTACGACAGGCATCTAGGGTGTAGTGGCCAGAGTTGTGGGTGCGAGGCGCGATTTCATTCACTAGAACCTGGCCGTCTGAGGTGAGGAATAGTTCGATGCCGAGAATGCCAACGTAGTTGAGCTGGGTGATGAGTTGGGTTGCGATCGCACTCGCCTGCTCACCAACGCCTGTTGATATCCCGGCAGGCGCAATTACCCGCCGACACACCTGCTCGACCTGCTGCGACTCCACCACCGGATACACCGCCACCTCCCCCGCCTGCGACCGAGCCGCCATCACTGCCAATTCTCGCTCAAAGGCCACAAACGCCTCCAGCAGCACCGGCTGATAGCCCAGCTTGGCCCAAGTCTCTCGCACGTCTGCCAGCGTCTTGAGAATAAACGTCCCCTGCCCGTCATAGCCGTGTCGCCGCGTCTTCAGCGCCAGCGGTAGACCAATCTCAGCCACGGTCGCCGTCAGCCGATCCCCGTCCGCCTCAGCTTCTAGCGTGGCAAATCGAGGCGACGGCAGCCCAATGCCCTGGCAAAACTGCCGCTGGGTGTACTTATCTAGAATGGGCTCTAAACAATCGAGCTGGGGATAAAACCGGACTCCCTGAGATTCCAGCTCACGCAGCGCAGGCAAGTCAATAAACTCATTCTCAAACGTGATCACATCACACCGGCTCGCCAGCTCAGCCGTCGCGTGAGCGTCCGCCACTGCTGCAAGGACCGGATTGGGCGCGATCCGCACAGCGGGATCGTCAGAGCTGGGCGTTTGTACAATCAGCTTCAGACTGAGCGTTTTGGCACCTTCGGCCATCATCCAGGCTAGCTGCCCGCCACCGATTACACCGACCCGTTGAGTCATCTTGTCTGCCCCTCGCTCCGTTCCCATTTTTCCATGACAAAGCCCTCCAGCATCGAAACAAAAAAGCGCCCCTAAAGAGGAGCGCTCTGAAAATTATTGGGGGTGTCGGGTTACGCTTCGCTCACCCAACCTACACCACGCTCATTTCGCTGGTGCTCATCGAAAGCAATCGCTCAACCCGCTGCTCGGTAGACGGGTGAGTGGAGAACAGCCCCTTAAACATCTGCTTGGGTAGAGCGTTGACGATCAGCAAGGGCTCGAACGCCGGGTTCGCATCCATCGGTAAGCGCTCAGCGCTCATCTCCAGCCGCTTCAGCGCCTTTGCCAGGGCCTGCGGGTTGCCGGTTAACTTGGCTGCGCCCGCATCCGCCGCAAACTCACGCGTACGAGAAATGCCCAATTGGATCACCGTCGCCGCCATCGGAGCAACGATGATGGTGGCTAACAGCGCAATTGGGTTGGGACCGTTATCGTCCCGGTTGCCGCCGCCAAAGAACATGCTGTACTGCAGAATCTGGGCGAGGAATGCGATCGCACCCCCAATTGTGGCCGCCACCGCCTGAGTCAGCGTGTCACGGTTAATGATGTGGGTCAGCTCATGGGCCAGCACGCCCTCCAGCTCATTCTTTGGCAGCATTTTCATAATGCCCTGAGTCACAGCCACGGCTGCGTGCTCCGGATCGCGCCCGGTAGCAAAGGCATTCGCAGCTTCAGTCGGAATAACATAGACGGCAGGCATCGGGATTTCAGCTTTGGCTGACAGCTTCTGCACCATACTGTGCAGCTCGGGGGCCTGGTCCGGCGTCACGGGCTGAGCCTTGTAGGCCGCCAGGGCAATCTTGTCAGAGTAGTACCAGGAGCCCAGGTTGGTCATAGCGGCAATCGCGATGCCCATCACCACACCCGCCGTACCGCCGATGGTGTAGTAGCTAATGGAGATCAGCAGTGCGCTGAGCAGACCCAGTAACGCAACGGTTTTAAACTGTTTCATATCTAATCCTTGAATCGTGAGTCGTTTCCTTTGAGGGGCAGGTCGCTGGGGCAGGTTGCTGGCCGGACCTCGCCGGAAAGCTGCCTGCGGGTGTAGCAATTACCACAAGTGATACTACGGCTATGATATCGACCCCACCCCTGAGAAGATAGGGCAGTAATCCGTCGGGACTGTACGGTTTGCCCGGCCCCCTGCTCAGGCAGAGAGCGCTAGCCACCCTTTACAAACTAGCCACACTTTACAAAATGGAGACTTGGTTTGCCCTATCGTCAGACTGTTTTTAGCACTGCCCTTGGGATAGGCCTGGCTGCGGCCCTATTGCCTCCAGCACAGGCGGCAGAACCGACGGCTGTAGCCGAGCTTTTGCCTGAGAGTACGCCCATTGCGCTGATGCTAGAGACCGATTTAGCGACGTGGGACAATCTCACCCAGTACGAGCTGTTTACTCGCATTACTGAATTTAGCGGTCAGCCGCTAACGCCAGGGGCTTTACCGTTTTTACCCTACGGGGTCGATTATCTGACCGATATTGAGCCGTGGATTGGGGATGGGGTTGCGATCGCACTGTTGCCTATCCCTGGTGCCGCTAGCATCACCCCTCAAGAGCGCGGTTACCTGGTCGCCGCCGTATCCGATCCCACCGCCATTCCGGACTTTATCGATACCCTAGCCGCCGTTCGCCAGTCCGAGCCCGAAAACACTTCATACAAGGGCATCCCCATCTATCACTGGCCCACAGAAGAAGTCAGATTCGACGATTATGACGGCTACGACTACGACGACAGCGATGACGGATTCGAAGTGCTTGAACCGAGCGATGGCGTAGAGCTTCCCGATCCCATCCTGCTGCCGCCTGCCCTGTTTCAGTCGCTGCCGTTCACCCCAAGCGTCTTTTCCGGCCAACCGGAACCCGACCTTGATATCACTATCGATCCCGATCCCGACTTTTACGGCTACACCATTCAGGGGCTCGCGGTTGCGACGTTTGACGACCACCTGATAGTGGCCTTCGAGTTCGAGACGGTCAAACGCTGGATCGAATATCAGCTGCGCCGGGGGCCGGTTCTAGCCGAAAGAGATGCTTTTCTAACGTTCCAAGCTGAAGCAGATAACAAAGGGGCGCTGGGTCTGGTTTACGGCAACGCAGGCGAAATAGCCAAGTTCACAGTCAACTCCCCCGTCGAAGATCTGCTGCCGATCAACATTCCGGAACCGACGCTACGGGAGCGGGCCCAGGTTGCGGCGCTGTTGCGTAATGTCACCTTTGAAGCGCTGCTCTACCCTCAGTCGGCAGGCCTACACGTCGAAGCCCGGCTATACGACGGTAACTTTCTTTTACCCTTCGCCAGGGGCACCGTCGACCGAGACGACGAAACGATTCTCTCCACGTTGCCCGCCGCGACTTACCTGTTAGGCAGCGGCTACGATCTGGCCAACCTCTGGCAGGATGTCTCGTCTGCGCTTTCGCTAAACGAGCTGAGCCGGAATCTGTTGGAGACGGCGCGTACCCTGATCAGTTTTACCATCGGACTTGACCTTGATCGAGAGATTTTGGGGTGGATGGACGGCGAATATACGCTGTTCTTTTTCCCCAGCCGTTCTGGATTGTTCAACAGCTTTATTCCTGACGTAGGGGTCGAAGCGGGCGTGCTGCTGCAGACCAGCAACCGTTCCGCCGCCGATGCAGCGTTGGCAGCCTTTGATAGTTTTGTCGGCCCTGATATTGCCGTATCGCGCCAGCTCAGTGGCACCCCCGTCAGCAGTTGGGAGATTGACTTGCATAGCACCGGAACGCTGCAAAGCATCCTCAGTCATGCCTGGGTCGCTGACGATACCCTGGCAATCACCACTGGACTTGGCGCAATGGATCGGCTCGTTAACCCCGTAGCCTTCGAGTCGCTGACCGATCACAGTACCTTTCGGAACGCGACCGCGCCTTTTCCTCACCCCAACTACGGCTACTTTTACGTCAACGCAGCCCCGACCCTCGCCGCCCTCTACAACCTGTTTGAGCTAGATCCCACGGATCCCTTCATTCAAGAACTCAAAGGCGGACTGGGTACCGTCCGCAGTGTCAGTCTGACGACCTCTAGCACCGCCGAGTATCTGCAGTTCGATGCGCTGCTAGGGCTGGCCCGTACCCAGTAGATTGCTAAAAAGAGGCTTTCTGGGGAGAGACGCAGACCCAAAAATCAAAAAAGGGACAGGCTTGTGCCCTGTCCCCTGTGTTGTGACCGTACTCAGCTTTAACTGACAAGTGGTGCTGTAATTAGAATCCGTTAGCCGATGGCAACCGCCTCGCGCGAAGGTTCTGGCAGATTGCCAACCGTGACCTCTACCTCATCAGGCTGAGCCCACAGCACCAGACGGGGCTCGTAGGGCTTGCCCAGATCGGCATGCTTGGGCAGAATGCGGAGCGAAAAGCCCTGCATTCCACTGCGTCCGTACTGGGTATCGAGAGCGTACAGGCTGGTCCCATCTGGTCCGGGTCCCTGGTAGGTCATGGCCGTGGCCACGCCTGTACCCATTTCACCATCGACGCCAATCGCCCCCTGGTAAAGCTCAACCTGTACATCATCGGGCGACAGCGTACCCAAACGGACGCGGGCCGCAACCTGAAGGGGCTGCTCGACCTGCACCTCCGTATCGCGCGACAGGTAGATCTCTTGGATCTTCATGTCGTACCAATGACGGGCAACATGAGTTTGCCAGTTGGCCAGATCCTTGGCGGGCTGGTAGTGGTTGGCCGAGAGGCGATGATAGCGATCGCTGGCGGCAAAGTAGCCCTCATTGGAGTAGTCCTGCAGCATTCGAGCCGTATTGAACAGCGGCGTATTCAAACGAATCGCATCCTTCATTTTGGCAACCCAGCGGCGGGGCAGCCCCTCCCCGTCACGGTCATAGAAGAGGGGAATGACTTCGTTCTCTAGCAGCTCGTAGAGCGCATTGGACTCGACATCGTCCTGGTAGACGGGATCGTCGTAGTCTTCGCCGTGACCAATCGGCCAGCCGGTCTTGACGTAGTCCGCTTCATCCCACCAGCCGTCGAGAATGCTGAGGTTGGGCAGACCGTTCATCGCTGCCTTCATGCCGCTGGTACCGGAAGCTTCCCGAGGGCGGCGAGGCGTGTTGAGCCAGATGTCACAGCCAGAGACCATCCAGCGAGCCACGTGAATGTCGTAATTGGGCACAAAAACCACAGAGCGGTCTAGCCCCTCGTCCCGCGTGAAGTGAATGATGTTACGAATCAGCTCTTTGCCCGGAATGTCCTTGGGGTGAGCCTTACCGGCAATGACAAACTGGACGCGACGGCCCATGTTGCCCTGCAAAATCTTACGGATGCGCTCAAGGTCACGCAGGAACAGCGTGGCCCGCTTGTAGGTGGCAAAACGGCGGGCAAAGCCGATGGTCAGGGCCTTGGGATCGAGGACTTCTTGGGCCCGGTCTAGCTCAGACTGGGAGCCGCCGCGCTCTAGCACGCTTTTGCGTAGCCGGTCCCGAACGGAAACGACCAGGGTAGAGCGCCGCTCTTCGTGATTGCGCCACAGCTCTTCGTCGGGGATTTGCTGAACCTTATCCCAGAGCGGATCATCGACGCCAGCGCTGCACCAGTTCGTGCCCAGATAGCGGTCGTAGAGGGATTGGGTCGACTTAGCAACGCAGCTGCGGGCATGGACGCCGTTGGTAATCGAAGTAATAGGCACCTCGTCGATCGGCAGGTCGCGCCAGAGCCCCCCGAACATGGTGCGAGACACGGCACCGTGCAGCTTACTCACGCCGTTGACGTAGGTGGCCATCTTAATCGCCAGGACGGCCATGCTGAACGGCGAGGAAAGATCGCCCGTGTGCTCCCGACCGAGTGCCAGGAAGTGCTCGTGGGAGAGCCCAAACCGAGCGGCATAGTAGCCCAGGTAGTGGAAGATTTTGTCAGGCGGGAATAGGTCAATGCCTGCTGGGACCGGAGTATGGGTCGTGAAGATCTGGCTAGCTTGGGCAATCTTGCGCGCTTCAGCAAAACCCATGCCGTGATTGTCCATGAACATGCGAATGCGCTCTAGCGACAGGAACGCGGCGTGGCCTTCGTTCATGTGGTAGACCGAAGGCTTTAGGCCCAGCGCTTCGAGCATACGGACACCGCCGATGCCCAGCATCATTTCCTGATGGATGCGCATGTCGATATCGCCACCGTAGAGGCGATCGCAAATGTCCTGATCGTATTCGCCGTTGGGCTCAATGTTCGTATCGAGCAGATATAGCGGCGTCCGGCCCACCTGAACCCGCCAGATGCGGGCGTAGACGGTGCGACCGGGGAAGTCTACAGAAATGCGTAGCTCGTTGCCGTTAGCATCTTTTTCCAGATGCAGCGGCATGTTGTAAAAATCGTTGATGGGGTACTGCTCCTGCTGCCAGCCGTCGGCATTCAGGTGCTGGGCAAAGTAGCCCTCTTGATACAGCAGACCCACGCCTACCAGCGGCAAACCCAGGTCGCTAGACGACTTCAGGTGATCCCCTGCGAGTACGCCCAAACCTCCGGAATAGACTGGCAGACAGGTGGTTAGACCAAACTCCATCGAGAAGTAGGCGTAGCATTCATCGGGCACCGGATTGGGGCGATTTTGCTGGTACCAGGACCGCTCGCTGAGATAGGTGTCGAGCCGTTCAGCGGCACGATTCATTTGAGCAATAAAGCCTTCGTCGTCGGCGACTTCATGTAGACGCTTTTGGTCTATCGTGCCCAGCATCAGTACCGGATTATAGCGACACGACTCCCATAGACCAGCATCGAGTCGCTTGAAAAGGTCGACCGTGTCAGAGTCCCAGTCCCAGTGGATGTTGTAGGCCAGCTTTTGTAGGGGGGCCAGCGCCGACGGCAACGACGGCGTAACGTGAAAGGTACGGATTGGACGCATAGGAGAGGATTCGCTCGTTGGGTAACTGAAATGTCACCCGATCATTGTGGCGTCGTTTTCTGTGAACCTCACCGGGCTTAATACTGTCTTTTGACATGCGCCTTTAGAAGGATTCTATTGAAGCACTCGATACAAAGCAGTTCTGGATGATCTTAAAGGTTTGTTAAAAGGCGCGTTTTCACTCAAACTTCGTTAAGTAGCGTGTTCTTTTGTGTCCGTATAGGTTTCTTTTGCTTAGCGTTCTTTTGATTATCTGTAATATCTATGGTCGCTCCGATAGTTGAGACGATTCCCCTGTTGCATATGGCCTCTGGTGATGTCATTTCGTTGCAGGTTTACAAGTTCATCAGCACCCAGCCGGGTAAAAAAGCTTACCTGCAGGCCAATCTGCATGGGGCAGAGATTGCCGGGAACGTGGTCATTCATAAACTGATGGATTGGCTGGGTGCGATCGCACCCGACGCGCTGACTGGCGAAATCTGGATCGTCCCCGTCTGCAATCCCCTCGGCGTCAATGCCCGCATGCACCACTTCCCCACCGGACGCTACAGCACCTACGAAGGCGACGACTGGAACCGCATCTTTTGGGATTATGAAAAAACCGGCGCGGCGATCCCCCCCCTGCAGGGCGAGGCCGAAACGGTCGTCAAAGATTACCGCGCTCAAATCCTTGAAGCGTTCAAACATGAGCAGGCCAGGCTTGACCACCCCCAGGGTATTTCGCTGGAGCAGCGTTACCGCACGGTGCTCCAGTCCCTGGCGCTGGATGCCGACTACGTGATCGACCTGCACAGCTCCTCTAACCGAGGAATGGCCTATCTCTACTACTTTCCTGGCCGAGAAGCAGGGGCGCAGCTGTTTTCGCTAGACTTTGGCATTTTGCTCGACAAGTACGACGGCGATGCCTTTGACGAATCGTTCATTAAGCCCTGGCTGGCGCTGGAGCGGGTCTGCGCTGAGGCGGGCGACTCGATTCGCTGCGAGGTGGAAGCCTATACTCTGGAGATTGGCACCGGCATGAAAGTCGACCCGCTGGCCGTGAAAAAAAGCCTACGCGGCGTCCAAAACTATCTGATCCAGAAGGGCTTTGTGAAAACCCAGGGACTCCCGCCGGATTCGAGTATGGCGCTTTATAGCCGTCACAATGTGCACAAATACTACACAACCAGTGGAGGCGTTATTGAGCACCGGGTGCGCCCTGGCTCGACGGTGGCCGAGGGAGAGGTGCTGTATGAGCTGCTGAGGTTCAACAAGGTGGGAGAGATGCCCGAGCTGCGGGAGGTGCGATCTCAACACAGCGGCTTTATCTACGACATCTCTTCGAGCGAGGTAATGAACCAAGGAGAATACGTTTTGGCCTTAATCGAGACGTGATCCGGCATCAACTGCGATAGCCTTGCCCCCGTACGGGCACAGCATGCTGTGCCTCTCCACCCTCATGACCCTCACCGCCCCATGCTATTGACAGCCCATGACCTCTGGAAAACCTACGGCGACAGCACCGTTGTCCAGGGGGTGAACCTGTCCCTCGAAGCGGGGGAAATTCTGGGTATGCTCGGCCCTAACGGCGCGGGTAAAACCACCACTGTGGGCATGCTCTACGGCGCGGTTAACCCGACGCGGGGCTTTGTGCAGTTTGACCAGTGGCAGATTCCTGCCCAGGCCAGACTGGCCCGCCAGCAGATTGGCATCGTTACTCAGGAGGACAATCTGGACCCGGACTTTACCGTGTTCAAGAATCTGTCTCACTTTGCCCACCACTATCGGATCACCGGACAGGCAGCGCGGATGAGAGCCGGGGAACTGCTGGCCCAGGTGAACCTGACGGACCGGGGCGATGCCCAGGTAGACGAGCTATCAGGCGGGATGAAGCGCCGGCTAGTGCTGGCGCGGGCGCTGATTAACCGGCCCAAGCTCGTATTTCTAGATGAGCCGACAACGGGGTTGGACCCCGACGCACGGCAGGACTTTTGGCGGCTGGTGCTAGACCTGAAGGCTGAGGGCAGCGGCGTCCTGCTGACGACACACTACATGGACGAGGCACAGCGACTGTGCGATCGCATTCTGCTGATGCAGCAGGGCAAAATTATCGACCAGGGCACGCCGATGGAGCTGATTGACCGGGTGATCGGGCCAGAGGTGGCAGAGGTGGAAGGGCTGAGCCCCCAGCAGATCGAACAGATTGGCGAGGATTTCTCTGTCTGGACGCGGTCGTTTGGGACGGGACATTTGGTAACGCTGCCGAGGGGATCGGGCGAGGTGGTCTGGCAGCAGCTAGCGGCGTTGTCCCCCAGACAACTGACGCGGCGGCAGGCTAATCTGGAAGATGTGTTTTTGCGGTTGACCGGTTCGTTGTTGGATTAATCTCATGGCTTCTCTTTCAACGCTTCCGTCTCTCTGGGGTGTCTATTCGGTCTGGTGGCGGCACTTTCAGGTATATCGCAGCACCTGGCTGGTGAATTTTCTGCCACCGATGTCGGAGCCGATTGTGTATCTCACCGCTTTTGGCTATGGGCTGTCGCCGCTGGTGGGCGATGTGGCTTATGGCGGCGGCACCGTGTCGTATACACAGTTTATTGCCCCCGGCATGGTGGCGATTGGGGTCCTGTTTCAGTCTTACGTGGAAGGGGCCTTTAGCACCTTCATTCGGCTGAACTTTCAGCGGACCTGGCAGGCGCTGCTGACAGCACCGCTCAGCTATACCGAAGTGTTTTTGGGAGACTGGTTTTGGGCGGCAACAAAGGGAACAATTGCTGGACTGCTGACTGGGCTGGTCGCTGCGATCGCAGGGCTCTACCAGCTACAAAATCTGATTCTCTCTTTGCCGCTGATTGTTTTGGGTAGTCTGTTGTTTGGTGCGTTTGGCATGCTCTCAGCAGGGTTTGTTCGCAAAGTTGATCAGATCAATGTGCCGCTGTTTATTTTCATTATTCCGATGTTTACGCTTTGCGGTACGTACTTCCCCCGTGACACGCTTCCCCTGACCCTACAAACAATTGCGAACGTCTTGCCGCTAGCGGCCCTGGTAGACCTGCTACGCTGGCCGATGGGGTTGCCGGAGCACTGGCCGCTGTCGCTGCTGTGGCTATTGGTTTGTCTTGTTCTACTATCAACGGCAGCCGCAAAAAAGATCTATCCAATTCTGTTTAGGTAAGCGCTGTCCAGATTAGCAAAGGATCTAAGCAGACATGGCCAATCATTTGTAAGACCGGATAGGTCATTAGAATATAGGAGACAGAAGCTAGAAGCCTCCTGTATGCTGCC
>JBCBWI010000063.1:0-25336 GCA_039817185.1 Cyanobacteria bacterium J06648_16 | reverse complement strand
AACATCAGTCACTACGACGGACGACGCGTCCACATTAAAGATGCCAAATGGGCCAGCGACAGACTCATCCCACTCAAGCCTGATGCGATCACCGCCTTGACACCTACCTGGGATGGCTGGTCAGAAATGGCTTCTCGACCGAACTGGAAGCCCCACTATTTATCAGCCTCTCCAACAACAGCCGAGGTAGGCGACTGGGCTACAGCGGCATCTACGACCTGATCAAAGCCCTTGCAGAAGCAGCAGGGCTAGAGAGTATCAATCCGCATCGAACCCGCCACACCTTTGCAGTTGACCTGCTGCTCTCAGGGGTGATTGAAGCGTAGCTGCAACGAAGTGCAATAAGCTCAAAACCACTGCTGTCAGGACGTTTCAGACATCGATTTTTCCAAGCTAGAATCTACAAAAATCAGCTTAAGCATAAGTTCAGCTTATAGCTGTGGATGCCGTTTTACGCTCACTGGAGATGTGACTCCAGAGGCTTGGGATGAAACGGAAATGGGATAACCATGAGCTAGTCGAACACTGGACCCTTGACGAAGAAGATAGACGACTGATCTGCCAGAAGCGCGGCGCAAACCGCCTAGGCTTTGCCCTGCTGTTGAAGTTTTTTCAGATGAAGGGACGCTTCCCAGAAAAGAAGTCTGAGATTCCCAGAGTAGTTCGTACGTTTGTCGCTGAGCAGTTAGATGTCGACGAGGATCTTTACCAGCACTACAACTGGCAGGGTCGAGCGCTCAAGTATCACCGTGTCGAAATCCGTGAACTGTATGGCTTTCACCGGATGCGCCGCAGCGAGTTTGCCCCGTTGCGTCAGTGGCTCATTGACGAGGTATTGCCCCATATTGTGGAACCACGGCGAGTGAAACAGTTGCTGTACCAGGAGCTGAGAACCCGCCAGATTGAACCGCCGACCTACACCCAGATTGAGCGGTTACTGAGTTCAGCTCAACGACAGTTTGAGATCCAGTTGTGCGAGTCCATCTTGAAACAACTACCCAAACCCTGTCGCCAGGCCCTCGATAAGCTGACAGGTCCACAGTCGGATTCTTACATCCTCGACCCGGATGAGATTTTACTCAACCAGCTCAAGCAAGAAGCGGGTGGGGTGAGCCTGAACAGCCTGACCGCAGAGCTATCGAAGCTCGAAACCATTCAGAATGTGGCCTTGCCCGCAGGCCTATTCGACAACCTGAGTGAGAGCATCGTGGAGCGCTATCGTCTGAGAGTGGCCACAGAAACGTTGACAGAACTGAGGCGTCACCCCACTGCCATCCGCTATACGCTTCTCTCGGCCTTCTGCTGGCTGCGGTCACAGGAGATCATCGACAACGTAGTGGAGTTGTTTATCGTGTTAGTTCATCGCCTGGAAAGCCGCAGCCGCAAACGGGCCTCGGCAGAGGTGGTGGCTAACACCGAGGTAAAAGACGACCACGACAAACTGCTCTACCAGATCGCTCTGGCTGCATTGTCTGAACCCGATGGGTTGGTCAAAGAGGTGATCTACCCCGTCGCTAATGAGGAACGGTTGGAGCACCTGATAGATACGCTGGGTGACGGCACTACATTCCGCGACCGACTCTATGAACGGCTGAGGAGCGCCTACACCCACTATTACCACCGCCTACTGCCATTGATCCTAAAAGCCTTAGAGTTTCGCTCTGATAGCACCGCTCTCCAACCGTTGATGCGTGCCCTTGAGCTGCTCAAGACCTATGCCGACAAACCCCGACAAGAACCCTACGCGGCAGACGTTGATGTCCCAATGGATGGCGTTCTCAGTACCGAGTGGCAGGCCGCAGCAATGACCACTGACGCCAAGGGTGAGCCCAAGATTGACCGGGCCATCTACGAGCTGGGCGTACTAAGAACGGTACGCGAGAAGCTACGCTGCAAAGAGTTGTGGGTGGTTGGTGCCAAACGCTATCGCAACCCGGATAACGATCTGCCCCAGGACTTTGAGGACAAGCGCGAGCAGTATTACCAAGACCTTCAGCAGCCGCTGGAGGCAGATCCGTTCATCACCCAGCTTCAGGCTGAAATGACAGAGGCCTTAACCCAACTCAACCAAGGGCTTCCCGATAACACCAAGGTGAAGATCCTCGACAAACGTGGCGGCTGGATTCACCTCACTCCTCTGTCAGAACAACCCGAGCCAGAGCATTTGCGGGCATTGAAGGCTGAGATTGCCCAACGCTGGTCAGTGTTGCCGCTGCTTGATGTGCTGAAGGAGACGGAAATGCGACTCCAGTTCACCGAGCATTTCAATAGTACGGGCAACCGTGAGGCACTGGCCCCTGAAGAGTTACGTAAACGGCTGTTGCTGTGCCTCTATGCTGCTGGCACCAACTTGGGTATCAAGCGGATTGCCCACGGGGAGCACGGTGTTGGCTACTTCGATTTACTCTACGTCCGGCGTAAGTTTCTCAGCAAAACAGCCCTCAGTCAGGCCATTAGCGATGTCGCCAATGCCATTTTCCGGGTGCGCTTGCCGCACATCTGGGGTGAAGCTACGACTGCTTGCGCTTCCGACTCAAAACAGTTCGGCACCTGGGACCAAAATCTGATGACCGAGTGGCATGCCCGCTACAAGGGCCGAGGCGTCATGATCTATTGGCATGTCGAGAAGAAAGCGGTCTGTGTCTACTCCCAGCTCAAGCGCTGTTCGTCGTCTGAGGTGGCTGCCATGATTAAGGGGGTGCTCAGGCACTGCACCGAGATGTCAGTGGACAAGAGCTATGTCGATACCCACGGCCAAAGCGAAGTGGGCTTTGCCTTCTGTCACCTGCTGGGGTTCCAGTTGATGCCCAGGATTAGGGGCATCCAGAAACAGAAGCTGTATCTGCCGGACAAAGGGCAGGCGCAGCAGTACAGCAACCTGACAGCCATTCTCAAACGTCCCATCCGGTGGCGGCTGATTCGTGAGCAGTACGACGCGATAGTCAAGTTTGCTACTGCTCTCAAGCTGGGGACTGCCGAACCGGAAGCGATTCTCGCCCGTTTCACTCGAAACAACGCCAAACACCCTGTCTATCTGGCCTTAGCTGAGCTGGGCAGGGCTGTGAAGACGATCTTCCTGTGTCGTTATCTGCACGATGAGCGGATGCGACAGGAGATTCAAGAGGGACTGAACGTTGTGGAGAATTGGAACAGTGCTAACGACTTCATCTTCTACGGCAAGAGCGGTGACTTCACCTCCGGTCAGGTCGCCTTGCAAGAAATCTCAATGCTCTGCCTGCACCTGCTTCAAATCAGCTTGGTCTACATCAACACCCTGTTGATTCAGCAGGTCCTCTCTGACCCGGCCTGGATGCAGAAGATGGGGCCTGATGAGCTGAGAGCCTTGACGCCGTTGATCTATGCCCACGTCAATCCCTACGGCATTTTTCGACTGGATATGGAGGAGCGATTGCCGATTGTGGCGGTAGCAAGCTAGGCAGCCACCCAACTAGATCACCCCGTCGGGCTGAGGTGATCTGCCCTGAAATTGGACTCAAGTAGCTACGATTCAGCTATAAGCTCAACTTATTTAATGCTGGCAAAATCCAAGGGGGTAGGACGAATCCAATCTCTTATTGCACTTCGTCGCAGCTACGCTTCAATCACCCCTGGAAGGGGAGACATACCTGACTCATTTGCAGGAGCATGACCTGGCCGTGCTGACGGCCCGAGATGTGGGCAGCCTGGATGTGACGCTGCCCCGAAAGGTGATGGAGCAGGACCCGAACTCGAAGAGTCGGACAGAATAACGCTGCTGGCGGCGGTGGATGTGTTGCAGAATTCGGTGGCAGCGGCCTGGGCAGCGCGGGGAAATCTGCTCTGGGTGGAGTAGTTTCAGAGATTACAGAATCAATAAAATTTAATCATGATTCTGTAATAGAGAGTATTTAACACTGAAAAAGAGGATTTAGCGAATTTGTGCACGACGGCCAGACCGGATTGATGGGGATGCCCAGGGTGGGGAGGAGCTTAATGACGTTGTCGGCAAAGGTATTGAGGCCAATGGAAAAGGTGGCGGCTTCGCCACCGCAGACGAAGGATGTCTGGGGAAGCATCGCACCCAGAATTACAGCAGTTAACATCGACCACTTTATTAAATGCAGGGTAAAGATTAAATATTCTTGATTCTGTAAAGTGCAAAAGGGGAAGAGGGTAAAGGGCTACTGAAGAATCCTGGGGGCTGAACTCACAACTCGAAAACCGATAAAGCTGTCGCGGTTGACGGGGTAGTCGTTGTAGCGGTAGGCAGAGCGGCAATACCTCGGATAGTTGCTCCAGGAGCCGCCGCGTAGGATTCGCCGTTGTAAGGAATCGTCGCGGTCTTCCCAAGCACTGCCATTATCGGGGGTTCCTTCGTAGCTGTCGTGAAGGTGGTCTTGGCACCATTCAAGGACGTTGCCGTGCATATCGCTGAGGCCGAAGGCGTTGGCAATGTCAAAGTGATTAACTGGGGTGGTTTGCCGACGGTATTCGCCTGCAGGACCATTGCCGTAGGTTTTGGTCGCTTGGTAGTTAGCGATTTCGTCAGTGAGGGTGGGACCAAAGTAGAACGGAGTGGTGGTGCCGGCACGGCAGGCGTACTCCCACTCGGCTTCGCTAGGGAGGCGGTAGGGTCGGCCTGTGTGCTTCGACAGGCGGGCACAGAACTCGGTGGCGTCGTGCCAGGAGACGGATTCGACAGGGTGGTTGTCGCCTTTGAAATTAGAGGGGTTCGGGTTTAATGACTGAGCTACCTGGTCGAGCTGGGCGACGGTGCGCCACTGGGCCTGGGTGATGGGGTAGCGGCCCATGAAGAAGGCGGGGACAGTGACCGGATGCTGGGGGCCTTCGCGGGGTTGGCGTTCGGGTTCGGTGTCGGGGGAGCCCATGAGGAAGGTGCCGCTGGGGATGAGGGCCATGTGGAGGGGGAGGGCGCCGGTAACCGCTAGCAGGGGTTCGATGTAGCCTTGGGCAGTGCGGGGGGTGCGACGGAGGGAGAGAGAGGCCTTGGACACTTCGGAACTACTCAATAGCTGCTCTAATAACTGCTGCAACATTTCATTGCCTGGATTGCTACGAGCGGCGATTTGTATAAAGTCGTTTAACTGTCCCCGCGAGTCTAGAAACTCAATCAGCTGCGAGATGGACTCTTGATAGCTGCTACCACTACGGACAACCTCGTTCACCCTGACATCACTGTTTTGACGCAATAAGCTTTCCAGTGACCGATATGTCGGAAACGCTTGTGTTAATACTCTACGGAGTTGTAAGGACAAGGCTCCAGACAATGACATTACAGCGACTCCTGACTATCGTTGCTGCCTGCAAAATTGGCAGAGCCAGCTAAGTTTTCGGTTGCCCTACCAAAGTAGCTGGCTCAGTTTGATTTTTGGATGAGCAGCGGGTGCTGGCCATCGCTGGGGTCGGCTCTGGACTCTTCTGGGGTGCGCCTGACAGATTCCCATCTGCCAGTTCTGACCGGCCACTGCTGGCGATAGAAGAGTGCTGGGGGCTGAACTCACAACTCGAAAACCGATATTGTTGTTGCGGTTGTCGGGGTTGTTGTTGTTGCGGTAGGCAGAGCGGCAATTCCTCGGATTGTTGTTCCAGGAGCCGCCGCTTTCGCGGCCTTCCCCGTTATTAGGATATAGGAGTTAGGAGCTAAGAGCTAGAATGGCACGGGTGTAAGAGCTGAGAAGTTTTGTGACTTCGTTGAGTTGAGTCGTTAACTGGGTGCTGTCGCCATAGTTGAGGTCCTGGGCCAGGATGAGGTAGTAGCGACATTCTTCGGCAGAGCTTTGGGCGATGTTAAGCAGACGGGCTTTGTCGGGTGGGGTTCGACGACTGAAGCCTTCTGCGATGTTGGCTGGGATGGAGACGGCAGCGCGTCTGAGCTGGGAGACGAGGCCGTACAGTTCAGCTTTTGGGAAGGTGGCAGTGTAGGTGTAGATGGCGAGGACAAATTAGTGAGCCTTCTGCCAGACAATCAAGTCCTGAAAGGTTTTGGCATAAGACCGCGGCATGCTTCTAGCTCCTAACTTCTAGCTCCTGTATACTACGCCGATGTTCTAACGTGCATTGGGGTAAATGGCTGCTGATCTGCCGATTATTCAAAAGGCGTATGACTTGATTAAGTGGTACGTGCCGATTTTAAATAAGCTGCCTCGGGACCATCGGTTTCAACTGGGGGACCGAATGGTGACGGGACTGTATGACTTACTGGAAAGTCTGATTTTTGCGCGATATCAGCGGGATAAGCTGCCGTTACTACAGGCGATCAATAGCAAGCTGGATGTGCTGCGACATCAGACGCGGCTGTTGCTAGATTTTGATTTGCTGTCGCACCAGCGATATCAGTACGCAGTACGGCTAATGCATGGGGTTGGACAGGATTTGGGGGGGTGGATCAAGCAGCAAAAGGAGAGAGAAGCTAGAAGCTAGGAGCAGCAGAGCTTCTGACTTCTCAATTCTGGCTTCTCAATTCTGGCTCCTGCCTATGAAGCGTTACGGTGGGCTTTGGCCTGACATTATTGAATTTGAGAATCTGCTGCGGGCGGCGCGGCAGGCACAGCGGGGTAAGCGGTTTCGGGAGAATGTGCTGGCATTTAACTATCACCTGGAGCGGGAGCTGTTTACGCTACAGAGGGAGCTAGCTCAGCACACCTATCGGCCTGGGGCTTATCGGACCTTTGAGATTAAAGATCCGAAACCGCGTCAGATTTCGGCGGCCCCCTATCGGGACCGGGTGGTGCACCATGCGCTGTGTAATGTGATTATGCCGCTGCTGGAGCGATCGCTGATTCATGATACCTATGCAAACAGGGTGGGGTACGGCACCCATCGGGCGCTGAAGCGGTTTACGGAGTGGGCCAGAAGCCACCGTTACTGCCTGCAGTGCGATATTCAGAAGTATTTTCCTAGCATTGACCACGAAATCCTTAAGGAGCTGATCCGGCAAAAGATGATTAAGTGCCCGGAGACGCTGTGGCTCATTGAGCTGATCATTGATGGGAGTAATGATCAAATTCCGGTGATGGAGTATTTCCCTGGGGATGACTTGCTGACGCCTGTGCAGCGGCGCAGGGGTCTACCGATCGGCAATTTGACCAGCCAGTTTTTTGCCAACTTGTACCTGAGCCCACTAGACCATTTTGTGAAACGGGAGCTGAAGCTGAAGCACTATCTGCGATACGTGGACGACTTTGCAGCCTTTTCAGATGACTGGCAGCAGCTAGCCGACGCAAAGCAGGCAATGGAGGCGTTTTTAGCAGGGCTGAGACTGAAGATGCATCCGATTAAGAGTCAGCTGTTTGAGACGCGGTATGGGGCTAACTTTGTAGGGTTTCGGGTGCTGCCGGACCGGATACGGGTGCGGAATGACAACGTACGACGGGCGCGGCGACGGATGAAGCAGCTACAGCGACAGTATGAGGTGGGGGAGATTGAGCTAGGGCCGCTAGTGCAGCGGCTGCAGAGTTGGGAATCGCATTTGTTGCATGGGGATACGTGGCGGCTGCGCCAGAAGGTGTTTGAGCGACATACGTTTGTTAGGAGCGAGGAGCTAGAAGAGAAGAGCGAGGAAGAAGAAAAAGGCCGCATCTTCTAACTTCTAGCTTCTAACTTCTCTCGGCAAAGGGCAAAAGGGGAAGAGGGTAAAGGGCTACTGAAGAATCCTGGGGGCTGAACTCACAACTCGAAAACCGATATTGCTGAAGCGGGAGTCGGGGTTGTTGAAGTCGCGGTAGGCAGAGCGGCAATACCTCGGAAAGTAGCCCCAGGAGCCGCCGCGCAGGACTCGTGCTGCTTTATCGTCTTCGGTTAACCAGGCACGGCCGTCAGCGGGTGCGGCGTCGTAGCTGTCATGCCAGTGGTCTTGGCACCACTCAAAAACGTTGCCGTGCATATCGTGCAGGCCGTAAGCATTGACCCCTTCAAACTGGTCCACAGGCGTCGTCTCCTGGCGGTACTCGCCACGGGTGCCAGGGCCGTAGGCTCCATGCTCTTCGTCTGCGCCATCATAGTTGGCATAGTCGGTGGAGAGGGTTTCGCCGAAGTGGAACGGTGTGGTGGTCCCGGCACGGCAGGCGTACTCCCATTCGGCTTCGGCGGGGAGGCGGTACTGGCGGTTGGTGTGGAGGGTGATGCGATCGCAAAACTCGATAGCATCGTCCCAAGATACCTGCTCAACCGGGCGCAGGGCGCCCTTAAACTCTGATGGGTCTGGCTTCAGCTCTCGGTTGACCTGGGGCATTGCCTCTACGGTACGCCACTGGGCCTGGGTGACGGGGTACTTGGCCATAAAGAACTGGGAGAGGGTGACCTCGTGCTGAGGGCCTTCGCTATCTAGACGCTCTAGCTCGTCTACTGGGGAGCCCATGAGGAAGGTTCCGGCGGGAATCAGCATCATGCGGAGGGGAAGGATGCCTTCGGCGAGTAACTCGTCGTAGTAGCGGTTTTGGGCTTGGCGTTTTTGGAGGGTGAGGGGCATGGGGAAAGACAGAGTGCAAGAGGGGAAGAGGGTAAAGGGCTACTGAAGAATCCTGGGGGCTGAACTCACAACTCGAAAACCGATAAAGTTGTTGCGGTTGAGGGGGAAGGGGCTGTTGCGGAAGGCAGAGCGGCAATTCCTCGGAATGATGATCCAGGAGCCGCCGCGAACAAGACGTCCAGCGCTTTTGTCATCAGTCAACCAGGCAGTGCCGTCGGTGGGGGCATCTTCATAACTTTCATGCCAGTGGTCCTGGCACCACTGATAAACATTGCCATGCATGTCAGACAGGCCAAACTCGTTAGCAAGGTCAAAGTAGTTAACTGGCGTCGTCTCTTCGCGATATTCACCCTTGGGACCGTCACCATAGGAACCGGACCAGTTGTTTTCGTCGTCGTCAGTGCCACGATAGTTGGCTAGCTCGGTCGTGATCGTCTCACCAAAGTGGAAGGGAGTCGTGGTACCTGCTCGACAGGCGTACTCCCACTCGGCTTCGGTGGGGAGGCGATACTCCCGTCCGGTATGGGCAGACAGGCGGGCGCAGAACTCTACAGCGTCGTACCAAGAGACCTGTTCTACGGGGCGATCAGCGCCTTTGAAATTCGAAGGGTTAAGGTCTAGATCGTGCTCAACCTGGGGCAAGCTCGCTACGGCCCGCCACTGCGCTTGGGTGATGGGGTAGCGCCCTATGAAGAAAGGCTGGACGGTGACTTCGTGCTGGGGTGATTCGTCCTCGTCGCGTTCGGGTTCAGACTCAGGGGAGCCCATCTGGAAGGTGCCGCTGGGAATAGCGACCATTTCGAGGGGAGTGTTGTCGGGGAGGGGTTCTGTGTAGCGATGGGCGACGGATTGCTGCCGCTGGATTTGCCATTGGCCGTCTCGGTTGACCGGAGTGGCGATGGTGATATTAAAGGTTTCGAGTGGAGCGGGGGGGACATCAGGTCGTTCTTCGAAGGTGAAGACGGTGAAGGTTTCGGTTTCTAGGGGTGGGGGAAAAGGGGGTGAATCGTCGAAGCGGGCATCAACAAATTCAAAGGGTTCTAAGGGGGGAAAGTTGACGTACTCTGCTACCTCGTAGGTAATGCGTTGGTGCGTAAACCCAGAAAGCCAATCATTTTGGTCTGGGACCGGCTCTACCACAGCTTCGGAGGGCTGCGTCAATGAATCGGCGATGGCATCAAACTCTGCCCCTAGCCCACGCAATACCTTGGCGGTGACGCTGGCAAACGCATTGAGAAATGCGGTTTCTGGCGATGACTCTCCGACTGATGGCACTCGCAGGAGCGCCCAAAACTCATGGACCGAGCGTCCCAGGCCCTTGGCGATGTGTTCAGAAACCTTGCGATAGACCGTGATGGCATCAACAACTTTGGCTCCAGCGCGGAGGCGGTCTCTCACCTGGTCATCGACTAGCTCGTAGACAATCTTTTCGGCATTTTCAAACGTTGGTTTGTGGTCGCCGCTGACCTTGAGTAGGCCGCTCATCAGGACTTCGGCGATATGGACCGAGTTGACCTGCTTGAGGTTGGCCTGCTTAATGAGGCGAATAATGGGTAGCGTGATGACTGGCGCAGACACTAACAGCGTCGCTAACTGACGGGCCAGGGGAGAGGCCGTCAGGATAAAGGTGTCTAACCGGTCTTGCAGGGAGGGGGCAGGGGGGGGCGCAGGGGAAGCGTCTTTGGAAGCGCCGTCTTTGGAAGGTGACTTTTGGGAACTGGATGATTGAGCAGCTGGGTCAGCGTTCCAGACAATGCCGAGGCTTCTGGCTTGGCGATCTCCAGCTACCATTTTGGCCCAGCCTGCCAGGACCTCTCGCTCTAAGGTGACCACAGGCAAACGTACCAGGGGCTGGGTTAAGCTCTGCTGTACCCGTTCCTCATCCCAAACCGAGCGGGCAATGGGTTTGAGCTGATCGCTAGGAACACCCGTTTGTTTAGCTTTTAGCTCAACCCCTAGAGACCGGACTAAGGCAGTGCGTGACCATAGGCGCTCTGGAAAGACTTGAAAGATGACCGTTGGCAGCTTGGCCGACCACACTGCAATCAGGTCTCGCATTTGCCCATCGTGCCAGGCTGGGGCCACACAGTCACTGACAATAACAACCAGACGGCGGCGATCGCCGGTTAATAGCTCACTGGGCTTACGGGGTTCCCTGCGTCTGGGCTGATCAGTTGTCCGGCGACGTGAGGTTAACGCGACACGGCGATCTTGATGGTCTAGGTACCAAATGCGGACATCGCGAAACTCACCGTAGCGCGCGAGGAGCCGGTGTAAGTCAGCACCAAAGCGCTGCCATAGGCACATGGACGGGCTGGTATCGAAGATAAGAGCAACATCTAGCCACAGCTCTGGCTCGGCCTTAAGAACGGGCTGCCAGACCCCGGTATCTGCAATGCTTTTCACCGTTGCGGCTTCATCCAAAAGGGTAGGAAGCCCAGTCGCAATTTGACGCGCTAGCGGTCGCAAGGCCCTAGCCAGCCGCAGCGCCTGGGTAATCGCAGGGGCATCTGGCACAGCTACTGGGGTGTAGTTTGGGGGCAGCGCTAGGGACGGCTGCTCGACGGGCGGGGGGACTAGATCAGCCTGAGGGGGCGGTTCAGCGGAAGCGACGGGGAGCGAGGGTAAGTTCTCGACCGACTCAGGGCTAGACTCCGGTGGCTCAGCAACGTCGCGCGCTGGTTCAGCGGCCACCTCAATGACCTCATCATTCTGTTGCTGAGATGCCAGCCAAATTACCTCAGCAATCTCGCGACCGGTGAGGCCAAGATTGTTGCTGAGGCAAGCGACGAACTTTTGCAAGGATGGCGGAAAAGACGATGAGATGTTTAACCCTCCTCACTGAGCCCTTTCAATAGCAAGTCTTTTAGCCGCTTCCGATCATCCGCATTTGGGGTGACCTCTCGCGTCAGCATGTAGACCACATTGAGTAGCTGATCGGTGGCTAGGTCGTTGGTTTGCTCGGGGCCTTTTTTGATAAAATCTTGAACTAGCTCAGCAACCTGTGCTTGAATTCGTGCCCACCGGTCCGCATCATCTCCCGATGTGAAATGAGCTTCGACAATGTTTTCTAGGGCGTGCTGATTTTGGCTGGGATCGGGCATCCGCAGTCGTAAACATCGCCGCAAAAATGCCGGAGGGAAGTCACGCTCCCCGTTGCTAGTCATGATGACAAAAGGAAATTCGCGGCAAAAGACCCGACCGCCAGAGATTTTAGCCGGGACATCGGTATCGTCAGTTTGCACGGTGACCGTGGCTTGCTCTGCTTTACAGCGCACTAACTCAGGGATTTCGTAGCGCCCCTCTTCGAAGAGATTTAAGAGGTCATTGGGTAAGTTGATGTCGCACTTGTCGATTTCGTCAATCAGGAGGACTCGCGGCAAAGGGGAGGGTAAAAACGCTGTACCCACTGGCCCCAGACGGATATAGCTGCCCATCGGGCGTTGATTTTCTAGCTGGGCGTCTTGCAGTCGGGCAACCGCATCGTACTGATATAGGGCATCTTGCAGCTTGGAGCGGGCATTGACGGCCCAGCTGAGGACAACGCCCAGCTTAAGCTCGTAGGCCACCGCATAGGCCAAGGAGGTTTTACCTGAGCCGGGTTTACCGGTAACCAGTAGCGGGCGGCGAAGATGCAGGGCAGCATTAACGGCACTGATAACATCTTGATAAGCATCATCAATTTTAAAGCTCTCTCCCCGTTCTTTGCCACGGGTGTCGGACTCGGCCAGGGCCTGTACCTGGGCCCAGCGATCCTGCAGTTTCTTGGCGTCGTCCTTGTTCAGCTCAGTGCTGTCAAACACCCGCCAAGCTGGGGCAGGCGGCATCTCGGTCAACGGAGATGATTGACCATTACCGAGAAAGCGTTTCCACATGCGCCCTGTTGCCATAGCTGATTACCCTAAGGTTGACATCAAACCTTGACCTCTTTATCCAAAACTGGGCCAACTCATTAGCTGCTGCTCTGGTAGCTTAGGACGTTCTGGCGTGTAGGTTAAGTCCTCATACAACACGCCGGAGCAATGACCTGATCGATGCTGTACATCTCGTACAGCAGGAATCTGCATTAGCAGGTCAAATCGGCTCCCAACAGTCAGTTGATCAAAAGCCTGCTGGCGGTCTGGCCGTGAGGGATTTCCATGGCACATCCATAGGGCCAGTGGCACGCCAGACCGGATCAGATCCTTCCAGTTTTGCTGAGTGTTTTGGTCTAACTGGTCCCATGCCCCCGAGGCTAGCCAGCCGCCCCAGCAGTGAAACCCGTTATATTGGGCCAGACTATGGGTTGCAGCCATGGCAGAGTCTAACCAGTCAAGACGCTGCAAGCCCCCCCCCGGCACATCAGCGTTTGTGGTGAAACGCTGCCATTGCAGTTCTAACTGGTTGTAAAGTTCTAAGGCTTCCGGACAGTTATCATCAAACCGATCTGAGCAACCTACGACAACACAATAACGGGTGAATAGCGAGCCATCCTTACCACACCATGTGGACAGCGGTAAGCAAAGTACATCTAACGGAAGAAATAGCTCAATGAATAGCTGCCAGCCACAGTCAGCAACATCGCGCCTAAGCTTAACCAACGCAAAGTCATATAGCGATCGCAATACGCCGGGGAACCCGCTCAGGGGAATAGGCTTATCAATATCTTCATCTTTTACTAGCGAGGCATGTTCAATCTCAGACGTGCCTGGATGGCGATAGCAAAGCTTCGGGACGACGCGCAACTGCTTAAGGTTCTTGGCACCTTGCCAAAAAACTGCCACAACTAAATGAGCAAAGTTTTCTGGTTCCATCAACTCTTCTTCAGGTGCTTCCCTGACTACGCCCGTAGCGGGTACTGATTGAGAAATAACTTCTCTCTCTGCAATATCACTACTGTTGACGGCAGCCGCAATCGTCAGCTCAGATGAAGTATCCCCTAACTCTTCCTGAAGCTGAACTAAACGTGGATTTTGCTGATTCTGTCGACACAGGCAGCTATATAGCTTTTGAATGTAGCCTTTACTAGCGGCGTCTTCGACTAAATCATAGGTGCGCTCTTCTAAGCCAGTCTCTGTAGAAATCGAATTCAAGTTGAAATTCAACTCATCACTAACAAACATCTCCAGCTTTTTTGGGGATGTGTAAATGTCTATCAGCGCCTGTCTGAGATATTGCTTATTTTTACCTGTCCAACTAATCGTCACAAGCTATTCAGGCTGAGAAGTACGGGGAGGGGGCAGAAGGGGAATCGCAGAGGTGTAAATCACCAACAGCAGCGAACCATACCAGGGTTGGTAAAAGGGCAACTCTGCAAAGGGACCGCCAATGGCAAATACCCATACTAAAAATGAGCCACAAGCTAGCCAAATTTGCCGCCATGGAATGGGTTTACCCGGTTCACTGGTTTGCTTGCGGGTCCATAGAAAGGCAAATACGATGCCCACTACGAATAATAGCCAGAGCGCACCAGCCCGCGATGACGCGTCTGCCTGGCTGCGAATAATGCCACTCCCGGTGAGCCATAGCCCTACCACATCAGCAGGAATGTACTTCAGCAAGCGATCAAAATATCCATCTATCTGCTGGTCTGGCTCGCTGGATTCGTAGGCAGACCAAATGATGCGACGACTCATGCGAATTCCCCTTATCTCATTAGATGACCGCTTATTTCAGGTGGTCTGCAATCTCGGCCAGAATGGATGACAACAGGATGCCTTCGCGCACGCTGCCAAATCCACGGGACATAGAAGCATGGTGTAAGGCAACCATTTGCCAGTCCTTATTAAAACATGGGGAACCGCTGGAGCCCCCCTTGGTGCGGTTGACGTACCACACTCGATGTCGCGTTGGGTCGACTTGCACGACACCGCTGGAACTCAGGGAAACTTGCATCATATTCCCGGCAGGATGCTGTAGGAGATTAAGCCCTTCTTTCTGGGTTACCGCAGGTCCGGAAGGAGGTAGCGAAATCGACTGAATATAGCCATAGGCGGCAGCGGTGATTTTAGGCTCGACTCTGAGTAAGGCGTAATCGAGCTGGGCGGGCGGGCTAGCTGCGATGAGGGGCTGGGTTGCGGCCACTGTAAAGGTATCTGGGGTGACTGGATTGTCATGCTCTTGACTGACAAAGCCAAACTCAAACAGCATGTTTTGTGCCGTGGCTGTGAGCTGCTCGGCGGCGAGCACTTGCTTGCTGAGCACGTGGTAGTTGGTCAGCACTAAGTCTGGGGTAATGAGGACGCCCGTACCGGTGGTGGCGCGATCGCAAAACGAAACCTTACACACCGCATTGGCTAGCTTCAACCCCCGGCGCAATTTACCCACATCGGCATCGTAGGTGGCGGGCTTGGGTAAAAACCCCTCTAGCTGAACGTCGCTGTAGGACGTCGGCAGCTCGAACGGGTACTCGGCCAACGCTGTACGGCCCGGTTCTAGCAACCAGCGTTGGGTCATAAAGCCCTGTAGACGCTGCATCAGGACCTTAACCTCTGGATTCTGAGGGCGTTCCTGGTGCAAGGCCCAAATCAGGTCAGAAACGTCACCCTCCTGCTCAAACTCAATAATTAGGTCATCCGCTGCGACCCTCAGCGCCTGAGACGAGACGATGTCATCTAAACGAAAGTCAAAGTTATCGGACACAAACATCCTTAGCGACGGATATTTGCGATAGCCAGAGGTCAGCGCCACACGCAGCTGCCTGCGATCAGTGTTGGATAGCCTTAACATCACCTCTCCATCAAAATCCTTTACTTCCTCAAAACAACGCCTCGTATTTCCGGAAGTAGGTCACCCTGAAGTATTGAGATTTAATACACGTCTGCTGTACTACGACCCTACACGATGTCGCAAATAGTAAAGAACGTTGAAAATTTGATTGATCGCCTTACGGCGAAACCTAAGTCTTCAATTCTCTCAGCAAAGGGCAAAAGGGAAAGAGGGTAAAGGGCTACTGAAGAGACCTAGGGGCTGAACTCACAACTCGAAAACCGATATCGTAGTCGCGGATGTCGGGGAAGTAGTTGTAGCGGGAGGCAGAGCGGCAATACCACGGAATGTCGTACCAGGAGCCGCCGCGACGAACACGGATAGATGAGTCACTGCCACCTATCCAGGCCCTGCCGTCGGTAGGTGCACCGTCATAGTTGTTGTGCCAGTGGTCTTGGCACCATTCCCAGACATTGCCATGCATGTCATGAAGCCCCCATCGATTGGGCGGATACTGACCTACCGCCGTAGTCTTGTTTTCCTGGCGACCGTAGTTGGCCAAATCTGAGGTTAACTGCGGCCCAAAATGATAGGTCGTCATCGTTTCCGCACGGCAGGCATATTCCCACTGGGCTTCGCTGGGCAAATGGTAGTGCTTGCCTGTGCGCCGAGAGAGACGCTGGCAAAACTCGGTTGCCTCACGCCAGCTCACCTGTTCCACTGGTAAATCATCTCCCTTGAACCCGGACGGTTCTGGGTCTAAAGCCATCTGTTCACGGTCATACCCGGCCACCACTCGCCACTGCGCCTGGGTAACGGGATAGCGCCCCATCAAAAACTGCGACAGCTGCACCCGGTGCTGAGGCCGCTCAGCATCCTGACTATCCTCTTCCTCCGGCGGCGCACCCATCATGAAGGTGCCGGAGGGAACCAGCATTAACGTGAGCGTCACACCATCGCCCAGATCCTGGCTATAGCTATCATTCGTGCACTCGTATCTGTAGAGGGTAAGGGTATTGGTAGCAGTGGCCATAGACCTACAAAACGGTGAGATTTTCTCCTTGGGATGGCGTCCTGGGCTGAATCACTTCCAGCACCTTGGACACTTATCTTCCCTCTGTTGTGGTCACCTCAGCAACCTAGCCGCGACGCCCGAAACCTGCCGCTTCCCCTGGATCACCACCTCCAAAATCTCCACCGCTGGCCGCCGAGACCTCACCATCGCCGCCACCCGCGCCACCCGATCAGCCCGAATATACTCACACACCCGCCCACAGGGACTATCCCACAGATAGTAATAGCTCACGCTCGGCGTCTTCCGCCTGCGATTCCCCTGCCGCTCCTCAATCCAGCCCGACGCACAGCCCTTCTCCGTGTGCCGCCGCACCTTACCCCTGTGCCGACCCAAGCGCGGCGCGGTCAGCTCCTGTAGCACCTGCTCACAGGCCGCCTGCAAATCTGCCTGCCGAAACCGTCCCTGATAGGGCACCTGCCCACAGAGGCGGGCAAAGTTGTTCGCGTGCAGCTGCACTCCTCGCAGGTATTCCAGCGGGTCTTCTGTCACCCCGACAACGTCAAGCTGCCGCCTGAGCCAATCGGCTAACGTTCCCACCGTCACCCACTTCACCCCAGACTGCACATTGGCCACGGTCTGAGGCTGGCCCAAATCACCCAGCGGCAGTTGCACCCCCTCTAACGCCACTGGCGGGGCCTGGTCGAGCCGAAGCTGGCCCACGGACTCCCGCTTTTTCTGCTTGATACGGGCCATCTGCGGGTTGTCGTAGGCGCGATGGCAGGGAATGCACAGGGCGATCAGCTTTGCGTTGGGGTTCTCTGGGTCGTGGTTCGGGTGAGAGACTGTTAGGGTCCAGCGCTGGGGGTGGGCTTTGATCGCGGCGGCAGGGTAGCCGGTGCGCTCGATGAAGCGCGATAGCGATTCGCGGGGCATCCTACAGCGTTTGTGGCAGTGCTGACAGCGCCAGCCTGCGGACTGTTTGGCTGTATGAGCAACCTCAGCCCAGTTGGGCGGATAACGTTTATCCATGGGAGCACGTGTTCTGGGGGCGTTTGATGTTGGCCACTGTGCCTATGGCAGGCTTGACGCTGACGTACGCAGCGCTGGAACCCAGTGGCAGGATAATAGACACCGAAAGCAGCGCAAACTGAAGAATGAAATCTTCATCCCCCAGAACGCGCCAGCAAAAGGCTACCCGGCCAGCTTTAAGGCATTAGCCTCTGTTTCAGGCGTTGTCGGTGGACTCTGCTGTAGGGAAGCGATGTCGATTTGCCACTGTTCGGCCAGGTCGAGGAGGCGTTGACTAATTGGGCGCTTGGTTGCGATCGCACCCCTCAACCGGCCAATGATGTCGTCTCGTGTCAGCTCTGGCAATACCGATGACTCGGGCGGTTCAATGAGCTGTTCTGGGGGAGACGGGGAATCATCAAAAAGTTTTTCGTGCTGGGCTTGAACATCAGCCCAATCCTGATATTCAGCGTAGAGCAAGTCACCGTCTTTGCGAATCCAGCCCTCGGCTACGCATTGGGGGGAAGCCGGTGGCTGGGGAAGCCTTGGCACCCGATGGGTGAGGACAAAATCGAAGAAGGGAGGGTCATCGGTAGCAGCAAAGCCAGTCCAATCGGGATATAGCGAAGCGGGCGGAGGCAAGTCAGCACTAATAGGAGTAACCTTGTTAACTTTTTCCGGCGAAGGAATTTTTGAAGTTTTCTCTCTCTCTCTTTTTGAAGAAGAGTGAATCTGATTTAAATCTATTGAACGATATTGAGGCGATCTGGAAGCTTTGGTATCAGAGGGTTCCAGCGGTGGGCTGTCCAAAATTTCGGAATGACGTTCAATTTTTCGGATGGAAGTCCGATTTCTCGGAGGAGCGTCCGGGATTTCGGACGGGATTTCGGGTGTTGGGACTATTGTGCCACCAGATAATTTTTCGGGTGACTTGCTGCCGATTTTGCTCCTGACTCGGAGGGAGACATCCTCAAATTCAAAGAATTCTGCGTGCTGGAGGGCGGCCAGGGCGTCGTAGTAGGTTGATTTGCCGATGCCCAGACGTTGGCGGGCCATCTTGCCGCTGGCGTCGACGAAGCGGTTACCAAAGGGGTCGGCCAGGGAGAAGTAGAGGAAGGTGCGGTACTGGGCTGCGGTGAGCTTGGCGTCGATGAGCTGGTTGACCGTTTCCTCCTCTAGCAAGACATAGCGAGATTTCCTGGCCGGGGGGGTGGCCGGATAGGTCGGTTTTGACATAGTATTGGGGGACAAGTTTTATTTACAAGCGACCCGCCTCCTGCAAGAGGTGGGTCTTTTTATTTGGCCATATCCAAGAACAAGCAGGATAATTGCTTGACGAAGGTGGCATAATGGGGCTAAAGATTACTGTCGAGAGTAACTTTATCCCCCGAAGTTCGAGACAGGTGTAAGTATACATCAATCGATTTCATTTAAACGTAATTGCATGATCTTTTCGAAAGCATTCGATGCAACCCTGAAGGAATTCGGCTTGACCGGCAAGTCGATTGCTATCAGCGCGGGCCTGAGAGAGGCCACGATTAGCAACTTTCGGAACGGCAGCTATATCCGCACGGACAACCTGGAAAAGATGATCAATGCCCTGCCGCCGGACGCACGGCAGTACTTATTCCTCAAGGCCTTCGTTGGTGAATTGAACCCCGAGGGCATCGCTACGCTGCTGGGGTTATTGGGTGGCCGCTTGAAGGAAACCCAGCCTGAAACAGATATTCCCGAAGTTTCCGTAATTTCACGCTCCCCCGCGTCCGTATAACTAGGGAAGCTGGTTTTAACCAGCACTCAAGGAAGACAGCTTGACCGATGGGCCGCGACAAAAAATCAGGGCAGAGGACCGGACACGCAAATCAACCGGAGGGGTTATTCCTGGAACTCTGTCGGCAGAGTCAACGGCTATCAGTAGGTGAGCGGGCTAGGTTGGCTCAGTACCTCATCAATACAGACGAGTTGATAGTGGCGATTACGAGCCGCGCTAGCGTCAGCACCGTGGTACAGCGGATGAATCAGGCCGAGCTGGGGGAGCTGCTGGAGCTAGTTTCGCGGCGACTGACACAGGTGACCGGATAGGCAGGCTACCAGGGCAGCCACCTTTTGGTCTTTTTGGACTGCTCACGCACGATGCCAACGATCTGGCCGTTGACCTCTTGCTGCGTTTCCCCAGAGAGACCGCCGACGCTACGCTCTAGCTCGTTGGCTGTCAGCGACTCATTGACCATGTAGGCTTCTTGGGCGGGCTGAGGCAGCGTATCCCGTCGCCTTCTTTTGCCGCCAGTTTCTCGATAGAGCGTATCGAGGTTGCAGCCAAACAGCTCTTGCGTTTCGACGACAACAGCCTGCTGGTAGGCTTCCTCGTCACCGCCATTGTCTTTGATTGCTTTAGTGAACCGCTTGAAGACAGTGGCACCGTCAACCCGCTTACGCGGCGGCGCTAATTCCTGCGACTGATTGAGCAAGTCTAGCTGTGAGGCCGAGTCCTCTATGGACTCTTTCTCGTTCTTCCACCATGGAATAAAACCCATTAATCTGCTCTCGTTCTTGGGGGGTGAAGTCATCGCTGAATAGGTCTTCTAGCCCCGCTTTGATGATCTCCAGGCTGTCGGGATACATCAGAAACTCGTCTAGAATCTGATGCCGAAGTTCGTAGTCCCAACGATCGGGGCTGAAATTGAAGCTGATAGCCAGTAGGGCCCAGGCATCTAGGCAGCTCTCGTAGGCCAGCATGGCCTTAAAGCGGCATAAAGCCTTGATCCAGGTCCGTTTGAATCTGCGATCGCCAAAGCTACGGATTTCTTGGACAAACTGGTCGGTGGACTCGACAGGTTCACCCTTCCACGAGTGCAAGATTTCCCAAACGTATCGGGTCCGTTCCTTTAGCTCTGGCAGTTTCATCGTTCTGAGAGAGACTGATCTGCCCATAGGATACCGCTAACCTTGCAAACGCTGCTGTTTGAGATTGCTGTAGGTATCTAGCTCGGCCTGAAGTTCGACCTGGAAGCGGAGGGCTCCCCGGCGACGGCCTGCCGCTTGGAAGGCCGCTAGTTCTGCGCTAGAGAAATCATTTTCGGTGACAGCCAGCTGCCCCATGAGGGCATCCAAGTCGGCCAGAGTCTGAGCAGTGGTGTGCTGGAGCAGGCTGGTGTGGGTCTGGTGTAGCGCTAGGGCATTACCGACGCTGTCGGGCATGAGTTCACCCTCAATGACACCAGCGCCGCCCCACTCGTGAGCATAGCGGGCTTTAGCATCGGTAACCCAAGCGGTGCGATCGCGGCGGTCCACAGTGGCAAACTCGGCAAATAGAGACCGGGCCAGTTCAGAGTAACCGCGCTCATCTTTGAGTAGCGCCACCGGCGCGACGCGACTAATCCACTCAAACCAGCGGGTGCGAACGGTGGACTCTGCCACGCTATGCGCCTGTGCGATGGTCTGTGCGGTATAGCGTGCAGCGGCGTGCGCCGACCTGTCCGCAAGGGGGCGCGGATCTGTGCTATTCATAGGTTGATTCCTTTCTATGTAAGGGCTTCAGCGTGTGAGCCATCTGCACACCCGACAGTGCTTGGTCGTGCGGTTAGATGTGCGGCTCACGCACAAGAATAGTACAACATCAACCAGACTTGAAACCAGACAGTTTCAAAAAACCTTAACTTGAAGCGCTCACCGACACCAGACAGAAAAGCGGACCATTGTTTTGTTCGGGTTGAGTAGTACAGTCCTGAGTCTGATGCGAATGGGCTATGGCCGAGATTAACGAGCTGCCAGTTTCCTCATTAATGGACCGATATGGAGTCAACCGTTCGCAGATCTATGTCAGGCTAGATGCGCTCAAGCGGCTGGATGCCTCTTTAGTGCCGACGAAGCGGGGGAAGAAGGCATTCATCAACGCGCGAATGCTGGAAATCTTAGATGGCATGGCGGCGCTAATCGCCCAGGGCTATACGACAGAGCATGCCGCTGAGCAGGTGGTGGGCTTCGTACCCCAACCAGACAGGATGCCGGACAGTCTGGCCAGACAGGACAGGACAGATATCAGCACGAGGGATTTGGTCGCGCTGATGCTGGCGATGCAGCAGAATGCCCAGCTGGAGGATGACCTGGCAGTTTTTAGGAAGCTCCAGGAGCTGGCCGATAACGACTGGAGACCCAGTACGAGCCAGCTGACACAGATGATGGATGTGAACTCTCTACCGTCGGGGGACTCGTTCGAGCGCTATGGCTTCCGGTTCAGCAAAGCGGGAAAGAACGGAACGGAGACGGCCTGGAAGGTCGAGAAGCTATGAACCTGGTTATGCTCAAAATGCTAACTTTTACCAGCTAGAATGCAGGCGACTGATAGCCCAACACCAACCTGATATGTCACAAAAACAAAGTTGGCCAATCGATATACCTCGTCCATTGCTACGGGATCGAGCAACATCGTCTGAGCAAAGGCAAAAGACATAAGGGCAAAGACGATATATGCCCCACAAAGCTTTCCCAGTAGCTCCCGTTGTCCGGGTCCTTTCAGCTTTTTGTATAGTTCGTTGAACAAACTGTTCAATACTAGAATTCCTCCCATTAAGAGAAACACTCGTTGCTCTGCAAAAAAACTAGCCCAACCATGCAGAGGCGGGCCATTAAGAACGTAGTCAATTGCAAAGCCAACAGAAGGAACAACGATGGAAAGCAAGATTGCCAGTCCAAGCGAACGAAGGCGCTTAGCTTTGGCAGAAAAGTTGATTGAGCGACGAGTCATACATTTAGTCTGTATTACAGGACGCCATAACGTTAGCTTCTGCGTATTTATACTGTCATCTGAAGCATAGTTCGGATAACCGACCCAAATCGCAATTGATCCTCCACATCTAGCGTAATTCTCGAAAGGTTATAGGGGGTGTAAGCACTAGAGCGCAGCAAGATACCGAACAGTTCTATTCCCTGATACTGAACGAAATTCTAACCAGCTAAAATCCCGAACGCTCTGCATGAATTAGTTCTGTCGCTCCTGCCCTAGGGAAGATTAAGGAGTGGTTAAAGTGCTTAGTTGATCTGGTTGATGCGAAAGTTTTGGAAGATGAAAGGGGCGGTACCCCTACTGCTAGTAGGTGCGATGGTCCCAGGGACCGGCTTCGCCATCGCAGCACTTTCTCAGACAGGCATAGCCGACGGCATCAGCGAAACGGTTCAGCTTCTTTCCTTTACCCCTGATTCCCCAACTAGCGAAACCTGGCTGGTAATCCCTGACAGTATTCACGACGGCGATACCCTGCGCGTAGGTCGGGACGGTCAGGAGCTGAAGATTCGACTATGCGGCATTGACGCACCGGAACTGGCACAGCCTCTGGGGGAACAGAGCCGGGACTACTTGAGATCGCTCCTTGCTCAGAACCCGTACAGTAAAGTCATCATCGTGCCGGTAGAAGAGGATGCCTACGGGCGGACGGTGGCAGAGCTATTCCTATGGCCTGATGATGACCCCGATCAAGAGATTGGCGTCAACTCTGCGATGCTGATGGCAGGCATGGCCTATGTGTACCCGCAGTACGTTGATGGCTGCCCTAACGGTGACGTATTCAAACGCGCGGAGACCATCGGCCAGGAAGCGAAAGCGGGCGTTTGGTCAGGGAAGTATCAGCGGCCTTGGGAGTACCGACGATGATCTAGCCGGTGGCGACGACAGGAGCCACGGGCGGCTGGGGTGGCCGATGAAGTCTAACAACGGTAGGGTAGTGGTGCGATCGCAGTGGAGCCGAGTAGAGCGCAGTGGAGTAGAATGGCTGGCCAGCCCACGGAACGGAGCGAAACGAGGCGGAACGGAGACGGCACCACGGTTCTGGTCGAGGCCTTCTGAACTGCGAGAGGCGCTGCTGCTGGTGAACCACTTATTAGAAGGGGCGACGTAACAATCGTGCGGGAGGGGCGTGGGGAGAACGCCTAGGAAGGAACCAGCCTCCCCGCGCCCCGGACGCACAAATAAATAAACTTGCCTCATCCGACCAATGTGAGCCAGCAGCAGCGTCCTGCGGGAATTCGTGGGTGCAAGACGTTATTAGGTTACAAGCGCGAGACAGGCCGCGGGCGGTGGGGATGACGGGCCAGGCGCATCCATAAATAGCGGAGCGAAGCGGAGCCAATATCAAAAGCGCCGACAGTCCAGCCACACCGACAGCGACAGCCCGAGCGTCGATCACATAAACAAACGCGCTTTGCTACCGCTCTTCCGGGAATCCAAATTTATCGCTAAGCGCTTCAATAATGACCTCCGTCATTGTCACACCCTGAAGCTTGGAGTGAGCGACCCACCACTGACGCCAGCTTAGGGGAACCTTGACGCATAGATTAGCCTGCTTCTCTTCAGATTCATCAGATCGCTGATCGTGCCGCTTTTTCTCTTTACTCGTATTCATATAAGTTGTCAGGCTATTCTTTTGCACTCAAGCCGAGATCTGTAAAGTTGGTTTTCTGGTTTTCAAGAAAACCAGAGGAAACACGGATGCAACTCCTTGACGAAGGAATGTAACTTGACTCTTAAGAAAAGAGCTGGTTTTTCGTACAAGGAATCAGCTGCCGTGTTCAGCCAACAGCCCCCACAGCTGCCCCAAGCGCCTATGCGCTTTGAGCAGGCAATCATATTAACTGCCTCCTTTAATAGGCAACACCGTAATTTCCACAGGAAATTCTACGTCCCTTGCCAGCAAACTCTGGGCTTACGAAGTTCTACGGAACTCATCAAAAACCTTGAATACATTGAGATACAAAGCCCTTTGTACTGGGCAAAATTAAACCAGAAAACCAGAACACTGGTCGGCTATTGAGTCAAGCGAAAGCATGCACATCCATCCCTAAAGGCTTTTACGAGGCGCGTGATCATGAGCATCCATCCCAGTGACTCGGAACAAAAAAATCTTGAACTTATCAAACGACTAAAAGAAGAGAACTATAGGCTTCGCCAGTTGGCCTGTAGAGATGGCTTAACCAATCTCTATAACAAAACCTACTTCGATGCCGATCTAGAGAAAAGATGCCAGTTCGCAGCCTCGCAGCTGCAAGCTGAGCTATCTATACTCATGCTGGACGTGGATAATTTTAAGGCATACAACGATAGGTATGGCCATCCGAAAGGAAATCGACTGCTCAAGAAACTGAGTCGGCAACTTGAAGATACGGCTCAGCGATATGGACAGCACGGCACGCTAGTCGCGCGCTATGGGGGAGAGGAGTTCGTAATCGTCTTACCAGATACAGGCCCTGACGATGCAGCTTACGTGGCTGAGCACTTTAGGAAGGCTGCCGAAACAATAAAATGCCCAGTCAGTATAGGCGTCGCTAGCTTTGGCATAGACGGAATAACTCCCGAATCCTTGGAGAAAGCAGCTGATGACCGATTGCTTCGAGCAAAACGCCTGGGAAGGAATCGTGTTGAAAGACATATGTCACGAAAACAGGCTCAATCAAGAGGTTATGCGAGTAGAGACAAGACTCAATTCCATCAAAGCTTTAATGCTCCCGTTGAAAATCTCACCATCAATAATCAGTGCCAACAAACCAACCAGTCCCATGTAGGCGAGACTAATTATCTGCACTCGATCAATCGAAAAATTGAAAAGCTTATTAAATTGCTGGACAGGTCCAATCCTTCAGCTACGATGCCTGAGCAAACGGCCTATCTTAGTGCGATGATTCCGCCAACTCGCAGACAACGCCTGATTGGTGCCGTTGAGTCTGCCAGCAGCGCGGCCCTAGAGGAAATTCCTTACGGTCCCGTTCTAAAGGCACTAGTGAACGGCTGGCAGAATCCAGATAGCTGGGCGACCTAACACCTTTGAAAATGTCAGGTCTTATCATACAAATACAACCCCAACCCAAACCGAGCAGCCGCCCGCCTGAAGGCCATCGACTCGGCATTGCTCGACGGGTCACCATAGGCCAGCTCGACAGCGCTCCCATCATCACTGAGCCGCTTCAGCGCTTCGGTACCCGTGGCCTCCCGGTAGTGATTGCCCTCGCAGGTCGGAATAGTCAACCGACCTACCAGGCCCTAAAGTAGCGAAGCTGCGAAATGGGGCCATTTAGTTCGTTTGTACCTTTTTAGCGCAATACTTCGGCCCTGATATGTTTAGCGACAGTTAAGCATAGAGGACCCTGAAATGAAGCGACAGTGGGAGACAGAG
>JBCBWI010000062.1:0-25401 GCA_039817185.1 Cyanobacteria bacterium J06648_16 | reverse complement strand
GAACACCTGCCCAAGTGGAACTACGTCGCTCGTCCTCAACAGCTCTAAAGAATGCAGGTTATTTAATCCTTGTTCCTTAGCTGGCTCGTACGCCACGTCAGTGTAGCTATTCCGAAGGTAACACAACCTAAGATAACAAACCTAAATAATCCAGCCCATGGATTGGTGCCCCTCAGGTCCGCTACCGCTACCCGTAAATCATGTAGCAGTAGATGATCGGTTAAAACACGTTTCATTCTCTTCGTCTTTTATAAGTCTTTTTTCAGGTCTTCTCGATGTTGATAGCTGTCTTAGCGACTAAAGAAAATTGACTCACTTTTTAAGTAAGTGGCCGGATAGTGGATCGTCCGACCAACCTTTAGAATTGCATTATCGGCGTGCTGTTCTCAAAGCGATTCTGTCCGATCAGTCGCTACCTTTTCTTGAAAGCTCAAGCAATTTTCCAATGTCCTTATTCTAAAATTTTCTTCTTCTAAATTGATAGCTGTTTAATCATTACTTGTTGATATCAAATCCATGCATGATGATTTCAGGGCTGGTAAAAGTCGATGACTTAAAGCCTATTTGTAAAAAGCCCTTGATCCCACCTCCAGATAGCGAATCGCTATAACACCAAGGTTAACAGTTGCAAGCCTCTTGCTATAGAGCAATATTACCGATAATTTAGGCTTTGTTGCATAAATCGGTAAATGCGCAGGCCTGTAGTTCGTTGCTAAGTGTTAAAGGTTTGCAGCCAATTCATCAACAATTACTGCTAAGTGTTAAAGGTTTGCTGCAGATCTAACAACAATAGCTGCTAGTGCCAAAGGTTTGCTTCAGATCTAACAAAATATGTTGCTATACCAAACAGAAAGGTTGTATCGAAGGAGTTTTTTTTCCTAGCGAAACCGGTGGAGAACGTCATCTGGCGCACTCAGAAACCGTTGAGATAGGCTGACGTCTACAAGGAAAAACTATGGGTACTCAAGAATCGCTGTACGCTGATGCACTGCCCCGTCTGCCACACTGCTATCCTAACTCCGACTCATTTAGAAGACGCTTTAAAAGCACAGCAGTGCCGTCACTGCGACGGGCATTGGCTCTCTGCCGATGACTATTGGCGATGGTTCCAGCAGCACGGTCCTACGCTACTGGAAAAGGCCCCGGACGGTCCTACGTTAGAGTTGGCTGAGCCTATGCGGGTAACTTTCTGCCTGGACTGCGGCGATCTGATGCTGAAGTATCGAGTCGGTCATGGTGTTGCCTTTCATCTTGACCGCTGTTCCCGCTGCGGTGGTATCTGGTTTGACCAAAATGAATGGACTGCCTTGGAACAGCGTAACTTACATGATGAGATGCACTTTATTTTCTCTGACTCATGGCAGCGAAAGAACCGGCAAGACCAGCTCAGGCAGGTGGCTAAAGACGCTTTTCGTAGTGCTTTGGGAGAAGAAAACTTCAAAAAATCCTTGACAGTCAAGGCATGGCTCGATCCGCATCCTCAGGCGGATGTGATTTTGTCGCTGCTGACTTATTGCGCCGAGTACTACCGGTCGATGCACCATCGCCCCACCGGGGAGCGATAGCACTGCCACTAGTGGTAAAAGAATCCTTTCAGGGGCAGTTGGGCGAGCAGACCTTTGATCAGGTAATGCAAATTCAGCAGTGGTCAAGCAACCATTCTAAAGCTGAGCTGATCGTCTCCTTTTTGAGTCAAACGGTTGTGGGCTAAGACAAGTATTACACTACTGACCAGATGGACAGACGTAGCTGGTATTGGCTTCGGTTTTATTGAAGGCAACTCGTGGGTACGTCGGGTGACGCACCTCGCTATTATCACAGTCGCTTCGTCAGCATACTGATATACGTCCCCTGCTACAGACGCCACTCCCTAGTTCCCAGCCGGAGTCTGGGAACTAGAAATCTCACCTGGGCTAATGACTAATGCAGTTCAAAAAATGACTCTTGCCCGAGATGGGGTATATAGGTTTGAATCAACGACTCTAGCGAGTCTTCGGGACCAATGTGAATCCAATCATCAATGCTGCCAAGGTAGCAATACCGTTCCGTTTGAAAGCTTCGCTTTTGTTTGTCAACAAGCCTAAATCGTAGGTCAGAAGTATACCGAATGGACCGTTGGATGAGCTGTTCTACAGTGTCGTCATCTCGATTAAACTGATCTGCGGTTGATCTAACCCACTCTGACAGTCGGCTAATATCTTGACCAGTGGTAAAAATATAAATAATCTCTTTTTTAATATCGATTACAAAAGGCTTAACTTCAGAAAATCTCTCTAGGCTTTGATTGACAACTTGTACTTCGGCATCGGTAATAATCTTCTTCGGAATCCTACGCAGAAAAACCCGAGCGTTGGGATTTTCATAAACTTCAAAACCATCAGGGATCTGATCGACTAGATTCCCCTCGGATCTCATTGAGAAAAAGTACTTGGGTTTGCCAGTTTTTGTAGTGCCCTGGTGCAGGTAGTAGGTCTGTAAACTTCGGTTGGTGTAAGTGATGGCCATTCGTCTACTCCGTTGTGCCGCTCAGTGCTACGGCTGCCCTTTCCAGCTAAGGGGTTGCTTCGATGTCTGCACTTACCATATAGCGCACCCAACCCGGTGGGAGATTGATGTCGATGAGAATCTTCAAGCCCCAGTACCGTACCCACCGTTACCCGCAGGCCCCGGATACAGGGCTTGCCGCCCATCACTGCTGGGGCCCAAGTGATTCGCGCAAATCTTGACATTGTCTAAGTTATCTATCAGCTGACTCTGTGCTTCACTTGCCCTGCAAGAACTTTCGATACGCCTTCACAGCCTGAGTTTGGCTAGGCCGATCAATAAACTGAGCAAGCACAGACACATCCAGCTGAGATAAAAGACGACTGCTGGACAGTTGCTCGTAGCCCGCTTCGGCATCAATCAGCCCATACAGCTGAAAGCGCTGATTTTCCCAGAACCAGACCTCCTGAACGCCGAGCCCCTGATAAACAGCAAGCTTATCGATGCCATCACTGGTCAAGACAATTTCGATAGCGATGTCCGGCACCTCGCCCAAAGCACCGATGCTGTAGCACTCATCGGGTTCTAAGCCTCGGGCAGCGGCTTCCTGTCGAAAGGTGGCAGAGCCATAGCCGTTTAGATCAATGTCTCGTTCCTCAGCAAAGGCTTCTAATAATCTCGCAATGATTATTTTTAGCCGTTCATGCTCAGGAGACGTCGTCATCAGCTCTAGAACACCCTCCATATACGTCATGCGAAGGGCTGGAAATTGATTGATAAACAGCGTCACCAGCGCATCGTACTGCTGCCAGGTGATGCCCTCTAACTGTAGGCGCTGCTCTGCGGCGGGTCGGTTTTCCGGTAAGTCAAGCAGTGATGTCGTCATCAGCCGCCGTCCGTTTACAGCTGGGTCTTAACCCATTATTGTACGAGATTATAGAAATCCGGCCCGGTTGCGATCGCAACAACCCCACCAACCATTGCCGCACCCTACATCGACTCGCTCAACCGCTGCTGGGCGACTAGCTGGTCCTGCTCAATCTGCAATTGTAGTTCAGAGACTTCATCCAACTGCTGCTTCAGTCGCTCCGCTTTTTTTTTAGCCTCGACTTTGCGATACAGAGCCGCGCGGGCCAGGTCTTCACGGTCCTGGCTGAGTGCTTTTTGAGCCACCTGCTGCCAGGTTTCGATTTCTTTTTGCAGCTCGGTGTATTGGGGAAGCAGACTCTGCAGGGCGACGTTGAGGTTGACCAGGGCCTGGTCGAACAGGGCGAGGGCCGCCGCTGGGGGTTCATCGCGGGCCATTTGTGCGGCTAGATCGCTCACCTGGGGCAGCTGCAGCTGATCGAGCCGCAGGCCAAATCCTTTTAGCTGCAGACTGTTGTTGTAGCCCGTCTTACACCAGTTTGCAAAGTGTTCGCAGTTGTTAAAAAATAGGTCGTACTCGCGCTCACCCAGGCGGCTTTTAGCCCGTTTCACCACCACTTCGGGAATAAATGCGGTAGCCTGCACCTTGAGATAGATGCGGCTGCCCCGCGAAAACGCCCCCACACTGGTTCGAGAGACCTCGGCTTCACCCACCTTACGGTAGTGGATCACCGTCCCATCCCCACAGTCGATGCCGTGGTGCTCGTAGGGAATGCCCATGATGTCTCGAATGGCGTAAACCTGATCGCCGCGCGCCATAAGCTAAGCAGGTTCGTCATTGTTGGGGTGATTGGCCAAAGACGGCTCAACGATGTCGGTGGTCGAGCTGCTCAGCTGGCTCAGCTGCTGTCGTCGTGCCAAAATGTCTTTAATCGAAGTGATAGAGCTATTTTGGGCCTGAGCCGCCAGATTGATCTGAATATTGGGCCCCGACCGGGCCAGCCGAATCACCAGGCCATCCACGGCGGGGACCTCTTCGATGCGTTTGCCCTCCAGGTACGTCCCGTTGGTTCCTAGGCTAACCACTGCCCAGCCGCCCTCCAGCTTGCGAATTTCTACATGGTGCCGGGAAACAACCGCACTATAGAGAATCACATCATTGTCAGTCGATCGACCGATTCGAATAACCGATTCTTCCGCGAAGGTCCAGTGTTGAACGGGTGTTTTGTTGAGTGGATGAAGCAGGGATAGCGTAATCACATCAATTCAGGGAAGGAGCACCGAACAGGGGTTGATTCAGGCATTGACGCTGTCGTTAAGTTGCATGCTGAACTAGGCTAACTGAAAGATAAAACTGACCTTATCACCTTTACCCAGCGCGATTCGATCGCCGGGACGCAGCCGGTGACGATTGCCGTAGGGCAAAGGCATGTTGTTAACGTAAGTACCGTTAGAACTACCGACATCCTCAATATAGTAAATATCGCCTTCAACCCGTATGTTTGCATGAACACGAGAGACGATTTCTGATTCGGGGAAGCCAGATACGTCAATATCAGGCGGGACCCGATCATTAGGCTTCCCAATCCGAATGGGAGATACGTTATCGGGCAGCTCTAGCGCCGTGTCGGTTTGAATGTGTAGCAACCGGGCAACGTTGCGCTGCAGACGGGTCTGGGGCGCAACGTCTAACTCGGCGGCGACGCTGGGCGGCAGGTCAGGGACGACGGGTGGCGCAGCCGACGCAGGCGGAGTTGGAGTTGCGTTAGCGGCTGTATCAGGGGTCGCAGTGGCAGGGGTAGAAAACTCTGCTGGCAAGGGCGGCGGCGGCAGAATAGCCTCGGGTTCCACGAGGGGTTCGGGCGGCAGCAGGTCCGGTAGGTCGGGCGTTTCGGTATCAGAGGCGAGCAGATCGATATCGTCCGGCGGGGGCGGTACCGGAATCGGCGGCGGCGGGGCGACGGCGACTACGGGTGAGGAGATCGATCTAAGGTCCGCACCACACTGACCGCAAAAGCTGGCGTCGGACTGAATGCTAGCACCACAGCTAGGGCAGGCTGTCTGTACCGGGAGAGGGGTGTAGCAGGCTTCGCACTGCACAGCGCCGCTCGGATTTTGATGATTGCAGTTTGGGCAGGTAATCATCAATGGTTTCCTATCTGATACCACTGTCTAACATTCCCTAATGGCCTGTAAAGCCATCTAAGTCGGTAATCCTTTGCTAGCGGCTTCGTCCAAAAGCCAAATGAGCTGACCGTCTGGCTGAACGCGGCGGGCAGGGTAGACATCGGCATCGGCCTTAGGGGCAAAAACCTGGGACAGGGCAGTTTGCTTATTGGCACCAGCGACCAAAAATATCACGGTTTGAGCGGCATTGATCACCGGTACCGTCAGAGTAATCCGCGGCTGGCTGTCTTTTTTCCCGACGCCGACCCAACGCGTTTGCTCTTGCAGCACAGGCGTGTGGGGAAATAGGGAGGCGGTGTGGCCGTCGTCGCCCATGCCCAGCAAAATAATGTCGAAGCTGGGGAAGGCGTCACCCTCACCCAAGCTCTGCCTGAGGGTCTGCTCGTACTGTTCGGCAGCGGCCTCGGGCGATCCGGCGGTGGTGGGAACCGGGAAAATCTGGTCGGCGGGAATGGGTACGTGGTTGAGCCAGGCCGACCGAACCATGCGGTCGTTGCTGTCAGCGTGGTCGGCGGGGACGAAGCGTTCGTCCCCCCAATAGATATACAGTGACGCCCAGGGCAGGTCGGCTTTGGCGAGGGCTTCGTAGAGGGGTTTGGGGGTGCTGCCCCCGGCCAGAGACAGGTGGCAGTGGCCACGGGTTGCGATCGCACCTTTGATTTTCTCAATCACCAGGGCCGTAGCTCGCTCAACCAGAGCCGGTTTATCGGACAAAACTTCAACGGTGGGCTGCATAGCTGGCCTCAAAACGACAGGTCGCATCAGCGATAGACGAGTGCTCCCATTGGAGCGCTACCCTAATCTAAGTAAAGTATCGTGCCCGGTCAGCCGAGCGCCATGTATCTTTGCAACCATCTTGACGAAAGTTAGTAAGCGACCGCATGCCTGATCCGGTACCTACCATACCGACGCTCTCTGTCGTCCTACCCTGCCTGAACGAACTCAGGCATAGCTACCTGTCGCGCATTTTAGAGAACCTGACCCAACAGCAGGGCGACCCCCAGCTGATTGCGGTCGTGAGTCCTAGCCAGGATGCCACCCGCGAGGCCGTCGCGCAGTATCCAGGTATTCAAATTATCGATGCCCCGGCCCAGAACCGCGCCCAGCGACTGAATATTGGCATTGCCGCTAGTCAGGGTGAGGTGGTGATCCTGCATCATCCGGCCACGCTACTGCCTGAAAAGACGGCGCTGCACCAGGTTCAGCAGCTGATGAGTGACCCAGACGCGGCCTGGGGCGGGTTTCGCCACAGCTTTGATTGGGACCATTGGCTGCTGCGGTTCACCTCGTGGTACTCCAACACGCAGCGGGCGCGCTGGGGTCAGATTTTGTACCTGGATCACTGCCTGTTTGCCCGGCGGGAGCTGCTCGAAAAAATCGGCGGCGTCCCCGACATGGATATTTTTGAGGATACGGCCCTGAGTCAGGCCCTGCAGACCTTTGGCGCGCCCCGGCTCGTCGTGGGTACGGTGACGACCTCGGCACGGCGGTTCCAGCAGCGGGGCATTTATCGCCACGCCCTGCTCAATCAGATGCTAAAACTGATGTACTATTTTGACCTCGATTCTAAATATATGAACTGGCTCTACGAGGGCAAAGCCCAGATCAATGTAAAGTACGAGGATTCAGAAAGATAGGTGAGGTCGCTGCGTTTGGTGAGGGAGTGGGGCCGCTACGCTCGGTAGGCTCGCTGCCGTATCTCCTCGCCTTCTTCCCCCCTTCCCCCCTCACTTCCTCTCCATGTCCCGCACCTACAAAGCCACTGGCATCGTTCTCAAAGCCGTCCCGATGGGTGAGGCCGATCGGTTGGTAACCATCTTGACCCCAGAAAATGGACTGGTGCGTGCGATCGCACCCGGTGCCCGCAAGCACAAATCTCGGCTGGGCGGGCGCACGGGCCTGTTTGTGATCAACGAACTGCTGCTGTCAAAGGGCAAGTCCCTCGACAAGATCGTGCAGGCTGAGACGGTGCGGTCCTTTCCGGCGCTGAGTACCGATCTCGGTAGGCTGACGGCCAGCCAATACCTGTCCGAGCTAGTCCTGTGTGAGGCGGTCAGCGAACTGCCCCAGACCGAGCTGTTTAGCTTTATCGTGGCCTTCTTTGAACGGCTAGAGCAGGCCCAGTCAGCGGCAGTCCTAGCCGAACTGGCCCAGGCGGTGGTCCACCTACTGCGGCTAGGGGGCATTGCCCCGGAGGTGTATCAGTGCTGCGTGACGGGCACGCCGATTCGGCCAGATCTCGCCAACCCTGGCTGGCGGGTTGGCTTCAGTACCGAAGCCGGAGGGACGGTGCAGCTCTCGGCCATGGGCCAGCTCGAACCCGGCGGCGCACCGATTGTGCGAGAAAGCGGCTATCGGCCCCGACGCAAGATTGGGCTGAACACGCAAATTAACGCCTCGGAATTGATTATTTTGCAAGAATTATGTCGTTCAGAGCTTGTGCTGACCGAGGGCAGTTCTTTACCATCAGAAATAGGGGCTAACCCAGCTGCGTTTGACCTGTGGCGACGCATTGAGCGAATTTTGCGCCAGTACGCGCAGTACCATCTCGACCGCAACATTCGCTCGGCTGCCCTGATTGACACCTGCTTTGCTACGCCCGTTTATGCTTCGTGATGACACCACGACTAACGCGACCGGCCCTGACGCGACCGATCCTGACGCCAGCGCCGTCAACGGCTTTACTGAGCCTGCCTGTGGGGGGGGAGCGGCCACCGCTGCGGCTGAATCTGCCGACTCCAGCCAGGCACTGGATGAGACTGCGTCGGGATCCCCAACTGCCGCTGCCCCATCCGCAGAGACCGAAACCACTGCGGGGCTCTGGCCAGTATTTCAAAATCCCAACTTTCTGACGCTGTGGAGCGGTCAGGTGTTTTCCCAGCTGGCTGACAAGATCTACCTGGTGCTGATGATTGCCATCATTGCCAGCCAGTACGAGGCCCCCGGTCAAACCATCAGCGGTTGGGTATCCGCTGTCATGATTGCGTTTACGATTCCAGCCGTGCTGTTTGGCTCTTTGGCAGGGGTCTACGTGGACCGTTGGCGCAAAAAGCCCGTGCTAGTGCTCACGAACCTACTGCGGGGCGGGCTGGTGGCGGTGCTACCGCTGTTGCTCTGGGTGACCCATCCCCTGGGAGCCGTGGCGGGCATTCCCCTGAGCTTTGACTTTTTGCTGGCGGTGACGTTCGGGGTCTCAACCCTGACGCAGTTTTTCGCTCCCGCCGAACAGAGCGCGATTCCGCTGATGGTCAAACGGCAAAACCTGCTGCCGGCTAACTCGCTCTACACCACGACGATGATGGCGTCGGTCATTGTAGGGTTTGCGGTAGGGGAGCCCCTACTTGCGATCGCAGATATCGTTTTAGCCCCTCTCGACCAAGGTACGGGACTGGGGAAGTCGGTGCTAGTCGGTCTGAGCTATGCCCTAGCGGGGCTGCTACTCCTTCGCCTGCAGATTGAAGAACCTGAACCCGAACCGCGCAATACGCACGTTTGGGCAGACATCAAAGATGGCCTGGCTTATCTGAGCGGCAAGCCCCGCATTCGTAATGCGCTCATCCAGCTCGTGTTGCTATTTTCAGTGTTTGCGGCTCTGGCCGTGCTCGCTGTGCGGTTGGCCGAAGTGCTGCCTACCCTCAAGTCCTCCCAATTTGGCTTTTTGCTGGCGGCGGGCGGCGTAGGTATGGGGTTGGGGGCAGCGCTGGTGGGGCAGTTTGGGACCCGGTTTGAGCGGCCACAGCTGAGCCTGTACGGTTCTGTGGGTATGGCTGCCATGCTGGCAGGCGTGTCTCTGTTTACGACCCAGCTGTGGCCTTGCCTGTGGCTGATTGGGGGGCTAGGGCTGTTTGCCGCCATGGTAGGCATTCCCATGCAGACCACGATCCAAGAAAAAACGCCGGAAGAGATGCGTGGCAAGGTATTTGGCCTGCAAAATAACGTTGCGAATATTGCCCTGAGCCTGCCTTTAGCCCTGGCAGGGGTCGCCGAAACGTTTTTGGGTTTGCGAGTGGTCTTTCTGTCCCTTGCAGCCATCGTGGCCCTGGGCGGTATCCTCACCTGGTCGGTCATAAATGCTACCGACCCTGGTAAGGCTTAAAATTCCACGAAGGCTAAATCCTGATAAAGTCTTATAAAGCGGTGTCAGCACTGCTTTACTCAATTTTACTTTTATAAACTTCGACTCATAGCCCCTTAAATGCACATTGCGTGGCTCGGTAAAAAAACACCCTTCTGCGGCAACGTCACCTATGGTCGAGAGATCACGAATGCGCTATTGGACCGTGGGCACCGAGTGACGTTTTTGCACTTTGCGGCAGCGGAAGGCGATGCCGATGCCACAGTCGGCTACAAAGAGGTATCCTTACCGTTCATTTTCAAGTCCCAAATGGGGACCATTCCGGCCCTACGCTCTCGGCGCATGCTGGAGGCGGCTCTCAAGTCCCTACAACCCGATTTAGTCCACGCGTCTCTAACGCTATCGCTGCTCGACTTTAAACTGCCAGAAATCTGTCAAGAACTGGGCATTCCCCTGGTGGCCACCTTTCATCCCCCGTTCGATCACCGCCGCCGCAACCTCACCTCCAGCACCCAGCACCTGACCTACCAAATTTATGCGCCAGCCCTGGCAAACTACGCCCAGGTCATTGTCTTTTCCCAACTGCAGCGCGATCTGCTGGTAAAGCTAGGCGTTCCGGCCCATCGACTGGCCGTTATTCCTAACGGCGTCGATCCCTACAAATATGCACCGGGTCCTTCCGCTATCAAATCAGAGCTAAAAGCGGACCGTTTGTTCGTTTATCAGGGGCGACTGGCGATTGAAAAAAACGTTGAATCCCTGCTGAAGGGATGGCGGCTAGCCAACATGGGACCGGGCAGTAAGCTGGCTATTGTCGGCAGTGGACCGTTGCAGGCGGCCCTTAAAGCCGCCCACGGCTCGGACGACAGCGTGATCTGGATGGGCTTTGTCGCCAGGGAGAACCGGCGTATTGAAATTCTCCGTGGGGCTGATGCATTTATTTTGCCGTCTTTAGTCGAAGGCCTCTCGCTGTCGTTGCTAGAGGCGATGGCCTGTGGCACGGCCTGTGTTGCCACTGATGTCGGTGCTGATGGGGAAGTGCTGGCGCAAGGGGCCGGCATTGTCCTGGATACCCATCGAGTGGCTCTGCAGCTGCAGACACTGCTTCCCCTACTGCGCGATCAGCCCGAGCTAACCTCCCTACTGGGCAGCAAGGCTCGCCATCGTGTGCTAGAGCGCTATACGCTGAGTCACAACATCACCCAGCTAGAAGGACTGTACGCCCAGATTGTGCCCCCCCGGACGCAGTACTTTCTACAACAGCGGGTCGGGCAATATTGGGGCTAGGACGATGCCCAGAGCCGGTGTTTCTCTGTGCCAGAGTCAGTGTTTCTCTGTGGAGAAACTCAAGGTTTCGATCGGACAGGGTTTGCATGGGATGGGTTGGCGATAGTAGGCATGGGTGAATAGGGGTATGACACTCTAGTTTCTCTTTGAACCTATCGGCTCGAAATTGTTCCCAATCTTTAAATTCGTCGCCGTTCCATTTCTGCGACAGTAATAGTTTGAATCGCTGAAACAGTTAGCACAAATGCGTTTTCGACATTGAAATAAAAATGATTTTACTAGGACCTCTAGTCGTTAGACAGGGTTGTTGGTTATAACTACAGGAACAACAGTCGCTGTGTTTACCGAAAGGCAATTGTTTGCTATAAACAGTTTCTTGAAAACGCTCAAAGCCTCTAGGAACATGGTATTTGAAAATACTTTTTATCAATTAAAAATCGCCTCTGTGAGCCTGATCACAATCACATTGGCACCTGCTATGTACACTCCTGTCGTAGCTCAAACGGGTTCTCCCAATCTACCGACCTTAGATGCTCAATCTCCTGAGCAGGCTGAGATCCCTGAGATGATGCCAGAAACGCCTGCTGAGGCGACATCAGAGGACGCTTTCTCTGATGAATTTTCTTCAGGGAGTCTAGAAGACTTCTCTGAAGAAAGCTATCGGTTAGGTGCGGGCGACGTTCTGCAGGTCAGTGTCTTTAATGCTGAGGACTACAGTGGGGAATTCACGGTTTTACCCGGAGGCGTTTTGAATTTGCCATTGGTTGGCGATGTTTCGGTGAAGGGTTTGACCCTACGTGAGGCCTCTGGAGTCATTCAGCAGCAGCTGAGCCAATACGTTCGTCGCCCTCGGGTGACACTGGGCATGCTAGCTACCCGACCAGTGCAGGTCGCTATCGCAGGCCAGGTCAACCGTCCCGGCGCTTATAGTCTCTCTTTAGACGAAGGGGAAAACCCCACACTGACTCAGGTTATTGAGCAGGCCGGGGGTATCACCCAATCGGCAGATATTCGACAGATTACTGTAGAGCGTCAACAGGGACGCCGTGAGCCTGTTCAGCTTTCTGTTGATCTGTGGCAGCTGCTGCAAGAGGGCCGGATTGAGACCGATCTGGCCCTGCAAGACGGCGATCGCATTGTGGTGCCCACCGCTACGGCCTTACCGCCCGAGGAGGCCAATGCGATGGCAACTGCGAGCTTTTCTCCCGATCAGATTACGGTCAACGTGGTCGGAGAAGTGGCTCAGCCGGGAGCGATTGAAGTTCCCCCCAATACGCCACTCAATCAGGCAATTTTAGCGGCAGGCGGATTCAACAATCGAGCCAGTCAAGGAACGGTTAGTCTAGTCCGGCTCAATGTCAATGGGACCGTCACCCAGCAGGAAATTGCGGTCGATTTTGCCAGCGGAATTAGTGATGAACAAAATCCACCACTGAGGCCCTACGACACGGTCATTGTCGATCGAAATGGTCTGACCCGTACAACAGACACACTTGGCAGCGTGCTTTCTCCTCTAAGTGGCTTATTTAACTTGTTTCGCCTGCTGGGAGGGTTTTAGAAATGTGTGCCCCGATACCTGTTCTTGCTATAAGTTTTCAGGCACTGGAGTAATAGGAGAAATATGAGGCTACTTTCCCAGAACTTTACCCATTTTCCCATCTTAGGGGATTGACAGAGTTTAATACAACAAACAAAATAGTTAGTAACCAAATGCAAAAGTCATTCTGATTCCGAAGACTTTCAAGCTTTTCGAGCGTCGAAACTTTCCTTAAAGACGTCTTTCGATGCTTGCCTAAACCATGACTGCCTCAACCATTCGTGGATTCATCACTGAGCTTGCTAAGCGCAATTTGTTGAGCGTGCAAGCATGGTCGTGAAAACCCGCATCAGCATTATTTGTGTAACCCAAGTAGAAATCTGTTTTATTCCCATTACCCCCTCTGGGCTGCTGAAGTATTACCCGTCACTCTTGACCTCGACTGAAGCACTTTACCTCAACTAAAGCACTCAGACCCTTTTTCTCATCGGTCTAGAATGCTTCGCAGCTGACAGTCATTCGTCAGATCTTACGGCGGCTATGCGAGAACAAACGTGTTCCCTAATTTCGTTTGAACTCACTACCTCAGGGACTTTCTATGAAAGTTGCACTTGTACACGACTACCTTACCCAAAAAGGCGGGGCAGAGAGAGTGTTTGAACTCCTCTGCGACCAATTTCCCCACGCGGATGTATTTACCTCCTTGTATAATCCAAGCACCAGTATTGACCTCGGTCGCCGCAGTGTGCAGACCACCAGACTTCAGGCCATTCCTGGCGCAACCAAATACTTTCGCTTACTGGCCCCCTTCTATTTTTCCGCTTTTCAGGCCCTCGATCTAGAGGCCTACGATCTGATCATCAGCAGTACAACGAGCTTTGCTAAAGCGGTCAAAAAACGGCCCGATGCGATTCACGTGTGCTTTTGCCACAATGTGACCCGGTTTTTATGGGATACCCAAACCTATATGCGGCAGTACCAGGACTATAGGCCGCTAGCGCCGGTTATCCAACCCATTTTCGGCAAAATGCGTCAGGTTGACTGGAATCACGCCCAAAATCCCGATTTGTACATTGCTAACTCTAGCGTTGTCGCGGAACGGATCGAGTCTATCTATGGACGACCGGCAACGACGGTTAACTATCCGATTGACGCGTCTCAGTTCGCCTTTTCGGATAAAAAAGACAATTTCTATCTAGTGTCTTCCAGACTGTTGGGCTACAAGCGTATTGATGTGATTGTCGAGGCGTTTAATTGGCTTGGGTTGCCGCTTTTGGTCATTGGCGATGGTCCTGAAAGAGAGAATCTGGAGGCCCGAGCGTTGGAAAATATTCGCTTTTTGGGGCACGTCAGCGACGAGGAGCGGCGGCAGCTGATGGCAACCGCTCAGATGGTGGTGGTCGCAGCTCTGGAGGACTATGGTCTGGTGCCGATTGAGGCCAACATTAGCGGCACGCCGGTAGCAGCTTATGGGGCCGGGGGCGTACTGGATACTCAGATACCCAATGTAACCGGCGTATTTTTTGAGCGGCAGTCGCCCGACGCGCTCCACGCCGCTATCTCAGCTGCTAAATCAATTGATTGGGACTACGCCGCTATTCGCGCCCACGCCATGAATAACTTTACGCGAGATGTTTTCTTTAGTCGGGTGCAGCAAGTGATTGATGACGCGACCTGCCAGGACGACGCGACCTGCCAGGACGACGCGACCTGCCAGGTTGCCTGATTCCCCAGGTCTTGGTATTGCCCCCAGACATTGACAGATGCAGCATAGGAGGTATGTGATGACAGCACAGCTATATCACTCGAGCCAATCAGAAACAGAGCCCGGCTACGGGCAGCTGGTGCAGGTACTGGTCAGGCGGTTACCGTGGTTCGTTGGGGCAGTGGTCAGCGCAGTGGGAATCGCTGCGATCGCAACTCACTATCAATCCCCCACCTACCGCAGTACCCTGCAGCTGCTGGTTGAACCCAACGTCCGGACCGAACTCGACCTCAACCCCGAGCAGACAGGCCAGCCGCCGTCCTTTTCAGAAGTTGAGCTCGATTACGTCACCCAGCTCAACCTGATGCGCAGTCAGCAGTTTATCGAGCAGGCAATTGCGCTAATGCAGCAGCAGGGCAGTGATATCTGCGCCGGTTGGGAGACTGCCAGCGACTGCTTGGAGGCGATCCAGACCGATTTGACCCTGGCCCAAGTCGTCGAAGACAAAACCGAAACGCGGATTTTTGAAGCCGTGTTCACTGGTGAGAGTCCGGAACAGACCCAGCAGTTTCTCACTGCGCTGCAGCAGGTATACCTCGACTACAACCTGCAGGCCCAGGAGCAGCGGGTCGAAGAGGGGCTAACGCTGGTCAACCAGCAGCTGGCTGAGATACGGCAGCGGCTGGGAGGGTCTCAGCAGGCGTTAGAAGACTTTCGTCAGGGAGAGAACGTGATTGACCCCGAGCAGCAGGCACTGGCCGTTACCGAGGCGTTAAACACGCTGATTCAAACCCAGCAGGCGGTGCAGGCCGATACTGAGGCGGTCGAAGCCCAGTACGCGGCAATTCAGGAGTCGCTGTCGGTGGCCCCGGTGACGGCACGGGCCGCTTCACAATTAAGCCAATCGAGCCGCTATCAGCAGCTGCTGATAGCGCTTCAGGAAACGGAATTAAACCTGGCCGAGCGGCTGGCCGTCTACACCGAAGCTGACCCCAAGGCTGAAGCCTTAGCAGCCCAGCGCGAGCAGCAGCTAGCGTTGCTAAGGGAAGAGATGCGCAGGGTCATTGGTGATACGGCCCTGGCGAGTCAGGCAGAAGACGCGCTATTGCAGGAAGGTCAGCTGAGCGAGATTGACCTGGCGCTGGTGAGTGAAATGGTCGCCACCGAAGCCGAGCTGCGTAGCCTGCAGGCAAGACAGCAAAGCCTAGCAAACACCGAGCAAACGCTGCAGGCCGAGCTCAACCGCTACCCCGATCTGATTGCCGACTACGATCGTCTGCAGCCCGAAGTTGAAACCCAACGAACCTCGCTGGAACAGTTGCTGCAGATGCGTCAACAGCTGAGCAACGAGCTGGCCCAGGGCGGATTCAAATGGGCCGTGGTGGAAGCGCCCCGACTGGGCCAAAAAATCTCTCCTGAACCTAAGAGAAACCTGTTAATGGGTGGCGTGGTCGGTCTCTTTTTAGGCGGCGTACTCGCCTTTAGCCGCGAGCTGATCGACACCGTGGTCCACACTTCTGACGAGCTTAAGCAGCAGGCAGCCCTGCCCCTGCTAGGCGTACTCCCGGAAGTGCCGACGGGTGCTGTGCAGCGACCGACGGTTCTACCTTTCTGGCGCGGCATCAGCCAACCCCCCGTTCCCGCTATCGTTCAATGGCTGCCTTTTAGAGAATCGGTGGATCTCATCTACAAAAATCTGCAGCTGTCTGCTGACAAGCTGACATCGGTGATGGTGACTTCGGCCTTGCCTAACGAAGGCAAGACGACCTTCTCTCTAGCGCTGGCCCTCAGTGCCGCCCGCCTGCACCAGCGCGTCCTCCTAATTGATGCCGATCTGCGCAATCCGTCATTGCACCATCAGGTCGGCATTGTCAACCAGGGTGGGCTATCGACCTACCTGGCGGGCGATCCCAGCATCGAGCCGGTGTGTCTGTCTCTAGGCGGGACGATGTTAGAAATGCTGCCGGGTGGCCCCATCCCGGATGACCCGGTACAGTTACTCAGCTCAAAAGCGATGAAGACGTTGCTAACCCGGTGTGAGGCCGACTATGACCTAGTGGTGGTCGATGCTGCGGCCGTACTTGGACTGGTCGACGCGCTGCAGGTGGCCTCGCTCTGTCAAAGCGTGGTGATGGTCAGCCGCCTGGACAAGGTAACCCAGACTGACCTGACCCAGGCCACCGCTGCCCTAGATCGGGTCAATCCGCTGGGCATTGTTGCGAACGGCTATCGCGGGGACATTAAGCGCTATGGGGCAGCGGCAGCTGCCGCCAAGCCCCCTGTCTGGGCCGACGTCAACTGACACCACTGGGTTGTTCAACCCAAATTCCCAAAGAGAATTGCTTTAATCGGCAACCCGTCATCGCATTTCGCGATGGTCGATGACTCGAACGGCTGTTCCCCTGAGTCTGAATCTAATCTGCTCACGCGACTCACACAACAACCTAAGGAATCATGATTTCAACTACCGTTCTACTCAAAACACCCCAGGTTTTTCAGGTTGCTGAGACCTATAGCCCGGCGAAACCCGCAATGCCACTGATTCAATCGGCGCTGCACTGGCGACAGCACCTGCTGATTGTGCGCTCGGTAGCGAAAGAGACCGCCCTGCGCCTACCAGCCCTGCAAAACCAGCAGTGGTTTCGCGATTGTCTCAATAATTCTCCGGTCAAAGCCGTGCGGCTAGACCTGAAGCTAGGTGAAGAGGCCATTAAAGCCTGGGCCGATAGCTGTCAGGCGGCCGATAAGCGGACGTTTTTAAGCGTCCCGGCCCGGACCGATCTACCCCAAACCTGTCGGCCCATGACCTGGCCGCTGAAGCGATTGGCCGATTGGCTGGCAGCAAGCGTCATTTTGTTGCTGCTATCACCGTTGCTGCTGCTGCTGGCCTTTCTGATTCGTCTAGACTCTACTGGCCCCATTTTCTACAAGCAGTGGCGCGTCGGCGTGCGGGGAGAGCTGTTTCAGGTGTACAAATTTCGGACGATGTATACCAACGCTGAACGGCTCCACCATCACGTGATGGGTAACCAGGCCGGATTGCACAAGCTGGAGCATGACCCTCGGGTGACGGGCGTGGGGCGCTGGCTGCGAAAGTATAGCCTTGACGAGCTACCCCAGCTGTTTAACGTGCTGCAGGGCGAAATGAGCCTGGTCGGACCTCGCCCCTGGGCGCTATACGACGCGGTGCGGGTACCTGAGCAGTGGCAGCACCGGCTGAATGCGGTGCCAGGAATCACTGGGGCTTGGCAGGTCGAGATGCGATCTCAACTGCTCGATCTCGACTCGGTCAACCGTCGCGACTGTCAGTACCTGGGTAGCTGGTCGCTCTGGCAAGACTTTACTATTTTGCTGCGGACGATCCCCAAAGTAATCTCCGGTGCGGGTGCCTACTAGACCCGGTTCAGCTCGAAACCTTGAGCTTTTCCCGCGGAAAAACGCGATCGATTCACTTACGGCCTTGGCTTCTCCCTGTAATGAGGGAGAAGCCGGGCTCCAGTTCCACTGCCCCCATCGTCATGCCCTCTAAGCCTTCTCACTCTTTACCCGTTGTGCAAAAAACTGTGCGACGAAGCGGTGCTGCTGCCATCATGCAAACCTTGGGAGCCCGCGTTTTCATTTTGGCCAATAATGTAGCGACCGGCATGATCACTGCCCGTTTTTTGGGTGCAGAAGGACGTGGTGAACAGGCGGCCATGATTGTCTGGGCGATCTTCTTTGCCAACCTGATGACATTCGGCCTACCCAGCGCCCTGGTCTACCAGTTCAAGCGGCATCCTGAAGATCGCTCGATTTTGTTCTCAGCAGCGCTGGTCTCGGGGGGGATTTTAGGGACCATTGCGACCCTGATTGGAATAGTATTGATGCCCTTTTGGCTGTCTAACTATTCTCCCGACGTTATCTTCTACGCCCGACTGTTTATGCTCCTGGCACCCCTGGGGCTGCTCCAGCAGGTGTTTGCCGCCGCCTTTGAAGCCAGCGGTGACTTTGCCGCCGCCAACCAGCTACGCTGCCTGATGCCGCTAGTCACGCTCATATCGCTGGTGATGCTGGCAGTGACCGGGCAACTGACACCGCTGACCTCGGCCATGGCCTATACACTCAACAGCATTCCGGTGTTTATTTGGATGCTGCGACGGCTCTGGAGCCGGTTTAAGCCACAGTGGCGAGGGCTGGGCAAAGCGCGGCGACGGCTGCTGACCTATGGACTGCGGGCCTACGGCAACGAAATGCTCAACGCCCTGTCGCTGCAGCTCGATCAGGTTTTAGTTGTCGGCCTGCTCTCGGCTGAGGCGATGGGCATATATGTGGTGGCGCTGAGTCTTTCTCGAATGCTGCGCGTCTTTCAAACGTCAATGACTACGGTGCTTTTTCCGAAGGTGGCGGCTCAGCCTCTGAGCGAAATCGTGTCGCTGACGAGTCGAGTCAACCGCATAAATCTGGTACTCACGCTGATGGTGGGTGTCGGACTGTTGGGGCTAGGCCCTGTGCTACTGCAGCTGCTGTACGGGAATGAGTTCACGGCGGCGACGACGGTGTTCAGGCTACTGGTCGCTGAAATTATCTTGAGCGGGGCCACCCAGATTCTTGCCCAGGCATTGATGGCGGCTGAACGCCCCGGTGTAGTGACATTGGTACAAGCCAGCGGCATTGGATTGAATGCGTTGCTAGCGCTGATTTTAATCCCTCAATACGGCCTTACAGGGGCAGGCATTGCCCTGGTTAGCGCGACAACAGTTCGTCTGTTGCTGGTACTGCTTAGCTATCCGCTGGTATTACAAGTGCGCGTGCCCGCACTGGTCATGGGGCTCGAAGATGTGTCTTACATTCGTCAAAAGCTGGGGTGGTAGGCATCCCATTCCCGACAGTAGTCCAGGGCTACAACTCGTTCGAAAATTTCTCCTAATCTCGTCAAGGACCATGCAAGGAACAATCAACAGACCCCGTTTAGATAGTGTTTGGCACTGGTGGCGATCGCGTCTAGCGGTACAGATTCAACACGTATGGATTCATCTAATCAACGGCGTGTCCAACTTCTTGGGTAACGACGTTCTCAGCTGTTGGTTAAGAAAACAGCTGCTGCGTCAACTCGGCATGCAGCTGGGGCGCGGTACGGTCATTCGGGGCGGCAGCTATCTCTATGGTGGACGTTTGAAGACCGGGATTGACTGCCAGGTCAACCGCAGCTGCTACTTTGACTTTACCGACCTAATTACGTTTGGCAATCGAGTCGTGGTCGGGCACGGCGTCACCTTTGTCACCGCTAAACACCATATGGGTGGGGCCGACTGTCGAGCAGGAAAAGACATTACCGGGCAACCTATCATCCTGGAGTCGGGCGTCTGGATCGGGGCAAACGCCACGCTGTTACCCGGCGTCACCGTTCATCGAGGCGCGGTCGTGGCTGCAGGGGCCGTTGTTACTAAAAATATTCCACCCAATACCGTTGCTGCGGGTGTTCCGGCCCGGGTGATTAGACAGCTCGGCGCAGAGGGTATCGGGGGTGCTTCTACCAGTGATGTTCTAAAGAGCAACGTTTTACAGGAGGCCCCGCTATGATTCAGACTTCGCTCCCTACTCGCGCATCTACACCAGCAACGCCAACGCGGCAGCTGTCGGTGGTCATCATCACTCAAAACGAAGCCGAGCGAACGGCCCGTGCGATCGCATCTTGCCACGACTTTGCCGACGAGATTATCGTCATCGACGGCGGCAGCAGTGACAATACTGTGCAGCGGGCCGAAGCGCTCAATGCCAGGGTCTTCGTTAATCCGTGGCCAGGGTATGCTGCCCAGCGTCGGTTTGGCGTCAGCTGCGCGAGCCATCGCTGGATTTTTTTACTCGACTCTGATGAAGTGGTCGGGGACGACCTGGCTCAGGCGCTGCTGAAGTGGAAGCGCCAGCGGATGATTGTGGGTAGTGCGTTTAAGGTAGACCGCATCAACGACTTTTTGGGGCGGTGGCTGCCCCACCATATGGACGATCAGGTGCGCCTGTTTGACCGTGACGTTCACCAAATATCGGATGTGCTGGTGCATGAGGGCGTCGATGTGGATCGGGCCGGTACCGAGAAACTACCCGGTACCCTATGGCACTATAAATTTCGTAATTTGCACGATCAGGTACAGCGGTTCAACCGCTACACCAGTTTAGAGGCCCAGCGAGACTACGAGGCCGGACATCGTTTCAGCTACTTTCGACTGTTGAGCAAACCACCAGCACGGTTTGCTCAAAAATATTTTCTCCACCGCTTCTGCACTCGGGGTCTGGCTGGACTGGCTATCAGCCTGCTCTGGGTCAGCTACGACCTGCTCAAAGAATTCAAGCTCTACGAATTGGCCTATCAAAGGGAGCCTACCCAATTTTAATCATGACGTCGAAACCCATTCTCCAACCGACGCTAGCCTGGTTACCGATTTTGGCACTGGGTCTGTTGTCGCTGTTGCTGGCGCTGTTGAACCTGGGGAGCCTTCTCCGCCTGGTGTTTCCGGCTGGGGCATTGGCGACCGCTATCTGGCTATACCTGCGCTATCCGGTCCTCTACGTCGGGTTTACCTGGTGGATCTGGTTTCTGTCGCCGTGGGTGCGGCGCATGGCTGATTTTTCGGGCGGGTGGCAAGACCCCAGCCCGGTGCTGCTAACCCCTTTTCTGGTCACATTTGTGTCCGGCGCAACGCTAATCCGGCAGCTGCCCTACCTCTCTTTAAAAGGTGGACTGCCTTTTCTGATGGCGATTACGGCAACATTTTACGGTTTGTTGATGGGCATTACCAACGGGGCCAGTTTGACGGCACTGGTGACTTCGTTTTTGTACTGGAGCGTGCCGGTACTGTTTGGCTTTCATCTCTATACGAACTGGCAAGAATATCCTCAGCAAAGAGCATTGATCTATCGGTGTTTTTTGTGGGGCGTGCTGGTGATGGGCAGCTACGGACTGTATCAGTACCTGGTGGCCCCGGGCTGGGACCGGTATTGGATGATCAACTCCGAGATGCCGGTCATCGGGTCGCCTGAGCCGCTGCAGATTCGCGTCTTCAGCACGCTTAATTCACCGGGGCCCTTTGCCCAGGTACTGTCTGCTGGGCTGATTTTACTACTGAGTAATTCCAAACTTTTACAAGCGCCAGCCTCGCTGGTGGGGTATCTGTCGCTAATGTTATCCCTGGCCCGATCGGCGTGGATTGGCTGGGTGCTGAGTTTGTTGACACTCCTCAGCGCCAGTCGAGCCCGGCTACAGATGCGGCTGGCCGTAACGGTGGTGATTTTGAGCCTGATGGTGGTACCGCTCACGATGGTTGAGCCCTTCTCGGAAGTGATCAGCGCTCGCGTACAGAGCTTGACCAATCCTGAGGAAGACACCAGCCTGAACGAACGGATGGAGACCTACAACAACAGCCTTGACCTGATAGCAACTCAGGGATTGGGTAGCGGCTTGGGGGTTGTTTCCCGAGATAGTCGATTGGTTCTCGATAGCGGCCTGCTGGAGCTGTTATTCGGCATGGGTTGGTTTGGCAGTATTCCCTATTTATTGGGGTTAGGGACGCTATTTATCCGCAGTTTTCGCAGGCCGCCACCCGATGCGTTTGTCAACTCTGTTCGCAGCATCAGCCTGGGTACGATGCTCACCGTACTGTTAGGAAATGTGCTAATCGGTATGCCTGGCATGATTGTGTGGGCGTTTTTGAGCCTAGGACTCTCTGGAATGCAATACAGCAGCCGAGCCGAGCGTCAAAAAACGGTAGCCAGTCATACTGCCGAAAATTTGGCGCTGGCCAAGTCCCTTCGAAGCACGTAATCAAAGCCATATAAGTAGGTATGACCAATCATTTGTAAGACCGGATAGGTTATTAGAAGACAGAAGCTAAAAGCCTTCTATATTCTGCCTTTTATCTCCTAAAGACAGAACCTTGGCGTCTTACTTTCATTAGGTCAACCTACTTATAAGCGTCTCCTGAGCAAAGCCGAAGGGGACGTTGGGACGGTTACAACGACATTGTTATCTACGTTATCTACAGGATTGTTATTTACAGGAGATTTCTGAAATGCTTAAAACAACCAAGCAGTGGCCAAATTTGTTTGTGGTGGGGGCGGCGAAGGCAGGTACGACCTCGCTATATCACTATCTGAGCCAGCATCCTGATATCTATATGTCACCGATTAAGGAACCGCATTTTTTCTCTGATATCTCTCCGGCAGAGCGCTATATGGCGCTTTCTGGCTGTGTCAATATTCAAGATGCTAAGACCTATTTGGGTTTGTTTGAGCGGCGCAGGCAGCACTCGATTGTGGGAGAGGCCAGTCCCTCCTATCTGTGGGATGAGCAGGCTCCAGCAAAAATTCAACAGGTCAGCCCGAACGCAAAAATTGTCATCATGCTGCGAGAGCCCGCCAGCCGAGCCTATTCTCACTACTTGAACGAGGTTCGAGCCGGTCTGGAGAAACGGCCTTTCCTTGAGGCGCTGCAGGCCGATTTGGCTAGCCGGGAGACGGGCTGGGGCGTGTCGCCCCTGTATGTGGCGTTGGGTCAATACAGTCAGCAGGTGCAGCGGTACCTAGACCGGTTTGAGGCCGTTCACGTGGTGTTCTTTGAGGAGTTCATCAAAGATGTTGAAGGGCATTTGCGGCAGCTCTTTGAGTTTTTGGCGGTTGATCCGGCCTGGGCTGCCGAGATAGAGCTGGAGGCGCAGAACGGATATGCGATCGCAACTGGCCCCTTAGGCAAATTCCTCATCGGTACTCCCTGGGTCCGCCAACTGGCCCGTCAGCTATTGGCGCAGCGGTGGCGCGGTCAGCTCAAGCAGCTAGTTCTCAAGAAAGCCCCAAAGCCCCAAATGGACGAGCAGGCCTGCGCCCTACTGAAAGAAATTTACCAAAGCGAACTAGAGCAGCTGCCCCAACTCCTGGGACGAGAGCTGCCCTGGCAGATCTCCTAGCAAATCTGAGCGCAGGTGCATCCCATCTCTAGCGTCATGCCTAGGGCATCGGTGCTGAGTCGAAGCCTTCTGAAAGCCAGTGGTGCGCTATCGATCACCCATAGCGACTATTCCAAATCGTTCACTCTCTTCTAAACCTATGAAAATTCTCTTTTTAGACCAAACGGGTAAGCTGGCCGGGGCCGAGCAGGTATTGCTGGACGTTGCCTATCCCTACCGCCAGACGAGCCTGGTCGCTCTGTTTGAAGGCGGCCCCTTTGAGCAGGCCCTGAAAGATCGCAATATTCCTGTGCGGGTACTGACCGACACGCCCCTAGAGGTCCGCCGAGAAAGCAGCCTGTGGCAAGGGCTTAGCAGCCTGAAGCAGCTTACGCCTCTGGTGCAGCGGGTGGCTCAGCTCAGCCAGCAGTACGACCTTATTTATGCCAACACCCCCAAGGCCCTGGTGGTCGGTGCGCTGGCTCACCTGATCACCCATCGCCCCCTGGTCTATCACCTACACGATATTCTCTCTCTAGACCATTTCAGTAAGGCGAACCGGCAGCTGCTGGTCACGCTGGCCAATCGCTGCGCCACCCGGATCATTGCCGTTTCTCACGCGACTAAAGCAGCCTTTATCGAGGCGGGCGGGCAGGGTGACCGGGTCGAGGTTATCTACAACGGCTTTGATGTTGACAAGTTTCGTGGCTGGGAGCTAGAAGGTTTTTTTTTGAGACGGCAGCTTGATCTGGATCATCGGTTTGTGGTGGGGCACTTTAGCCGCCTGTCTCCCTGGAAAGGGCAACACATTCTGATTGAGGCCCTGACTCGCTGCCCAAAAAATATGGTGGCTTTGCTGGTCGGGGACGCGCTGTTTGGCGAGACCCAGTACGTGCAGCAACTCCGGCGTCAGGTTGCGGCATTAGGACTTAAAGACCGAGTTCACTTTTTAGGGTTTCGCGGAGACATCCCGCAGCTGATGGCCAGCTGCGATTTGATTACCCACACATCGGTGGCGCCGGAGCCCAGTGCTCGGGTACTAATTGAGTCAATGCTGTCGGGCCGCCCCCTCGTGGCCTCCTGCACGGGCGGGACTAGCGAACTGGTTGAGAACGGCCATACCGGCTGGCTGGTTCCGCCCGCTGATTCCACGGTCCTGGCCAGTACCCTGACCAAGCTCTACGACCGACCCGTCGAGGCGGCTCAGATTGCCAAGCAGGGCCAGCAGGTGGCCCAACAGCGATTTGCGCTGGGAAGTGCGATCGCAACTCTCCAGCAGACCCTCTCAGCCCTTGCCCCCCTTACCGTAAACTCCTAAGCCCCATGTCTCAGCTCCAAGCCGCCCGCCGCCAAATCACTGACCTAGCCTGTCCCTTTTGGGTGGGCCACTTCAGCCGTCTGTCCCACTGGAAGGGGCAACACGTATTACTCGAAGCCCTGGCCCTCTGCCCGCCCGAGATTGGGGCCATCTTTGTGGGGGATGCGCTGTTTGGCGAAGATGCCTACGCACAGGGGCTACAGAAACAGATACAGGAATTAGGGATTTGCGATCGCGTTCGCTTTCTCGGATTTCAACCCAATGTGCTGCCGCTGATGCGAGTATGCAACCTGATTGCCCATACCGCCACGGCCCCCGAACCCTTTGGGCGCGTCATCGTCGAGGGTATGCTCTGCGGTCGCCCGGTTGTGGCCTCAGCAGCAGGTGGCGCATTGGAGATCGTTCAGCATGAGCGCACGGGCTGGCTGACGCCGCCCGGGGATGCAGCAGAGCTGGCAAAGACCATCCTTACCAGCTATCAAGAACCGGCCATAACAGCCATTGTGGCCAGACAGGGGCAGTTGGTAGCCCAAGAGCGTTTTAGCTTGGAGGTCGTTAATGCTCAAATCGGGCGCGTTTTGGCCGAGGCGACCCCTACCAAAACGATTGTTTCTCAACTGGTTGCTGTCAGGTAGGCGCTACGCCAGCCCAGCAGAAATTGTCCTCTGTCTCTAAACTCACCCGTAGCAAAGGATAGGCGCACAACTGCGGCAATGGCTATGTTTGCCCGGCAGTCAAAATAGTAGACTGCTAGCGTTGCTATGCATACTGGCTATGCCGCCACAAAATTCGTCGCCCCGCAACGAGGCCAAGGGGGCCGCGCTGGGGACTGCCCTGATTCTAGGGCTGCACTTTATCGCATTCTTTGTCGTGCTGTTTACTAGCATTGCGCTAGTTCAGCTGCTGGTAGCAAGTAACGATTTTGATCGGCAGCAGTATTGGGGCCTCAGCGCTAGGGCAAACGCATACTCGAAAAAGGTTGATACTTCAGGGTAGCTGTAGAGAGAGGCTGCCTGATGAGTGTTCGTC
>JBCBWI010000061.1:0-25449 GCA_039817185.1 Cyanobacteria bacterium J06648_16 | reverse complement strand
TTGACCGATGAACCTCAGCTCAGACTGCTGGGGAGGGTATTCGCTGTGCTGATAACAGATTTTGTCTAAACTCCAATCAGTAAAGACGCGCCGGTTAATCTTCGTCGTCTTCGTCATCTTCGTCACTAGGATACTCAAAGCTATTGGAGCGGTTCGTAAGAACTGATTTCCCTAAGGACAGTGCTTTTTGCGCTTCTAGCGCCGCCTGACGCTTCCAAGTTGCTCGGCGCATGCTGCGCTTGGATTTTGAGGTTTTCTTCTTAGGAACCGCCATAGCCGTATCAAAAAAACTGGACAACCCATCGATAATAAACTATTGCGCTCGCTAACGGTAGCGTCAATCGGGTGAATAAGCCATCACCGAACCTCTATTCACCCACGGTCTGGTTGAGAAAGACTCTGGCCGTTCGGTAGTAGGTCGCCCAATAGTTCGTTTCGGGATGCTGCTGCCACTGACGCCGATCGACCTCCAGGGTCAAAACGGGTACCGATAGACCGTCACTCTCTGCGACTACGTTGATCGAGACCTCGGTGATCAGCAGATCTTGATCAAAGCTGCGCTGTGCGCCCGCTCGGGCAGCCATTCCGGCTCGACGTAAAAAACTGTCGTAGTTTTCACCCCGTTCGTGGGTCAAAAATAGGTCCAGGCGGGCTGTGTAGGCCGAAGCCGACTTTGGCATGATCAGTGCTTCGGTCAGCCACAGTCCGCTAGTCGTACCCATCACGGCCGCCAGCCCCAACGGTGCTAGGACAGACCGTTTGAATAAGGCGGCTTGGAAGGACTCGACTGATTTCTGCAAGGGATGAAAATGGGACCACTTCATGGGGAGGGAAAGACTCTACTAGTTGGGGCCAAAAACGGACTGGGTTGAACAATTGCGGTGAAGACGACCTACTCAGGTCAAACCTTCCCACTTTCGTGGGGTGGTCGATCAGATTAGACGCCGATGATTTTGCTACGGGACCTGATTGCTGGTCAGCAAGCGATACAAATACCGTAAATAATGAAAGATCGGCGTTCAAATACGGCAACTTGAAGTACGATAACGCAGTAAATTCGGGATTAGTCTATTCAGAAGAATACGGCTATGAGGGTGTTGGCTGGGGTTGACTGGTGCAGTACTCCCGAATCGATTGCGGGTCTTTTGCTTATTTTGGTAGCAGCGTCATCAGCATGTCTAACTATTGGTCCATCGCCATCGGAATCAATCAGTACCACTTTTTGCAGCCGCTGATGCAGGCTCAAAACGATGCGCTGGGGCTTCATCGGTTCTTGATTGATGAGGTGGGATTTGACGAATCGCACAGTGTGCTACTCAGCGATCTGTCGGTATCGGCGCGCCACGAGGCGGTTTACCCCGACCAACGAGCCATTCAGGAATGGTTACAGGTTGTTTGCCAACAAAAGCTGGGTCCAGACGATGGTCTCTGGCTATTTTTTAGCGGTTACGGCGCTCAAGCAGAGGGTGAAGATTATCTGATGCCGGTCGATGGAGACCCTGCTAACGTTGCCAAAACTGGTTTGAAAATCAGCGATATCATTCATCTGATGCATCAGGCACCTACCCAAAATCAGGTGCTGATTTTGGACATGAATCGGAGCCAAAGTGCGCTAGCCGGTCAAGAAATTGGTGCGCAGACTATTGAGTTAGCTAAGTCTGCAGGTATTCCGCTGCTGCTGTCCTGTCAGCCTGACCAGTTTTCGCACGAGACCCTAGCCGTGCGCCACGGCCTTTTTACGGCTGCGCTGCTAGAGGGGCTGCGCTATCACGGCTGCTTCACGCTGGCTCATTTGAGCGATTATCTCAGGTCTAGATTGCCTGAACTTTGTGAACATCACTGGCGCCCCGTACAAAATCCGGTGGCGGTGATTCCTGATGACAAGAAATTTATGGTGCTGCTGCCGCCGGATGCGCTGAACACCCTACAGATATCGGCAGATAAACCGGTGGATTATTCAGAGTTTGAAGCTTTTGTCTTAGGAGAGGAGAACAGGGCCGGGGCTGAAAGTGCGATCGCAACTATCGAGCCCACTTCGGTTGAGTCGCCTGATCGTGGACCGTTTGACGGTGAGACAGATAGCGTTTTCACTATGGACGCTGGAGGGATAGGCGGAGAACACGGTCGACCGGGATCAAACAGCGATCTCAATTTAGAACTGCCAGAGGGCTACAACGCTGAACCTGACGTGACAACTACGGTTGAGGTCCCCGACGAGCCCCCTCGCCAGTCGGGTGCGCAGCTGCGAAACTGGGGATTGCTCATTGTGCTGCTGCTACTGGCCGGGGTCGCGGTTCGAAATCAGCCCTTTTTGCAAGAGGCTGTCCGTAACCTCTCGCTACCCGAATGGGCCACCTTTGATGGTGACGAAGCCGATTCAACCGGTGGCGAAGCTGCGCCCGTAACGTCTGAGGAAACAGTGGTTGAAGAAGCGGTCTCCGAGGATCCGATAGCTGAGGACGGGGCAGCTGAGGATGGGGCAGCTGAGGATGGGGCAGCTGAGGATGGGGCAGCTGAGGACGACGCTACGGAAACGCCTAGCACCAGTGATGCCTCTACTACTGGAGACCCAGCCGATGAGAATGCAGTAAATGAGGGTGAAACGGATATCGATCCCGACAGAGGGTTGCCGATCGACGATCCGGATGCCGACAGCTCAGGCACCGATGTAGCGGCAGGCGAGTCATCGGTGTCAAACGCTAGTGCGGTATCAGCCGCCGAACGGCAAGCTAGCGAAGCGCTATTGGAGTCGGCCCGTCAGTCCATTGAGCCTAATCAGGCTTCCCGGTTTGTAGAGGCCATCGAAACGGTCCGTCAGATTCGGCCCGGTGAGCCCTACTACGACGAGGCCCAGACCGATATTCGCCGCTGGAGTCGAGTCATTCTAGATATGGCTGAAGGGCGGGCGGCAGGTGGCAACCTAGAAGGTGCGATCGCAGCGGCCCAGCTCGTCCCCACTGACCAGGAAACGGTCTCTCGCCAGGCCCAGCAGCGAATTGCCTTTTGGCAACAGCGGCAGCGGAGTCGTCGCATTATTCAAGAAGCTCAAGGCATCCCCCGTACGGGGCAAGCCAGCACCTACCAGGAAGCCATCTTTTTACTGCAGCAGGTTCCAGCCGGTCAGCCAGAATACGCCTCGGCCCAGGGGTTGATTGACGAGTGGAGCCAAAAAATGCTGAGCATCGCCCGAGCCCGAGCCGCGCAAGGGCGGAATGAAGCGGCGGCGCAGGCAGCGGCACTGATTCCTAAAGGTACCGCTGCCTACGACCAGGCCCAGACTGATATCCAGCGATGGAGAGGAAACTAGACATGGCCATACAGCGAGTTGAGCCCGGTCCGGGTCAAGAATCGGTTTGGGACTATCCCCGCCCGCCTGCACTTGAGTCTACGGCAGATCGTATTCGGGTTGTCTTCAACCGTGTTGTGCTGGCCGATACCCGACAGGCCCAGAGGGTACTAGAAACTAGCCATCCGCCGGTCTACTACATCCCGACCACCGATGTTCAAATGGGCTATCTGCAGCGTACTCGTAAAGCCAGCTTCTGTGAGTGGAAAGGGATGGCGCACTACTACACTATTCAGGTCGAAGACCGCATCGCCGCTGATGCAGCCTGGGGGTACGACGATCCCACAGCGGTATTTGCTGAGATTAAAGACCATGTGGCCTTCTACCCCAGCAAGATGGACACTTGCTACGTCGGAGAGGAGCGAGTGCAGGCCCAAGCCGGCGATTTTTATGGTGGCTGGATTACCGAAAAAATTGTGGGTCCCTTCAAGGGAGAACCCGGCACCTGGGGCTGGTGATAGGCAATTCTCTGGGCGCTCTAGAGAAGTGCTTGTGGGGAAATGCCTACGGGACGGTGCCTGCGCTAGGCCAATAATGTCTTGAGATCGCCGAGGGTGTCTACTACCTGCCTGAGCTTAGCTTCGAGCGTTTGCTTTTGGCTCACGAGCTTGGCAAGCTTTTGATAGCGAACGATCGCCATACTCACAGTGGGGACCTGCTCGGGTGGGCAGAGTTGCGATCGCACCTGCCCGGTCGCATCGAGCTGACACAGACGATAGCGAGGCGATTCGTCCGGTTGGGAAGTCGTGGGTACGGTCAGCGGTGTTTCCTGAGGCTCAATAGCCTGTACGTAGGCGATCAGGTCTTCCACATCGCCGTGTCGAAACAGCGCTGACGGATCGGTGGGGGCCGACGGATCAGAGGAGGCTGTGTCAGCTGTATCGGTGGAGGACTCCAGCCAACCATTGACCACCGGACCTTCGGCGTAGAGCGCTTTGATTTTGCCAATGACCTGACGCAGCTGGTGCTGCAGTCGGGTAATGGCCGACTGCAGGTCGTTGAGCAGATTGAAGGCAATCGCTGGATTGACCTCATGCCGGTAGCTTACGGTCGCTGTCTCGGTCATGGGAGGCAGCTGGGGTGTGGCATGCGATCGAGACGATGCAGAATCAGAGGGTATCATCACTGGTCAAGTTCGGCACGGGTCAAATTTAGCTGACCCGTTTGCGAAAAGTACAATGGCATGAACATCCGTCTCTTATCATACTGCGATCCTTTTTGAGCGAGCTATAATTACAGCCAGGGTTAGGGGCAGGCATCGGCCCTGTCACACGGAGTCAGGGAGCTTGATGGCGTCGTTTCGAGGCGTCCATAATTGGCGTGCACTACGGCCGCTGACGTGATCCCCCCACTTTTAGAAGAAGGTACTTTATGAAACCGTCCACTTCACTGCGCTACTCGCTGGCTCGCCTCAAGCCCCTCTCGAATCCGCTGGCCCTGATTCCGGTAACGGTGATTGCGCTGATGGCGGTACTGATTATGGAATACCGCAACAATCCAGAGGCCTCTCAGTGGGAGGGGGCTGACGAAATTGACGAGCTAACGCCCGATCAGCAGGCAGAAGCTCAGTTCGATACCCTGGGTCGGCTGCTCAATGAACCCCAGGTAGAAACCTCATCCCCTGACGAAACGGATCCAGCCGATGCCTTTGCTTTTGGAGCAGAGGCCGATCCCACCGCCGAAAGCCCGGAGGCGGGGGCACCCTTTGCGGCGTACCTTGACCAGTACAGCTTTGGAAATCGTACGGGGCAGTCTGCGCTTAGCGGCGTCAGTGCCGGTGATGCTTCGCAGCTCTCTTCTCCCAATACTGGTGGTTTGGGAGTCACTTCGCCCACAACCCAGTCTCCACTATCTGCGACGGCTGAAACGGGAGAGAGTGCGCTGTCAGGGGCAATCTCACGTCTGCAGGGTGATCCCACAGACAGCAGTCGTCAGACCCAGCAAGACAGTGCATCAGCTCAGCCCGCCGATGGTGCCATCCGCTTTGATGGAGAGACTGCCCAAGCCGGTGACCTACCTAATCTGCCGACCGATCAGTCGGGCGTCGTTCGGGGCACACTGTCCGGCAGCCCTAACACAACATTTATTCGGACCACTCCGAGCATGTCCCCCCCGCCGGGGACAACGGGCTACACTCCACCGGCTTCACTCGACCTGTCGATCTATAACGACACGCTCAACCGTACTCCGTCGTTAGGGGCTCCGTCGATCGGTGCACCCGGCCTAAATCGGCAGATTCCTGGTGCATCGACTAACGTACTACCCACCCCCGGCTCGACGGCCCCTCCGGCTGCGCCAGTAGTCCCTCAAGCTGCTGAGCCCGATGAGGCCTTCTTTGATGACTCGTCCGCCTATGAATCTTTTTGGGGGTTCTAGACACGGACACCCCTTCAGGGGCCTAACGCCGTTTTGCTGAGTGATCTGACGACCAGTCTTTGGGGCCGCTAGGGATCTCTGACAGCATTCGCTAAAAGTGATCGATGATCGCTGTGGCAAATTCAGAGCATTTAAGTGGCTCAACGGGTGGCTCCATCAGTCGGGCCAGGTCATAGGTGACTTGGCGGTTGGCAATGGCGCGGCTAATCCCCTGCTTAATCAGGTCAGCAGCTTCCTGCCAGCCCATGTACTCCAACATCATGACGCCTGATAAAATCAACGAGCCGGGGTTGATGCGGTCGAGTCCGGCGTGCTTGGGGGCCGTGCCGTGGGTCGCTTCAAAAACGGCACACCGATCGCCGATATTGGCACCTGGTCCCATCCCGAGTCCGCCAACCATTGCTGCCGCCGCGTCTGACAAATAGTCGCCGTTAAGGTTCATCGTCGCCAGAATCGAATACTCATCCGGTCGAGTTTGAATCTGTTGAAAGATACTGTCGGCAATGCGGTCGTTAACCATGATTTTGTCTTGCCACTGGCCTTGGCCATGAGTTGCCCCAATGCTGTCTAGAATGGCCTGCACTTCATCTCGAATCGTTGCCTGTTTCTCAGGGGTTAGAGAATCGTAGCCAGGGTCAATTTTTCGGGCGTTGTCTTCAATCGAAAGGTCTGGATTCTGCGCCTGGTTATCAAGCACCCACGACTCGCGTTCGGTGACGCATTGGTCTCTAAACTCGGTGGTGACCAGTTCGTACCCCCAATCGCGGAAGGCGCCCTCGGTATATTTCATGATGTTGCCCTTGTGCACTAGGGTGACCTGCTGCTTATGCTTAGGAAGCCGCAAGGCATGCTTCATCGCTCGCCGTACCAGCCGCTGAGAGCCCGTCTTGCTAATGGGTTTGATGCCGATACCCGCATCCAAGGGGATCTGCTTTTTGCCATGCTCTGGGGTCGCTGGGATCAGCTCAGTGTTGAGCATCTGAATCAGCTGCTTGCCGATATCGCTACCTTCAGCCCATTCAATCCCCAGGTAGATATCTTCAGTGTTCTCGCGGTAAACAATCACGTCTAACTTTTCGGGGTGCCTGTGAGGAGAGGGCGTACCTGGATAGTAGCGGCAGGGGCGTACACAGGCGTAGAGGTCGTTGATTTGCCTAAGCGCAACGTTAAGTGAGCGAATGCCGCCGCCGACTGGCGTTGTCAGTGGGCCTTTGATCGCAACCCCGAACTCTCGGATAGCCTGCAGAGTATCCTCCGGCAGGTATTGATAGGTGCCGTACTGCTCGCAGGCTTCGTCTCCAGCGTAAACCTTGAACCAGGAGATCTGCCGCTGCCCGCCGTAAGCTTTGGCCACGGCGGCGTCAATCACTTTCTGGGTGGCGGGCCAGATATCCACACCGGTCCCATCGCCTCGAATAAAGGGAATGATGGGCATATCAGGTACAATCGGCTCTCCACCTTCGAACTGGATAGGTTGGCCGGTTGCGGGTGGGGAGATCTGATCGTACATAGGGTTAGTGGAAGTATTCGTGGTTTATTTTAGGTGTAAAGGTGCAATCCCAACCTGCCCCCTGACAGCGATATGAGCAGCGATATGAAAATGGTGGCCCAAAATACCTGCAATCGCTGACCTTTCTAGACCACTTCTGGGAAAAATAGATGAGTGAGGTCTGCTAAACACTGTAAAAATTGTCACTGTTTGGCTACGGACGGCTTCGCTGAATGGAATGATAGAAGGACGTGGTCAGTCCGACGTTCTCCATATAGAGTTCAAACTATTGGAAATAATATTTCTCTTTCGGAATACTATTTGTTGAATGCCGCTGGTGATTTAGACCATATAGCTTAGTATTAATGGGATCAGCGGCCCCGCTTAGGCGGTTCAAGTTCCCTCTCTGACTTTTCTCTTCCTGTAGAGCGACTTTTGTATCAAGACATCCACTCAGTATTCTGGCACCGGGAATGAAAAAAATCCTGATCGTCGATGACGACAATACCCTCCGCGCCGCCCTGACCCGCTATCTGCAGGAGCGAGGTTTTTCCGTACGCGATGCAGACTCTGGAGCGGTGGCCCTGGATTTGTTTGAGCAGGATCCACCCGATCTGGTGGTTTCAGATGTGATTATGCCGGAAATGGATGGGTTCGAATTTTGTACACAGCTGCGCGGTATTCGCGCAGGTCAGCTAGTGCCGTTCATTTTCCTGTCCGGTCGCGGTGAGTTGGACGACCGGGTCCAAGGTCACTCTATCGGAGCCGATGACTACATTGTGAAACCGTTCCATCCTAAGGAACTGATTGCCAAAATTGAGGCTCAGCTGGAGCGATCGCGGCGGATGCACGCTGAAATTATTCGCCTAGTGCAGCAGGTTTCACCCAGTGCCGAGTCCGCTCAACCCAAGAAACCCACCGAACCGCTACCCCTGACTCCCGCCGAAGAAAAAGTGTTCTGGGAAGTTATTCAAGGCTTTACCAACAAGCAGATCGGCGATCATTTGTTCATCAGTCCGCGAACGGTGCAGACTCATCTGAGCAATATTTTAAGTAAGCTATCCCTAGAAAATCGCTCGCAGCTAATCCGCTATGCCTTTGAGCGGGGCTATCAGCCGCCAACACCGATTAAAGGGGCAGATTAACCGGATTAACTGATCTGCTCGGGTGGGTCGTCGCTGTGGTGATAAATTCGCCAATGCTAAAAAACGCAGATGAGCGCTTGTGCTGGTCTCTAGCGGTACGGTAGCCTGAGGGGTGTCTGAACCGGCGTAGGCCGATTGGACTGCTGATTCAAACGCTTGTATGAGCCACCCTTCAATCCAGTCGACTCTTTTTGCTTCAGCGTCCGCTGCGAACTCCCCTACTTCGGGTACTACTGTTGATATGTCTGCCACAGAATCGCTTGCGGGGCAGCTGACATCTGAGTCAGTCAAAGAACAGCTCAGCGCAATTTCAGCCTTGCTAGGCCAGGGTGATAGCGGCGCACTGGCGCTGGTGAATTTTTTGCGATCGCACGCTCCTCAATCTCTCGATCATCCTCTGGCTGTTGCCCTGGGGGCTACCTATCAAGCGCTACTCAAGCACGACTCAGCGGTGGTACAGTCTTTTCTGTCAACCGAGCTGAGTCAGGGGCCTTTTTTGCTGCGACCTAATGGGCCGGTAGATTATCGAGAGCTGCAGCAACGGCTGGCCTACGGCGACTACGAAACCGCCGATCGCCTTACGCTGCAGAAGCTATGCGAGCTGGCTGGGCCCGATGCTCTGGCGCGTAAGTGGCTTTATTTTACTGAGGTTGATCGCATCCCCGCTGCTGATTTGCGGACGATTGACCGGCTGTGGCGGGTGTACTCTCAAGATCGGTTTGGCTTTTCCCGGCAGCGGGAGATTTGGCTGGGGAGCAACCAAAGCTGGGATCGCCTCTGGGACAAGCTAGGCTGGAAAACTGGGAATGTCTGGACCCGCTATCCTGGTGAATTTGTCTGGTCGGTGGCGGCTCCGGTTGGGCATCTGCCCCTTTCTAATCAGCTGAGAGGGGTGCGAACGATTGCGTCGTTGTTTGCGCATCCGGCCTGGCTGGACCCCTGTTAGGACGGACGCCTTGAGGGCCTATCTGGCTGGCGATTGCCTGAAGCTGAGCGGGTTTCGTTGCTACAAATGTCGGCTGCTGATTCTGCAGCGCTTCTAGGCTACTAAACCCCCAACTGACCGCGGTTACCGGCAGACCAATTTGGTGGGCTGCCGCAATATCGCGGGTTTCATCGCCGACGTAAAGCGTGTGGCTGGGTAATAGGCCATGCCGGTTCAAAATGCGTCGCAGCCGTCGGGCCTTACCGAGTAAGCCAACGTTGGCGTAAATGGGATCGAACAGTCCGGTGAGCTGGTTCAGGGTCAAAAACTGCTGAATGTTGCTTGCCGCATTGGAGCTGACAATCATCAGCTGGTGGCATTGGGCTAACTCAACCAGGACCTCAGGCAGGCCATGAATAGGGGAAATGTTGGGAATCTCCTGACGCAGTTCCCGGCGAACGCGCCGAATCAGAAAGGGCATGCGAAAGAGGGGAATTTCGGACTGTTCAATTAACTGCTGAGGGGTGAGCGTCCGGAAATGGGCGAGGCGGTCAGGCGTTGTCGGAGTAAACCCGTACGCTGGGGCCAGGCGATTAGTGATTTGCACAATTGCGGTCAGGGTGTCGGCAATTGTGCCGTCAAAATCAAAAATGAGCGTCGCCACAGGGATAGAGTAGATGTCAGAACCGACGGTTCCGGAACATTAAGAATTGGGATACTAAGAGTAAAGCACATGGCTGAAGTAAACCCGATAAAGATGGCACTGGGGTAAGGCCATTTGTCCCTGTCCCATGATCAGACCCAGACGGCTGAGTTTATACGCCTGAAGCGGTGGCAGTATGACTGGCTGATCGGCCTGGACGACCTGCTGGAAGCTGTCAAGGAGATCGGGGTGCTGCTGGAGGCGGGATAGGTAGTACAGCAGATGTTCGGCAAAGATGCTGTCGGGAGACAGGTAACTACTGGTCAGGGTATCGATGGCCAACTGGTGAGTTTGCAGGTGATGGAGCGCCAGCTGAGTCAGGTTGGGCTTGCCGTTGAGAAAGTGGGTGAGCTTCTCGGCTACGGCCTCGGGCCGGTCCAGCCCGTAGCGGTGAGTCAGATCGACGGTTTGGGTTTGACTAAAGTTGGGTACATCGACCACTGTTCCCAGCCCAAGAGGTAGGGGCGTTTCCCAGTCGGACAGGTAAACCTCGTTAGTATGCACAATCAGCAGCCGCAGGCGTTGCCAGACGTGGCTGCGGTCATCGCCATAGTGGGCCAGTTCGTGCCAGGCGCGGATCAGGTTGAAAAAATCAGTTGCGATCGCAGGCGCTCGTAGCAGCACATCGACATCATCTAGCGCCAGGATCAGCGGACCGGTCAGATCGCTTAGGAGGGCCTGGAAATATGCTGTGCAGTTGAAACTTTCGCCCAGTAGCGGCTGCCAGTGCTCATCGTCAGTCCGCCCCAGAGAATGGGTAACCGCGCTGCAGAACCAACGCAGAAATTGCCCCAGATCCTGCAGCAGATTACTGTCGGCCAGTTTCAGGTTGAGAATAACGGTGTCAGTTCTCTGCTGAGCTGCTGTCTTCGCCATTAGCAGGGTTTTACCTATCTGCCGCGTACCGCGAATGTGCAGCAGCGAGCCGGGTTGCTGAAGGGCTTCACGGCAAATTTGCTCTAGGCGGGGTCGCTCAATGTAAAATGGCGAACCTAGCACGGTCTGTCCGGGCAGATTATCGCCAGTGCTCGGCAACTCCCGAACGGCGTCGATATTTTGATAGTCTTCTGGCTTCAGTCGCAGCTGGAAGGCCCCAAAGTAGATCTCCAACGTTTGGCGGTCAACGGCGGCCTGGCGGCGTCGAACCTTAGTAATCGTGTTGGGACTCAGGCTAGTGCGAGTGCTTAGGGACTCCAGCGTGTAGGGATTGCCCTGGTTGTCTTGAATCTCTGCCTGCCGCTCGGCCGACTGCAACCGCTGCCAACCGAGCGGACTCAAAAAGACGCCGCGTTTTCTTCGGGACTGCTTTTGGGGCATTAATGCTACTCAGCGAGGATACTAGCAAAGGTCAGGACATCAGGCGTGACCGGGGAACCACCCCACAACCGAGACTCAGGAAATGCTACAAAGACCGCACCTGGATGCGTTCGATGGCCGCTAACGATACGTTTGATGGCATGCTAAGAGATACGTTTCGAGGATTTAGCCTGCAATTCGACGAATTCCTGATGTAGTCTTGCCACGACCATCCGGATCTAACATTTGTAGCCAAATTCTCTATGACTGGCCTTGTCAGAATGCCACAAAAGCAAGCTTATCGCCATAGCTGATTGACGTGGAAATTGTGCAGTTCTGTACGATTTGATGGCTGTTTTTACGAACTAAGCACTCAGAACGAATTTTGTCAGAAGGGGCAAACCGTACAACAGTCGCCGTTCTTAATGCTTCGAATTATTGCTAAGTTAGCCGTTAAATGATAGGGAGATTGGTCTGTCAGCCTATCGCCACCGGCCTGACCTAAGAATGCTGGCCAGCAACCATAGGCCCAACATTGACGCTGCTGCAAACAGACTATTGCTCAGCCATCCTGGTTGGTTCACCGGACTCGCAGCGATGATGGCTGCGCCAATAATTAGGGCAGCAACGACTGTGCTGAAGGCCCGGCGATTAGCGGCGCGTTCGATGCTGCGGTTGAGATTGTCAAGTCCATGAATTCTTAAGTTCCACTGCAGGGTTTCATCACTGAGGCGGTCGAGCAAAAAGCCAAACTGGCGCGGCGCGGAGAGAGACAAATTACGAAACTCCAGCCCGGTTCGCAGCAGCGCCTGCAGCGGATCGTCGCCTACTAGCTGTTGTCGGAACAAGTCGACCATTAGCGGCCTGATTTCGCCCAGCAGGTTGACCTTGGGGTTGAACTGGCGGGCAGCGCCCTCTAAATTTGCCAGGGACTTGGTAAACAGGCCGATATTGGCGGGCCAGCGCAGATGATTACGGGACCCGGCTTCGAGAATGTTGGCGAAGGCCTCGGCGGTATTGAGTTTGTCGAGGCTGAGGCCGTAATAGCGGCTGAGCAGACGGCTATAGTCACTTTCAAGTCGGACTAAATCGACGGTCTGCATGGGCTCGGTTAGCTGCAGGGTGAGTTGGGCACAGCGTTGCGCGTCGGAATTGGCGATAGCCAAGACCATCTCAGTCAGCGTTGTCCGGGTTTGAGGGTCGAGGCGACCCATCATGCCGCAGTCGAGTAAAGCAATTCGCCCATCGTCGAGGTAGAAAACGTTGCCTGGGTGGGGATCTGCATGGAAAAAGCCATCCACAAAATATTGCTGAAAGAAGGCTCGAAAGAGCAGGGTGGTGATGGCCGCGCGGCGATCGACCGAGTCGTCCTGAGTAGGAATGGCTGCTGTTAATAGGGGCTGACCGTTGAGCCATTCCAAGACCAACAGCTTGGGACCGGTCAGGGCCCAGTCAATCTGAGGTACGACGATATCGTTGGTATCGAACCAGGGGCTTTCCGATAGGTTCTGTCGCAGGCGCTCGGTGTAGTTGGCTTCGGTGGTGAAGTCGAGCTCGGCTTTGAGGGCATTACCAAACTCTTCGGCTAGGTCGACGACGTTGTAGCGTTGCCCAAACTGAGTGGTCGAAACCAGTCGGGCAATGTCGCGAATCAGGGCAATATCTCGGTCAACCTGCAGTTCGATGCCTGGGCGTTGCACCTTGAGGGCGACGGGGCGACCGTCTTTGAGAATGGCTTTGTGGGTTTGGCCGATGGACCCCGCTGCGATCGCAACATAGTCAATTTCGGCAAATAGCAACTCTGGCGGTTTGGGCAACTGCTGACGGATGAATGCCTCCATCTGTGCAGCGGGCACTGGTGGGACAGTTGACTGTAGGGCACTGAGCGCTTCAATATAGCTAGGCGACATCAGGTCAGGGCGGGTGCTCAGCAGCTGGCCCAGCTTGATGTAAACCGGCCCTAGGTCGGTCAGAATATTACGGAGGACAGCGGGGGGAGGCAGATCGGGTTCTTCAGGTGCCTTTCCTAGCAGTAACCGGCGCATGTAGTCCCAACCATGCCGCAGAAAGACTTCAATGATCTCGCCCTGGCGGGATATCAGGTTGGGCGTAAGCATAGGGGATTTCCGACGTGCGCTGGCTTGATGCTAGCAAGTTTGGCCCGTGAGTAGAGCGCAGGTTCAGCCTAAAGCGATAGATTGAATAGGTACCTAAGATTACGCTCTCTCTTGAGCAGTCATTCCGTTGCAACACGATCCACAGACGTAGCTCTGCCTTCTAAAATAATTGAAGGATTTCTGAAGTTGTAACGACTTCGCTTACCGAAATTTTGTAGCCATCCATTTTTATAGGAGCAACCGGTGATGACTCCCGACCGTGTTTTGATTTTTGACACCACGCTGCGCGACGGTGAGCAGTCCCCCGGTGCCACGATGAACGTGGAGGAGAAACTCACGGTGGCACGACAGCTGGCGCGGCTGCAGGTCGATATCATTGAGGCTGGGTTTCCGTTTGCCAGTCCGGGCGATTTTGAGGCGGTCCACAGAATTGCAGCGGAGATAGGGACGCCAGACGGGCCTACTATCTGTGGGTTGGCCCGAGCTACTCGACAAGACATTGAAGCTGCGGGACGGGCAGTGGCTCCGGCTGCCCAGGGGCGAATTCATACCTTCATCGCCACCTCTGATATTCACATGCGCTACAAACTCAAGAAGTCGCGGCCCGAGGTGGTCGCGATTACTGAGGAGATGGTTGCTTACGCCAAGACGTTCACCGATGACGTGGAATTCTCGCCCGAGGATGCAGGCCGGTCGGATCCGGAATTTCTGTATGAGGTGCTGCGGGTTGCGATCGCAGCGGGAGCCACCACCGTCAACATTCCCGATACGGTTGGCTATCTGACGCCCAGCGAGTTTGGCGGTCTGATTTGCGGCATCAAAGAAAACGTGCCCAACATTGACCAGGCAGTGATTTCGGTCCACGGCCACAATGACCTGGGGCTGGCCGTCGCCAACTTCCTAGAGGCGGTTAAAAACGGTGCTCGACAGCTGGAATGCACCATCAACGGCATTGGCGAGCGGGCAGGCAACGCCGCCCTCGAAGAGCTGGTGATGGCCATGCATGTGCGGCGGCAGTATTACAATCCATTCTTGGGGCGGTCAGCAGACGACGAGCGTCCTCTGACTAATATCAATACCCAGGAAATTTACAAGTCCTCCCGACTGGTCTCAAGCATTACCGGCATGCTAGTGCAGCCCAACAAGGCGATTGTCGGTGCTAACGCCTTTGCCCATGAGTCTGGCATTCACCAAGACGGTGTGCTAAAAAACAAGCTCACCTACGAAATCATGGACGCTGAGCTGATTGGCCTCAGCAACAACCAGATTGTGTTGGGCAAGCACTCCGGGCGTAACGCCTTTCGGACCCGTCTGCAGGAACTCGGGTTTGACCTGTCAGATCAGGAGCTGAATCGTGCCTTTATTCGGTTCAAGGAACTGGCGGATAAGAAGAAGGAAATTAGCGATCGCGACCTGGAAGCCATTGTCGGCGACGAAACTCAGCAGGTGATCGAACATTTCCGGCTGGAGCTGGTCCAGGTTTCCTGCGGCAGCAGTGCCCGGCCCACGGCAACGGTCACCATTCACACCCCCGACGGCAAAGAGCTGATGGATGCGGCCATCGGCACCGGCCCAGTGGATGCGGTGTACAAAGCGATCAACCGGGTAGTAGACATTCCTAACGATTTGATCGAATACTCGGTGCAGTCGGTGACCGCAGGCATTGATGCCATGGGTGAGGTCACCATTCGCCTGCGTCACGAAGCGCGGATTTATTCAGGGCACGCGGCGAACACCGACATTGTGGTAGCCTCTGCCAACGCCTACATGCAGGCGCTCAACCGACTGTATACCGCTCTGCAAACTGGACGAACCCTTCATCCCCAACAGTCCGAGCGAGTACCGGCTGGCACAGGGGTTTAGGTCTACCATGGGCTCCCGACCAGGCTAAAGGCAGCCCAGTAGTAGGGGTGGCTAAAGTCTTGTACGCCGTCAATGGTCAGCTCGGGCGGCAGCGGGTGCCGACCCTTCGGGCCAACGAGTTGGTCCTCTTGAATGTAGACTTGGCCATGAAGCAAGGTAAGCTGGGCCTGCTTAAGCGCTTCGGCCTTGATGGTGGGCTGATGACCGCGCAGCTGATTGTAAAACTCAATCATGAGCCCAGCAGACGCGTCGTCACTGACGTTCCACAGACTGGCAACCGAGGTTTTTGCCCCGGTTAATACTGCGAACCCTGCAAAGCCTAGCTCGGCAGAACGATTGCCCACGGCCGTTTGGCAGGCGCTCAGGGTCAGCAGCTCGAGGGGTGGGTCGTGCAGGCCAAACTGGCGCAGTTCGTGTAGCCCTAGCCGCTGGTCGTAAAGATAGAGCGACGATTGGGACAGCGAGCCGGGCCTGAATTCGCCGTGGGTGGCGAGGTGCAAAATCCCATGGGACGTCTGCCGACGGGAGCGGGCAAGTCCCTCTAGCGTAAACGCCTCTCCCTGTAGGCGTGTCCCCGACCATTGTTTCGTGATGGCCCGCAGCTCAACCGAAACGCCAAACAAAGGGGCCTGGCTGGCAAAGCTGGTCGTACCGGCAGCGAGGGCACCCACGTCCCGTAGATCTCGGTAGGTCAGGTTGGTTAGGCTGAGGCTGGGCATTAGCCCCACGTTGTAGCGCTCGATAATGAAATTCTCTCCGTCGTGGAGGGCGGCTAGGGGCGTTGTTCGCAGTCCGGCATCGGTGATGAAACTGAGGGTATCGACACCCTGGGCGGTTAGCTGCGCCTGCACCGCTGGGGGCAACAACCACTGGTACAGCTGTTGAGCCGCTGGTAAGTAAGATTGGCTATCGGTACGGCTGGGGGTAGAGACCTGACGGCGTAACTGCTGGGCCGTTGTTATCACTTTTTCTCGGGTAACGTCGGGTAGCCGAAGATAAACGGGGTCGCCTTCGGCAGTTATCAGCAAAATCTCTAGCGGCGCAGTGGGCGCGCTAACGGACAGAATCTCATTCCCTTGGCGGGTGGCTGCATTGGAACCAAATACGGCGTAAATCAGCGCCGGCTTTCTACCCGTCTGACGCTGTAAATCCAGCAGTTTAGTTTGGGCGGTGGGCAGATCAATGACATTTCCCGTCTCCGCTAATCCTGCTAGGCCAGCGTCCAGATAGTCAAGATACTCTGAAGTCAGGCGTTCTTCTATCTGCAGTAAGGCGAGTGCTGGATTGGATAGCGTTCTCGCCGTCAAAATTCCGTCATTGACCGACTCAGGAATCTCGTTAGGAACGCTGCAGTCGTTGACACACAGCACCTCACTGAAGGGTGGATTGGCGACTGTTTCGCTGACAATTTCACCCTCAGAAATGAGCTGGATCTCACCCAGTGAAAAGGTTCCAAAAAACGGCTCGTTCGAGTCTCCATCGGCCAGCACCGTGGCCCCAGTATCAAGCGTGCCGGCGACGCCATTGACGCTAGCATCGCCGATATCAAAGGGAATGCTGCTACCGCCACCGTGGATGATGGTAATGCTCCCATTTTCGACTGCGCCGCCCGTTGCAATGGTGGCACCCGCAGTAAAGGGAGAGATGCCGACGCCGCGAACGGTTCCATCGGTCGAGACGACCGTTACATCTCCGCCTGTACCTGCGGTGCTACTAGTATCAATCGAGGAGAAAACAACATCGCCAGGTGGATCCAGTACAACATCGCCGCTGTCGCCGCCGCTGCTAAGGGTGGAAATATCATTAGCCGTTATCGAAGTTTGAGAGACAATTTCGAGCCCACCACTGTCGCCGACCCCAGAATTGTCGGTGGATACATCCCCTACGGCAATCGGTCCGGGTGCAGTCAGCGTAATATCTCCGCAGAGTTCGCCGTCGCAGTTGGTGCTCAGCAGTCCCTCCGCAAAAATCGCTTCCCCTGCCGATAGTACAATATCACTGCTGCTTTCTTCGCTGAACTCCTCACCAGACGGGGCGGTACTGATGGCGACGGGAATATTGATCGTTCCGTCAGCGGATAGAACGACCTCCCCACCACTGCTGAAAATAGCGCTGATATTGATATCGTCATTGCTGAAAATGCCGACGTCATCGCCTCCGCTATTTAAAACAAAGTCGCCCTCACTATCGATAAAAATATCAGTAGCGATGCCCAGATCGTCAGCACCGGTTAATAGTTCGGCCAGGGTCGAGACAGTAAATGCAGCGCTGGACGATGGCTCGAACCCGCTGGGAATGGTTTCAATCTCTAAGCTGAGCAGCATATCTGTCTGGCTAATGCGTACAAACTGTCCGCCCGACACCGTTTGTACGACAACGTTATCTCCCACCAGGGGGCCGGTATTGATGATCTGACCGCCTATCAGCGTCACAGATTCATCGAAACCTGTTTCTAAATCGCCTGAACTGACGACCAGTCCCGCCTGCTCAGCTCCAAATACATAACCCGTCGGCGATCCAGCGATTTGGCTGAAGTCGTTATCGCCTAGGACATCGTACAGCGCGTCTCCAAACGCCAGCCCTGTCGCCGTCGTGAGTGATAGTGAACCACTGATATCAATTCGTGCGTTTTCCCCTAACAAAATCCCGTTGGGGTTGAGCAAAAAGAGATCGACTGGAGCGGTCAACTCTCCAAGCACAGATGCTGAGTCAGTGAGACCGATGATCCCATTAATGAAGGACGGGCTGTTACCTGAGACCCCAACGATTAGGGCCTCAGTCGTGTCAGCCTCTGGAACCAAGAAAAACACTTCTGTCCCGGTCGCCACTCCAAATTCTGAAAAGCTGTGGAACAGAGCTGCTCCGTCGCCGGAAGATGAACCCCCTTCAATCAGGAGAGTCTCGCCCGACTCCAGCGCATCGGTGGGTGTCACTGTTGTAACTGCACTGTCGATAGGGACAATGCTTTGAGCCACAGCTGAGCTATGCCAAACGACATTGAAAACAGCGAAGGCGAAGAGTAGAGAATAGCTAGGTAGACGCATCTTGGTAGTAAGGCCGGGGTGTAGGACTAGTTTTTTGGGGGGAGTACAGCTGCAATTGCGGCTGCAGGATTTTACGAATAAACCTTCTCAGCGGCAGCGACGCGGCGCGTTTGTCGAAGGATCCCGCTGTTCGATCGATAGGGCATAGGCTGTGAGCGCCTCTATACGGTTATTCAAGTTATCGACCTCGACCTCATCCCCCAGTTGCTGATAGGTGTTGACAGCGCGACCTAACAGCAATCCTGCAGTTAAGAAGTCACCTGAGGTTGCGTAGGCATCGGCTAGGCTAACCTGAACGATGGCTTCACTCAGCAACCCGCTATCGCTGCTGATATCAACAAACGCTAGCGCCTGTTCATAGGTCTCGATAGCTAAATTATTCAAGCCGGTCTGGCTATAGACATCGCCTAGGGCGGTATACACTAGCTCAGTTGCTAGTGAGCTATTGACCAATGGCCGTAAGATTTCTAGCGCGTCAGCATACATCTCGTCGAGAAAATACACGCCTGCTTCCGCCAGACGTACCGCATCGGGATCCGTGACGCCGTCGTTGACCTGGGCGAGGCGGCGACTCAAGACCGGATAGTCTTCCTCAAAGATCAGTTGAAATCCGGCGTGGTAGCACCCTGCACCCTGATGGGAAGAGATGCCTGCATCGGTAATCACCTCGATTGAGTAGTAGATGCCGGGCTCTAGCGTCAGATCGGGGAAGGGGACTGCGTCGGTATTGTTTGTCGCGACCGTTTCCCAAATTGGGAAGTCAAGGGCATCGCGTTCATAGGTCCATTGCCAGATTCTGATTCGGTATTGATGCGTACCTTCGACAGCATGCCAGTGAATTGTACTGGGTAGGTTTTGGGGATTGATCCAGGTGTTACGCGGCGAGATTACGTAAGGTAGAGCAGGGTTGTTGCCGCCTCGAAGCCGACTGGTGCGCTTACCGCCACCTCGGGTATTTGAGGCGCTTCCTCGGCGTCGAGCACAGGCTTGCCAAAAGAAACAGGCATTGGCGGGTGCCGGGGCAAAGAGCGGCTCGCTCAGACAGAGCCCTAACGCCAGCGCCAGAACCAGACGACTTCGTTTGAGCACGGATTTTGCTAAGGCTCTGGACAGGGGCTGTAGTAGTGTCGACAGGCAGGGCATTGGGAGAATTCACGTGAACGGTATGTCATCTAGATAGAGCGTGGCTTGAAGAGAGCGGACTAGCTTTTTCGATGCCGATAGGTTAAGTAACCGATGCTGCCGCCAGTCACGCCCCAGCTGAGCAATGCCGGTACCCAGGGCACCCAAAGGACCGGACCGATCAACAACCCGTAGCATCCTAAAGTCAACCCTGCCACCGATGCCACACTGGCGATAGCCAGAGGGCGTAGTCGCACAAATCGCCAGAAAACCAAACCACCGATACCGGCCCAGCAAAGTAGCCAGCCCGTTTCTATCCAAAGCGGCCACCAGCGGATGAGTGGTCGATCTTCAACGACCGCGCTGATTAGCTGACTGGTCATTTGACCGTGGAGGTACACCCCAGGGACAGAATCACGGTAAGGGGTGTTGAAGTCGTCAGAGTTGCGATCGCTAAAGTCGGTATAGCCAATCAGAACGACGCGATCGCGAATCAGGTCGGGGGAAACCTTGCCCTGAACCACTTCGGATAATGAAACCGCATCTGCAAAGTTTTCTAGCTGCCCATCAACGATGCGGTAATTGAGCATCGTTTGATAGCCCTGCAGGTCGCTCCAGCCCCACAGACGGGTGTTGCCGCCGTAGGCTGTGCCGTTGCCGGTAATCTCGGGAACGGTAACGGCACCGAGCTGGAGAGGAACCGTAATTTCTTCGGCGTAGGGATCTTGATAGTCAATATCCTGATGGGCCAAGTAGGTCTTTGCCAGCAGCAGACTGAAGGATTCTTGAGGGGCACAGTCAGTCTCGTCGTCGATCCACTGGTTGAGGTAGTGGCGACGAACCGTTGTACTGCCGTCAACCAGCAGGTTCGAAAACCCAACCCGGAACGGCGGCAGTCCCTGGTTAGGAATATCGGGCTCTAGCTCGCTAGCGCTTTGACAAATACCCAGCAGTCGGTCGGTCTGAGCTAATGTTTGAGAGAGCCCCGGCTCTGCCGGAAAATCGCGGTAGAAGTCGAGGCCAATGAGTTGGGGATCTTGCTCGATCAGGTATTGAATCGCCTGATCGAGGGCGGCTTCTGGAATGGTGCCGATACCCGGTTCGTAGCGCTCCGTAATCATTTGTTCTCTCAGCCATTCACCGCTCTGGCTATCTACTTTGACGATGAGTATCCGTTCATCCTGTGCCGATTCGCTGGGACGTAGTCGCAGAAACTGATCGTAGGCCAATAGTTCGAGGTGCTGAAGCCCACCCAATAGCCTTAGTGCAGCGATGATGCCTGTGGTCACAATGGCCGTAACTGCCACCGATCTACCCCGAATTTTTTTGAACGGCAGTAGCTGACTAGCTTGCAGGTAGGCTTGCTGCAGATCGGTTGGCTGGGGAATCTTGCCGACTGCCTGCTGCAGCCATTGCTCAGAGATTGAGAGATCTTGACCCCGCAGCAGGTAGCTATCGTCACGGTCGTGGATATCCCACTCTGTGGCTTTCACTAGCAGTCGAGTGTGCGATCGCACATGCGCTGGGTCACTTTCTAAGGTGCGGAATAGCTCGCCGAAATTAAGCAAAAAATCGCCATCGTGACGACGAAAATCGCTGCGAGGTAGGGACTCGATCTCTGGTGGCATTGAGGATTGAAGAACATCCCGATAGATTACGGGGACGATTCGCTTTTGACGGGCGTGGGCGTAGGCTAGCTGATCCAGACAGGCTTGCGATCTCGCCGAGCTGGGTGAAAGCACAAATAAGAAATTCTCTGCGTTATCAATCGCTTGATGGGTCGCCTCAAGCGTTTCGGCGTCTCCCTCCGCCCCTTCCGGTGTAAACCAGGTGCTCTTGCCCTGGACGACCAGCGTGCTCTGCAACTGGGCTGAAAAGTCAAAGTCATTGACATGATGGCAGATAAAAACGCCCAGCGTTTGTTCGGGGGGCTGCTGCTGGCTGGCCGATAGAAACTGTCGCTGTATCGGTAAGATAGGGTGCTGAGGGTGCTGCTCTGCAGTTTGTGCCCAACTCAAAGCTTTCTCCAGTGACTGACGCTGGAGGAGTAAACTTGTATTCTGTTTTTGCCGCTGCCACTTGAGCGCGCTGACCAGCAGTCGCTTGTGTTGGCTGTAATAGGCAGCATTCTGGCGAAGGGTCCGCAGCAGCTCTGTTAGATCCTTGTCGAGATCTAATGGTGTGTTGTTATCGGACAGATTGACAAACTGGATTCTGCGCAGGGTATCCGACAGCTGACCCAGGTCCATGGGTTCAACCAACATTGGGATAACCCGCTTATTCAGACTGAGGGCTTGCTTAATCTCATACTGGCAGTAGGTAGAATTTAAGGCCGCTTGCGAGATCAGATAAACGACATTATCAGCTTCTTCAATTCCTCGCTGCAGGGCCACTTCAAAATCCTCTCCGGTTTGAATGTCACCCGTATCAGCCCATACTGTAAGACCTGCCTGAATCAGCCTTGCCTGAATCGTCTCTTTGACTGCCCGATTTTCCTCTGCGTAAGAGAGAAAAATCTGAGTCATACCGCCATTGGCCGCTTTAATACTCTCCGTGATCAGCTCTGCATGGAGCGGCGTTGGGTGGCAGGGTGGCTGCTCATCTCTAAACTGGGTTGTAAGCCAGCGTTGTCCCGACAGACGCTCTTCACCCGTTAGTAGATAATTGACCTGTCGCTGGTGTCGAGCCCAGGCAAGGGCCTTGATTAACAATTCGGTATGTTGATGAACGTAGTTGTCGTGGTGGTGAAACAACCCAATGAGTTCGGTCAGGGCAGCATCATACTCATCAATGTCTTCTCGGGCGTTGAGCCAGTTGATCTTGCCGATAGCGAGCGGCATGTTGGGAAAAATGTGGTGCTTCCCTGCCGCTTGATAAGCCTGCCATTCTTCCACGCTACCGTTTGGATGGCGTTGCTGCCAGGTTTCGTAGCCTACCTCCTCGACGTGCAAAACCGGAACAATACGCTTGTTGTGTTGAACTGCCCAATTAATCTCTTTTAGACAATAGGTAGAGTTGACTGAGTGAGGTGAAATAACGAATAGAAAGTTGTGGGATTTTTCAATACCGTCGTTGATCTGCTGCTGAAAGTCTACCGCTAGGGGAATATCGTTCTGATCAAACCAGACCTGAAATCCTTGATCGCTCAAGTGCTGATAAAGCTGGGTGGCGAATGCCTTGCTATCGATTCGACCGTAGGAAATAAAGGCGTCATAGAATTGATGGACGTCCCGGCTAGCCTGAATGTAGGCCATGTGCAGGTCAGTTGGCGCCAGCGATTCAGGCGCAGGCTGGGCCAGCCAGGCTTGGGCCTCGGTGAAAGCCATGCCTCGGAGTAAGAACTTGCGATCGCGACCCTGGCGCTCCCAAGCAAGCGCTCTGACTAAAAGACGCTTGTGCCGATCGGCATAGTCTGCATCCGTCTGCAGCGCCCGTAGCAGTTCGTTGATGGCTCGATCAAAATGCGGGTCAGAGGCCAGGGCCGAAAAGTCTACAAACTGCAGCGTGCGAAGATCTGCAGGTAACGTGTCTAAATCGAGCGGCTGCACCAACAGCGGGATGATGCGCTTGTGATACTTGCGAGCATAGCTCAGCTCTTGCTGACAATATTCAGAGGCCATTGAGTGGGGCGAGAGTAGGAACACAAGGGTATCTGCTTTCTCAATTCCCCGATTGATTGCAGACTGAAAGTCTTCAGCCGTCCGAATATCCTGTGTGTTGACCCACACAGTTAGCCCCTCACGCATGAGGCGTCGTCGGATTCGATCTTGTATTGTCCTGTCGTCTTCGCTATAGGATAGGAAGATCTGGGTCATCTCCCCATCGGCGGCTTTGATACTTTCGGTAATAAACTCGCAATGCAGATCGGTTGGCAGGCAGGGGGGCTGTTCTCCCTCAAACCGCTTCCGCAGCCAGGCGTTAGCCTCTACCAGAGGCGCTTGGGTGAGTAGGTAAGCAGACTGTCGCTGCTGCCGCTGCCACGCCAGCGCCTGTATTAATAGCTGAGTATGCTGGTAGACATAGGATTGCTGCCGCTCGATGGTTGCCAGCAATCCCCTCAGTCCGGCTTCGAAGCTGTCAACACCGTCGCGAAAGTATACCCAGTTAATTTTCCCAATTTCAGGATGAAGATTGGGAAAGCTGCTGTGACGGCCTTGTTCTTGCTCACTGTCCCAGCCGTCAGCGGTTTTGTCAGGATGACGCTGCTGCCAGGTGTCGAAGCTGATTTCTTCGACATGCAGTAACGGAATAATTCGTTTGTGATATTTCAGCGCTAGCTCAATTTCTTTGGTACAGTAGGCCGAATTTACAGAATGGGGCGAAATGATAAACAGAAAGTTGTTGGAACGCTCGATACCATCGTCGATTTGGTTTTGATAATCGACTCCTAGGGGAATGTCATCAAAATCAAACCAGACCTCTAATCCGGATTCGGATAGACAGTCGCGTAGCCGTTTGGCAAACTGACGACTATCGGCTCGACCATAGGAGATAAACGCGTCTTGAATGCGCTGCATGGCTAAAACCCATAGGACCAGCGAGCCTTGTGGCCGCGTGCATCAATGTGCGTAAAGCTACTGGCACTGGCGATCCCCCCCCGATTACCCCACCAGGGTTCAAGCATGCGGTTGACCTGGGGGGGTGATATTCCTTGAACCTTAAAGTCGACAGCGTCACCGACCAGGTGTCGCGATCTCGAGGCGCCACCTACTTGACGGTTTGTTGCGAGGTCACGATACCAAGAGGTTACGGTAATGGGCCTATTGCCCACTAGCTCACGGACTTCCTCCATGACTTTGGCAATCTTGACGATATTGTCGATGGCTTTCTCGTCTGCCGGGATGCGCTTCCCGTTTTTGGTGGCTTCGGCCCAGCTAAAGTGACCGCCTTCGATGATCGCTTCGCCTAGGTATACGGTGCCTAGCTTGGGGACCGTAATCGGTTCACCCCGATCGGGTTCTGAAATTTTTGTTTTGGGCGGTTCGACCGGATCTCGTGGCTTGTTGTCAGTCTCTGTTCCTAGGATCTTGATGTGGTCCTTGTAGACGTACCACTCCTGATTGTCTTTCTGTCCCTTGAGTACGCCATCCGGTAGCACAATCTTGACGTGGTCCTCAGCTGCAGGCTCGTCTTCTACAATCGAAAACCGCATACCGGCCTCGACGCTGAGCTTTTCGCTCTGCTCAAGGACCGCCGATTGTGATAGCTGGGTTTTGAGCACCGTATTAGCCAAAATGACCATTTGCGTACCCTGGGCGCTGCCTGGAATATCAATCTGACCCTCATCTCCAAGCTGCCTTACGATCGCCGCTGCTCCGATCTTTTCAGAAGCGCGCTTGAATACGGTGGTTCCGGCCCACACCCATTCGGACTCTGCTCCTACCCCATCTTTGAACCCGTTCCACAGATCCAGTCCCCACAGGTACGACTCTAATGTCCGAGTTTTAGCGCGGTGATAATTTTTGGCCAGTAACTGTTCAGTGATGCGCTTTGTGAACAGCTCAGGAGACGCCTGATTCCATTCTTTGTAGTGAATAACGCCTGAGAACCACCAGGGAATGCCTGTGACTCGCTCGACCGTCTCGTAATGGCTACGCAGCTCGGTCATTTTATCGACTACTGACTGGACGGCGTCTTCAGTAGCCGACCTCAAACTACACTTTGCAAATGCGTGCTCGTACTGTGTCAGAACCTGGCTCAGGGGGTAGCTCATGGTCGTTATCTGTCGGGTAGATGCGAGTTCCTTGATTCAGCGCGGATAGACTAGCGAGATCCGCGAAAAACATGCCTACTGAGTTCGTTTGGAACTTCCGGTGGGCCTGTTCTCAATACTTCGAAAAAACATCTGTACATCTCACAGGCTTGCTGAAGATCTATAGAGTTTTAGCGATACTCCAATCATTTTACAGCGTTTTAGATGCCGCTTTGTGCTGCTGACTGGGCCTGACCTGATTGACTGACAAAAGCTGGCGTTTACCGTGCCGAACCGCTTGTCAGTCCTGGGATATAGAGAATGAGGAAAG
>JBCBWI010000060.1:0-25838 GCA_039817185.1 Cyanobacteria bacterium J06648_16 | reverse complement strand
GGCTTTCCGCCCTTGAGGCTATCAAAGTTGCGCTTGACCCAAACAATTCGCTCTTTCAACCCAGTTGAGCAATTACCAGCAGGATAGATGAAGGATGTTCGTCTAAGCCAAAGAGAGCCAAGAAGTTTCATCAACGGGTGAACAGCATGGAGACTCAAATCAAACTAAGGCACCCCCTTCAATTTGCGACAGCAACTGTAACAGGGGGATTTAAGGGGGGAGAGCGGACTGCCGTTGATCCTGACTTTCGCATGATTAGCCTCGAAGAAATCAGTCAGGGAGCTTCGCCATCTGCCGAGCTATGGGTGGTGATGCACGGCTGGAATTGTAGCCTAGACAATTTTAGACAACTGGCCACTGCGATTGCCAAAGCCAAGCCCAGGGATCGCGTTCTATTATTAGACTGGCAACAGATTTCGCTAAACGGCAGTTTTTGGAATGGCGGTAACTATCGAGTCGCCTCCTGGATAATACCCGTGGCTGAAAAAATCGAGTACATGCTGAGACGACACTGGCAGGTAAGCGATGAGGATGCTCATCAAAAGCTGCATCTGGTGGGTCATAGCTTAGGCTCAATCTTGTCTGCAGAACTGGCAGCCAGATTTAATCAAGGTGCAAAGATAATCTTTGCACTAGATCCAGCCAGCGAATGGCATTTGAGACCCTTCAAAGGCAGGAAGGGCTACGCTCTAGATGGTCGAACATCGGTACGGGAACGACCTCGGGAATTTCATACCGTTGCCCGACATTCTATTGCGTTTGTTGGGCGACACAGCGCTGCTGGCAATCAAAAGTTGGCGGCTTCAGCCCATCAGTCCTTTCAGCTAGACTTTGGCTCCCTCTCTATATCCCAGCATGTGTGGGTGCACGAGATATTCCGTCGCTTTATCGTGCCGGAAATCAGCTTAACTGAATGCGGCTTCAACCTCTGTTACCCTGAGATAAAACTCTCACTCGTGAAGCGCAAAGCCTATCGCTTTCCTCGCAGGGTGACCTGCTCGCTACAGCAGACAAGGTCGATTTAGGGGTTGTTGAAAGCTGGGCAACGCTGAGCCCTTGCTCCCGTTTTTACAGCAAGCTGGCTAGCCATCGCCACATTTCTGTGTGCGATGGCTAGCCATGCAGCATTCTAAATTTTAAGACGGCTCAGAAATTGTGAGCCGACATGAAGCGGTCAGCAGCGGGGTTAAGCGCGGTTCAAGAGATTTCTTGAGACGTAGCAGGTTGGCGCACATCAGTCTGTGGCCTGGGTTTGACCAGACCCAAGACACGGTGCCCAAGCCTGAGGGCTTTTTGCCCCTTCTGGGAGCCGGGTAGCGCTAGCCAGTCGGAGTCAAGTAGCTCGATGGATGGGTAGTTGAGGGATTGGTACTTCATGGCGAATGAACATTAGGTTTAGAGCAGTACAGGTTCATCATGCGAATCAAACGGGTATAAGCTGAGAAGACTCTGTGAAATTGCAGGAACTAGACCTTGACCACGTCCACAACGAAAGCTTTTCTGACTAATAAGCCACAGATTTCAACTCGGACTGTCAACTCGGACTGTCAACTCGGACGGGGTGCAAGACACGCTGAACGGCGCATCGAAAAGCAACAGCGAGCGGGGCTGCCCTGGCCCAGACCAGCATAAACAACAGGACTAGCAAACGAACGAATTACAAAAAATTGCAAAACCTACCACAAATCGGCTGGCTTCTGCGGTAGAGTTCTGAGATTAATATCATATCTGAAATTCATATCTGAAATTCATGCCAGCCCCCCCTTAGAAACGCTCTAAGAGCCTATTCCGCCCGAACGGGCGTTCTTAAAAAAAGACGGTGAGACTGTTACTGATCGAAGATGATGAGATTTTAGCTGATCAGCTAGTGACGACGCTGACCCAGCAGCAGTACGTCGTGGACGCGGTTCTAGATGGGACAGACGGGTTGGAATACGCCCAGAGTACCGTCTATGACCTGATTATTTCAGACGTGGGGCTGCCAGGGCTAGACGGAGTAAACCTATGTCGCCAGTTGCGTAATCAGGGGCACAAAACGCCCATTTTGTTGATGACGGCTAAAAATGCGCCCGAAGAGCGGGTGCAGGCTCTCGACGCAGGCGCAGACGACCACCTCACCAAACCACTCAACCTAGCGGAGGTACAGGCCCGGGTGAGAGCCTTACTGCGCCGGGGAGAGGTTGCACCGGAGACGGTTTTACAATCCGGTCCTCTACAGCTTGACCCTGTTAGCTGTCAGGTCACCTTTGCCGACAAGCCGCTCAAACTCACTCCCAAAGAGTATGGTCTGCTCGAACTGTTTATGCGCAATCCAGGGCGAGTATTCAGCCGCTCTCAAATTGTTGAACACCTGTGGAACTTTGACGATCCGCCCCTCGATGACAGCGTTAAGGCGCACATTAAGGGACTGCGTCGAAAGCTCAAACAGGCTGGCGCGGGTGGCTGGGTTGAAAACGTCTACGGCATCGGCTATCGGTTCGCACCCCAGCTGGCCCCCTCAGATGCACCCGCGTCTCCAGAGTCCTTACCCACTGATCCCGCACCTGCCCCATCTAAAACGCCTGAACCGGAAGCCCTGCGGCAGGCGTTTCAAACTTCTATGGCCGGACTCTGGGGCAAGTATCAGGGGCTGATGCGCGATCGCACCGACGCCCTCACTCAGGCAGCCAGCGCGATCGAATCCCAAACCCTCACGCCTGAGCTTCAGGCCGGTGCTGCCCGCGCTGCCCATAAGCTGGCGGGCGTCCTGGGCATGTTTGAACGAGACGACAGCTCAGACCTGGCTCGTCAGATCGAAGCAGGATTGGAGACCGGTCAGCATCAGCAGGTGCCGTCCCTGGTAAAACAGCTGATCACGCAAATTCAGCAACCGGCCACCGCTGCAGCCGTGCCGAACCCAGCGAAGGAGGAACCCGTCTGGCTAATGACAGCTAATGGGGCACTGGCGGAAGCGCTACTGACCAGGGGCCAGGTCGCTGGCGTTACCTGGCAGCATTTTGACACTCTGGACGCCGTTCAGACCGCGCTCTCATCCGCACTGCCGGGGGTCTTGGTGCTCGATATCGCTGCCGCCTCAATGTGGTCCGCTAGTTTGGACCTACTCCGCCGGGTGGCTCAGCAAGCTGCGATTCCAACCGTTGCGCTCGTGTCTGGCGATAGCCTGATGGACCGGGTTGCCCTCGCTCAAACCGGTGTGCAGCGGCTACTGAGCAAACCTGCGACCGCCGCTCAGGTTTGGGATGCGACCGAGCCAATCCGTCGCCGTCGGCAGGCAGCCCAGATTTTGGCTGTGGATGACGACCCCCTCATTCTCAAGGCGCTGCGGTCACTACTGGACCCCTGGGGCATCGCCGTCACTGGCCTCGACACGCCCCAGCAGTTCTGGCAGGTGCTGACGGCAACTCAGCCCGATCTGCTGATTCTCGATGTGGAAATGCCCGATTTTACCGGCATTGAGCTGTGTCAGGCGGTGCGTACCGATTCTCATTGGCAGAATTTACCGATCCTCTTTTTGACCGCTCACCGAGATGCCGAGACAGTGCAGCAGATTTTTCGAGCAGGGGCGGATGATTACCTCTCGAAGCCCATCGTGGGGCCAGAGCTGCTGACCCGCATCCTCAACCGTCTGGAACGTCGCCGCCTGCGCCACAGCCAGCGACCGACCCGACTGCCGGATTACCGCACCGTCAAGCCAACGCTAGAGCAGCTTTTCCAAACCGCGCTCAGCCAGTCCCAACCGGCCTGCTTGGTCCTCTTTCGATTGGTGGGGTTTTCAGACTTCTATCACTACTATGATCACGAAGGCTGCCACCGCATCTTGTCTGCCTGGGGGCAGTGCTTGCAGACGTATCTGCCTCATCTAGAAACCCTGGCTTATTGGGAGAATGGTGAATTTGTCGTAGGGCTGTCGGCATTCAGGCAGGCGGAGGCGCAAACCTACTTAGAACCACTCCAGCAGGCGCTGCGACGTCAGATTATAGTTCTGCCCAGTGGAACGCGGGTACAGCCTGAGTTTGACTGTGAGATCGCAACCTGCCCCGATGACGGACAGACGTTACTCGCCCTCTACCGCAGCGCTATCGAAAAGCTAACAAAGTAACGCGCAGGGGAACGGGCAAGCGTCGAAACCTTAAAACGCCCGATCTTCCCCAGTTCTTCTCTTTTGGACGATACGATTCCTTTACTCAGGCAGAGGACACCGCTCGCATCACCTTAGATTAAAAGTTCAAGCGTTGAAAGATTGGGCCAGTCGCGTATGACGGTGAAGGATGCTCGAACAACGGACACTCATGACGCGTCTCCTGCCAGTCAGGAGGAAACTCAGCGCCTGCTGCAGGCAACCCTGGAGTCCACCGCAGATGGGCTCTGTGTGGTTGATCCGAGCGATCGGGTTCGCTTTCACAATCAAAAGTTCCTACAGATGTGGAATCTGCCGGTGGCCTTGGTTAAAGCTCAGGCCGATCCCAGGCAACGGCTGCAATACCTGGCGAACCAGACGGTCGATCCCAACAGTTTTACGGCCTGGGTAGACGGTTTGCAAAACAGAACCCCCGCAGGGGAGGCATTCGAACAGATTCGGCTTAAAGATGGTCGAATTTTTGAATGCTATTCCCAGCCACAGTATCTGCATGAGAGCGTGGTTGGACGGGTATGGAGCTATCGCGACATCACCCAGCGACAGCGGACCGAGGCGGCACTGCAGGAACGAGAGGAAAAATACCGCAAGATTTTTGAAAACTCCCAGGTGGGGATGGGACGAACCCGGATTGCAGACGGCCTGATTTTAGCGGCCAATCAGCGCTTTGCTGAAATTATGGGCTATGACTCACCCCGAGCGCTGATCGGCCAGGTTGCCACGCCCGGTTTTTACATCGACCCCACCAAACGTGGCGAGATCCTGTGGCAGCTAGGTCAACGGGACGGCGTCCATGATTTTGAACTACAGCTACGACGGCGGGACGGTCAACCTATTTGGGTTTTACTCTCCTTGCAGCTGAATCGATCGGAGGACTGCATCGAGTTTGTCATTACCGATATTTGTCAGCGTAGGCGGGTTGAGCAGGCGCTGCGTCAGAGCGAAGCCGATTACCGTCTGCTGGTAGAGGCCGCCAATTCAATTATTCTCAAATGGGATACCGACGGCACCGTTCTATTCATTAACGACTACGGTCAGCGCCTATTTGGCTTTACCGGCGAAGAGATGATCGGCCGGCCGATTACCGAAACCATTGTGCCACCCAGAGAGTCTTCCGGGCGCGATCTGGCCCACCTGATGGAAGAGATTTGCAAGTGCCCTGATAATTTTATCTTTAACGAAAACGAAAACTGTTGCAAGGGGGGTCAACGCCTGTGGATTGCCTGGGCCAATAAGCCCATTTTGAATGAAGCAGGTCAGCTGGTGGGCGTGCTTTCCGTTGGAAACGACGTCACTGAGCGCCGTCAGCTAGAAGAAGGTCTGCGCCAGTCCCAGCAGTTTTTGCACACCATCGTTGAGAACCTGCCCCTGAACATCTGGAGCAAAAATGTTCAAGACGATTTTCGATACGAGCTCATCAATCAAGAATCGGAATGGATTTTGGGTTTTCCTAGGGAGCGGGGGCTAGGGAAAAATGATCACGAACTCTTGTCTCAAGAGCTGGCCGACTACTATCGCCAGGAAGATTGGTTAGTCATCGAGCAGGGACACCCTACGATTGTTTCAAAAGCGCTAACCCGAGCCGACACAGGCGAACTGGCCTATATTCGTAGTATCAAGGTACCGCTATTCGACAGTCAGGGAAATCCTAAATATCTTCTCGGTATCGGCGAGGACGTTACCGAATCCACTCACCGAGAAGAGGCCCTGCGTAAAAGCGAAGAACGGTTTCGCACCCTGATCGAGAATGTCCCCGGCGCGGTCTACCGCTGTCATGCCGATGACTGGCGGACCATGACCTTTTTGAGCGACGCGGTAATAGACATTACCGGCTATCCGGCCAGTGACTTTATTAACAACGCCGTTCGCGTTTTTGCTGCCCTGATCCCCCCCAATCACTATCAGAGGGTGCATGACACCATCCAGCAGGCCGTTACGACTCGACAGCCCTACGAGTTGGAATACGCCATCATCCATGCCGACGGCAGTGAGCGCTGGGTCTACGAAAAGGGTCAGGGCGTCTTTAATGGCCAGGGCGAGCTGCTTTGGTTAGATGGCGTGATGGTGGACGTTACCGACCGCAAACGCGCCGACATTCTGCAAGAGAGTCAGAAGCAGGTGCTGGAGATGATTGCCGCTGACGCGCCTCTGGAGCAGACACTGACTCAACTCGTGGGGGCCTTCGAGTCGCTGGCCCGGTGTCAGGCAGGTTCCATACTTTGTCTGGATGAAACCGGTGAACGGCTGCACCACAGCATTGCCCCTGGCCTACCCCTGGCCTACCAGGAGGCCATCGACGGCCTCGAAATTGGCCCCACTGCGGGGAGCTGTGGGACCGCAGCCTACCGCAAGGCTCCGGTTGTTGTTCAAGATACCTTTAACGATCCGCTGTGGAAAGACTTTCGCGATCTGGCTCAGACCTTTAATCTGAGAAGCTGTTGGTCCATGCCGATCTTTTCATCTCAGGGTGACGTAATGGGCACGTTTGCGCTGTATTTTTGCTGTCCCCAGCCGCTCAGCACAGGCCGCTGGCGCATTCTAGAAACGGCCACCCACCTGGCCGGGATTGCGATGGAGCGTAAGCGTACAGCCGAAGAACTCTACCGTGCGAAAGAGCTGGCCGAAACGGCCAACCAGGCTAAAAGCCAGTTCTTGGCCAACATGAGCCACGAGCTGCGGACGCCGATGAATGCCATTTTGGGGTTTGCCCAGCTGATGGTACGAGATTCACAACTGTCGGCCCGGCATCAGGACGCGCTCAAGGTGATCAACACCAGCGGCGAACATCTGCTGGAGCTGATCAACGATGTGCTAGAAGTGTCCAAGATTGAGGCCGGTAGCGTCACGCTGAGCGCTGCGCCCTTTGACCTGCATGATTTGCTGCAAGCGCTTCGCAATCTCTTTCAGATGAAGGCCGCAGATAAGCAGCTCACCCTACGGTTTCTCATCGCAGACAGTGTGCCGCGCTACATCATCGGCGACGAGGGCAAGCTACGCCAGGTACTGATTAATTTATTAGGCAATGCCCTGAAGTTTACCCAGGTCGGGCAGGTGGCGCTGACGGTTACGTCCGAACAGGTCGACGGTCAGGCGATCTTGAAGTTTGCGATCGCAGATACCGGCCCGGGCATTCCCGATGATGCCTTCCCGCTTCTGTTTAGGCCCTTCGTTCAGGCAAACCACCACGTCCCTAATGAAGGCGGCAGCGGTTTAGGACTGACCATTGCCCAACAGTTTGTCCGACTGATGGCAGGCGAAATTAGCGTCGATAGCACGGTCGGCCAGGGGTCAACCTTCCACTTTCATATTCGTTTGCAGCCCGCTGACCCGGCTGCCGTGACCCTAGCCACGTCGGGTACTGCGGTTCAGCGCCTCGCACCGGGCCAGCCCGAATATCGCCTTCTGGTTGTAGATGACCGACCCGAAAATCGGGCTCCGCTGGTGCAGCTGCTGCAGTCTGTCGGTTTCAACACCCGCGCTGCGGCAAACGGTCAGGAGGCGCTGGCGCAGTGGCGCAGCTGGCAACCACACCTGATTTGGATGGATATGCGCATGCCGATCATGGACGGGTTTGAAGCCACGCGGCAAATTCGCCAAGCGATTCAGACATCTCCGTCTGCTCGCTCACCGAAAATCATCGCCCTGACGGCCAGCGCCTTCAAAGACCAGCGAGAAGAAATATTGTCAGCAGGCTGTGATGATTTTGTCCGAAAGCCGTTTCATCTGACTGAAATCTTTCGCAAGCTGACCGAGCATCTAGGTGTGGTGTACGAGCGAGCAGACAAGGAGATTCCCCCATCGCCGCTACGGCTGACGCCTGCCCAATTACAGTCGCTCCCAACCACCTGGCGCAATCACCTGTATCAGGCAGCCGTTCAGGCCGATGCCGATTGGTTAAGCCTGCTGATTGAGGAAATTTCCGCAGAACAGACCGAGCTGGCTGATGTGTTGCGAGAGCGGATTGCTCAGTTCGATTTTGAAACGATTGTGACTGCGGTGGAGGGCTGTCTGGATGGCTAACACGCTGACGAAGAACGCTAAGCGTCGTCCCCCTCGCCAAAAGCTGCCACTGCGGCTGGTGCTGATTGTCCCGTTTCTCATTCAGCTCATGGGCGCGGTGGGCTTGGTGGCCTATCTCTCCTGGCGCAGCGGCCAGGAGGCCATCTGCGACCTGGCATTTCATCTGATGGAAGAAACCGGCGATCGGATCGCAACCGAGCTGTCGGACCATGTTGACCAGGCCAGAATCGTCAATGACATCAACGAAGAGGCCATTGTCCAGGGGGTGCTCAACCTGCAGGACCACGATGCCCTCAACCAGTATTTTCTCAAACAGCTCAAGACCTTTGACGACTTAACGGTGGTGTACTGGAGCAGCGAAGCGGGAGAATATATCGGCGCTGAGCACCGCCCCGACGGCACCTACGGCCTCGGCATCACCAACGAAAACACCGACGGGAATATTGAAATTTATGCCGTTGATGAGCAAAATCAGCCTGCCGACCTGATCCATGCGGCTCCCTATGACCCCCGCAAACGCCCCTGGTATCAGCTGGCCGTCTCAGCGGGGCAATCTACCTGGACCGATATCTTTGTGTGGGCACCGCTGATCAACATGAGCATTGATCTGGTACAGCCGGTCTACGAGCAGGGCGAACTGTTGGGGGTGCTGGGTATTTCCGTCGGACTGCTCGACACCAACAACCTGCTGCGAGAGATTCAGCTGGGGCAGTCTGGCCAAACCTACATTGTTGAACCGGCCACCGGTCTCCTGGTCGCCACCTCGGCCAAGCAGGACCCGTTTGTGGTCAGTGCCGATGGCAGCACTGCAGAACGGCTGCCCCTCGACACCGATAAGCTCCCCTGGCTCAGCGGAGCGGCCCAGTTTCTAGAGACCCAATTCGGTGACCTCACCCAGATGAGTGAGTCTCATCAAACCCGGCTGAAGCTTGACGGTCGGCGGTACTTTTTGCAGGTGACCCCACTGGCGGACAGCACTGGCCTCGACTGGGTACTCGTTGCCGTGGTCCCCGAAGCAGACTACACCGCCCAAATCAACGCCAATGCGAAGCGGACGTTGGGACTCTCCCTGGTGACGCTAGTCATCGCAACGGGGGTCGGCGTGCTAACCGCCCGATGGATCAGTCGCCCCATTGCCCAGATGAATCGGGCCGCTCGGGAGCTGTCGGAAGACCGCTGGCACAACCCTGCGATCGCACCTAGCCCCATCCAAGAAGTCGAAGAACTGACCCATTCCTTCCAGCGGATGGCAACGGCCCTGCAAGAATCCTTCACGTCACTGGAGCGCAAAGTCAACGAGCGGACGGCTGAGCTGGCCGAATCGAACGAACAGCTGGAGGCCGCCAAAGAAAAAGCCGAAGCGGCTAACCTGACGAAAAGCCGCTTTATTGCCAATATGAGCCACGAGCTACGCACACCGCTCAACGCCATTCTCGGCTTTACCCAGCTGATGCACCGCGACCGCCAGGTGACTCAGACCCAGCGCCAGCATCTCGACATTATTGGTCGTAGCGGCGAGCATCTGCTGAGTTTGATTAATGACGTACTGGCTATTTCTAAGATCGAAGCTGGACACGTCACACTGACGACAGCGCCCTTTGATATTCACCGCCTGTTGCAGACGCTAGAAGATATGTTTCATATCAAGGCCGCAAACAAGGGCCTAAGTCTGACGTTTGACTATCCATCTGAGCTACCCCGCTACTTAAAGGCAGATGTCGGCAAGCTCCGGCAGATTCTCATGAACCTCTTGAGTAATGCCATTAAGTTCACCCAGCAGGGCAGTGTCACGATGCGCGCCAGTGCGCTTCTAGAGCCGCAAACAGACGCATCGATCTGGATTCGGTTTGAAGTAGAAGATTCGGGACCGGGGGTGTCGGTTGAGCAGCATGACCACCTGTTTGAAGCTTTCGTCCAGGCCGAGGCGGGCCAACGCTCCCAGGAGGGGACCGGTCTGGGGCTGGCCATCTGCCGTGAATACGTTGAGCTGATGGGGGGCTGCATCACAGTAATGGCAAACCGATCGGTAGGGGCGTTGTTCCGGGTTGACCTGCCGATGCAGCTGGCCCAAGGCTACCAGCACAATCAGGCCGTTCAACGCGTGATCGGGCTGGCGGCCCATCAGCCCGACTACCGCATTCTTGTCGTTGACGATCAGCCCACTGCCCGACAGCTTTTGAAGACGCTGTTGAGTAGTGTGGGCTTTCAGGTAACAGGAGCGGTCGATGGCGAGGCGGCTGTTACCGCCTACCGACAGTGGCAGCCGCACCTGATCTGGATGGACATGAGCATGCCGGTGATGGATGGATACGAAGCCACCCGTCAAATCCGATTGTTGGAATCAGAGCTGGCACTGGCCCCTTCAGTAGGAGACAACCAGTCATCAGCCTCACCGCTGCCCAGATCTGCGTCCACGAAAATTATTGCCCTTTCTGCCAGTGCCTTTGACGAAGATCGTTCACGCATGATTGCAGCAGGCTGTGATGGCTTTGTTCGCAAACCCTTTCAGGAGCAGGAGATCTTCGACACGATGGCTGACCATCTTGGCGCGGCCTATCGCTATGAGACGCTCGGTCCTACTGACGAGTACGAACTCACCAGTCAGCGCTTGCACTATCGCACGGTCCCCATGAGCAACCTGCAAATGGGCAACCTGCAAAATCTTTCCACCGACTGGGTAGAACAGCTCCAGCAGGCCGCTATCCAGGCCGACCGAGACTGGCTGATGCAGCTGATCGACCAGCTACCAACCGAGCAGAGAACCCTAAAAGAACGGCTGACCCAGCTGATCAACCGATTTGACTTCGACACCCTGGTAGATATTACAGAGAGACAGCGCCATGCCCCCGTCCGCTGAGCCCGCCCATAAGGCTGACATTCTCGCCATCGACGACACACCGGAAAATCTGCAGCTGTTGTCGCAGCTGTTGACCCAGCGACAGTACAAAGTGCGCAGCGTCACCAAGGGTTCCACGGCGCTGAGAGCCGCCCAGGCTGCGCCGCCGGATTTAATCCTGCTAGACATCAACATGCCAGGGCTAGGGGGATACGAGGTTTGCCAACAGCTTAAGCAGGACGAGCGGACCCGCGAGATCCCCGTTATCTTTATCAGCGCGCTGGGAGAAACCTTAGACAAGGTGCGGGCCTTTCAGGTCGGCGGGGTCGACTTTGTGACTAAACCCTTCCAGGTGGAGGAAGTCCTGGCTCGCATCGAAACGCACCTTCAACTCTGTTCCCTACGTCAGCAGCTACAGGAACAAAATCATCACCTCCAGACAGAGATCCGCAGCCGTCAGCATGCCCAGGAAATGTTCTCCAAGGCGTTTCGGGCCAGTCCCAGTCCGATTGCGATTACGACGCTGGAAACCGGTCGTTTTCTGGAGGTCAATGCCAGCTTTCTACGCCTGAGCGGCTACTCCCGTAGCGAAGTGCTGGACCATACCGTCAGCGATCTGGATCTGGGCATGAGCTACCAAAAGTACTTCGAGAGCGTGCTCCAGCTAGAGCACGCAGGTGTTTTGCAAAATCTAGAATTTGAGCTGCGGACTAAGACCGGGGACACTCGAACGCTGCTGCTATCGGTTGAGATGATTGAGCTACAGGGGCACCGCTGTGCGCTGACCATTGGTCACGACATTACCGAGCGCAAACGGCTTGAAAATGAGTTTATTTCCCTGGTTAGTCACGAACTCAAAACGCCCATGAACGGGATGATCGGGGCACTCGATCTGCTAGGTACAGGGCAATTGGGGAGCCTGACCGAGAAGGGGCAGCAGCTCATTAATATGGCAACCAGTAACGCCGAACGGCTGGTGCGGCTAGTGAACGACATTCTCGATCTTGAGCGCATGAAGTCGGGCCAGCTCACGCTACGTCCCAAGCGCTGCCAGCTGCCCGATCTGTTTGAACGGGCGGTATCGGTCATGCGCCCCTTGGCCGAGGCTGCTGGCGTAACGCTCGTGGTTGAAACTGCGGAGGCCGCGTTATGGGTTGATTGCGATCGCATCCAGCAGCTCCTGACCAACCTGCTCAGCAACGCGATCAAGTTTTCATCGGCGGATCAGACCATTTGGCTCACCGCCGAACAGCAGCAAACGGCCACCTCCCAAGTCTTGATTACTGTTCGCGACCAGGGCCGAGGCATTCCAGAGGACAAGCTTGATCTCATTTTCGAACGGTTCCAGCAGGTGGATGTTTCTGATACTCGAAAAAAGGGGGGAACAGGACTGGGACTGGCAATCTGCCGCCAGATCGTGCATCAGCACCAGGGCCGGATTTGGGTCGATAGCGGCCTGGGTGAGGGCAGTACCTTCAACATACTGCTACCGATAGGAGAGATTGAGTGAGTCAGAGCATTCTTGTCGTTGATGACGAAGCGGACGTCCAGGAAATTACCAAACTGGGTCTGGAAATGAAAACGGACTGGACAGTGCTGATTGCGGGGTCAGGGGAAGAAGCGCTACAGATGGCGCGCGAACAGCAGCCCAGCGCCATTCTGCTCGACATGATGATGCCGGACATGGACGGTCGCGCGACCCTACGAGCGCTCAAGGCTAGCTCGTTAACAGCAGAGATTCCAGTCATTTTAGTGACGGCCAAGGCCCAACCCGCAACGCTGGAAGAATTTGCGGACCTGGCAGTCGCGGCCATCATTGCCAAGCCATTTCGCCCCCTCCAGCTAGCCGCAGAGATTGCTCAGGCACTGGGATGGGCTGACGCATGAACTCGGCAGATCAGACTGACCCCTCCTGTTCTCTCTGATAGCGGACCCGATCGGCCTCGACGCTAGGGGTCAGGGTCATCAGATCCCTAGCGTTGCGGTACATGGTCTGGCAGATGTCGTCTAGCGGTAGGTCGTTAGGGTCACAGCCAAAGGGATTCTCGATTTCGATGCCGATGGCTTCGATGCCAAACACGGCAAAGGCAACCAAACCCGCAACCAAAATACACCAGCCCCCCACATCGTTCACAATCTGTAGCGGCAGGGTAAGGCAGTAAATTAGCAGCAGCTGCTTCAGATGAATGGAGTAGGCCAGGGGAATGGGTGTTTTGAGGATGCGTTCGCAGCCGCCCAGGACATCGACCATCAGGTCTAGCAGCTCTACCATGGTCCGCTGCTGGTACGGATGGATAGTGTTGCGCAGGTGCTGCACCTGCAGGTAATCGCCCAGCCAGAAGGCGATTTCGAGCGGCGGGCTGTTCATGCTTTGGAGCTGGCTGCACTGGGCTTCGGTGAGCAGCGGTTGAAGCTCGGTCAGATCTTTGCGTTTGCGGAGATGGAGTTTAGTTGCGATCGCAAACCCCACAATCAGCTGTAACGCCTGTTCTTTGTCTTTCCGGTCCTGCAAGCTGTTCTCTTCGACCGTCACCCAAATCTGCCGGGCTAGATTGCGGGTGGTGTTGACCATCGTGCCCCACAGCTTACGCCCTTCCCAAAAGCGCTCGTAGGCCGTATTGGTGCGAAACACCAGCAGTAAACCGAGAACAATGCTGGGCACAATTCCGCTCACCAGCGGCAGCGAAACCGGCAAGCCCCGCTCGTAGAGAATCCACACGACCAGGGCAAACCCCATACAGAGCAGCACCCGGGGCAAAATGCAGGGGATCACCGAGCCTTGTACCTGCCACAGCAGTGTGAACCACTGCTTTTGAGATTTTGCGACGTCTCGCTGGGTCAAGTTGCGCTGAGGTTGCTTTTTCATGGTCATCGCCGCATGTCGTACCCAAACAGGTTCGGATCTACCTCGCCCATTTCAATGTCCCCCAAGCCATATTCTGCCCATCGCCGCTCAACCATCGCGGCTACGTCCGGGTCCGATTTCAGCTCCTCACCCCATTCCATATCGGTTTCGGGATGAACTTTCGTCGTCGCATCAATGCCCATGCGCCCGCCCAGTCCCGGCTTCTCGTTGGCAAAATCCAGTCGGTCAAAGGGGTTATCCGGCAAAATAAATACGTCTCGCGACGGGTCTACCTTAGACGTCACCGCCCAGATCACCTGACGCGGGTCGCGGATGTTAATTTCGGCATCGACCACAATCACAAACTTGGTGTAGGTAAACTGCGGCAGTGCCGTCCAGAAGGCCATCGCCGCCCGTCGCGCCTGCCCTGGATAGGACTTCTTAATCGAGATTACGGCGGCCTTGTAGCTCAGCGCCTCCATCGGCAAGAAGAAATCGACGATCTCCGATACCTGCTGTCGCAGAATCGGGGTGTAAATGCGGTTCAGGGCAATGGCAATCATTGCCTCTTCCTTGGGCGGACGACCGCTGAAGGTGGTTAGATAAATCGGGTTCTTGCGGTGGGTGACGCAGTTAAAGCGAATCAGCGGCGCTTTCTCCGTTACCGGGCCGTAGTAGCCCATGTGGTCACCAAAGGGGCCATCCACCCTCGTCTCACCCGGCGTAATCGTTCCTTCCAGCACAAACTCCGACGAGGCCGGTACTTCTAGATCCAGCGTTTTGCACTTGGCGAGGTGCACGCCGCTGCCGCCGTAGAGCCCGGCAAACAGCCACTCCGACAGGTCTACGGGAATGGGGGTGGCCGCTGCCATGATGATGAGCGGATGGACGCCGATTGCGATCGCAATCTCCAGTTTTTTCCCATTTTCCGCCGCCTTACGCAGGTGCCGCGCCCCGCCCCGCACCGACAGCCACTGTACCGTCATGGTGTTCTTGCTCTGCAGCTGCAGCCGGTAAACCCCCACGTTGGGCGTACCGGTCTCACAATCCTTAGTGATGACGAGCCCCAGCGTCACGACCTTGCCCCCATCCTTGGGGTAGGGCTGAATCATCGGAATCTGGGTCAGGTCTACCTCATCACCCTTGAGAACGACCTGATGGCAGGGCGGCAGCAGGTCCCGCTGAGGCTTGGCCTTCACCACGTCAAACAGCACCTTACCAAACTCCACCGCCTGGGAAATCTTCTTCGGCGGCTTCGGCTGCTGCAGCATGCCCAGCTTTTTGCCCAGGGTTTCCAGCTCCTCCGGCTGCTCCATGCCCATGGCCCAGCACACCCGCTCCACCGTACCCATCGAGTTAACCAGAACGGGATACTCGGACCCCTTCACATTCTCAAACAGCAACGCTGGCCCCCCAGCCTGCAGCATCCGGTTCGAGATCTCGGCAATTTCTAGCTCAGGGTCCACCAGTGCCGTGATGCGTCGGAGCTGCCCCCTTGCCTCGACCTGTTTGATGAAGTCCCGCAGATCTCGCGCCATGATGAAGGAATGTAACGTGTTCATCCCATTATGACGCTAATCAGGGCATTGATTCGCGGTAAATCGTTTTGCTAACCCAACGTTCTACGGTCGGTTGCAAATTTGTTTAGACAACCTTCCTAGCAATCCAGCAAAAGCGGCTTGACTTTAAGAACGAATTTATGCGTCCGTCTTTTGGATATTTGATGCTTTTAGAACCCGCTCAATAGCTTTCTCCTAACCGCAAGTGAGGAGTCGACCGGTCCTAATCTCTTCAGGCCAGAATTCACCTTTTCATGTGTTACAGAGAACATACAAATCACTGAAAAAAGCGTTAATTTCAAGTTATGCGGGTGAAAGCAGTAACTGATGCGCTCGGTTGGGCAACGCGACGCCTGCGAATCAAGAATGTCCCGTAAGGGAAGAGATCTGTATATTGACCTGAGCAGAAACGCTGGTGGTTTTTGCTGCGGTTTTGGCTTGGGAATTCGTCGGGTTCACTCTTTTCAAAAAGCAGGGGTTCACATCATGGAAATCAAGGCTCTGTCAGGTGCGATCGCAGCACTTGGCGTCCTCGCTGGATCGACCGGTTCTGCCTACGCAGCGAAGTTCGCAACCGCATTTTCGGTCGACATTACAGAGGGTGACTTTCTAGTCGGCGAGACCTTCTCCGGTCAGGTTACCTATGACGACAGCCAGCTCAACGGCATGGGTACCGAGCTGGTTGACATCAACACCGGTCTGGATTCGCTTATCTTCAATTTCGTTGGTCCCGACCTGACAACGCCTGCCACCTACACAGCAGCGGATGACGCTACCGGCAACGGCTTTCCCATCGCCATCTTCGAAGATGGCATGCTGGCAGGGCTGAATTACTCGGCTGAGGTCTCGTCTAACATCGCCTTTCAGTTTCTCGAAGAACCTTTTGGCAGCGGCGAGTACGTGTTCTTCACCGACGACTTCTCAACCTTTGCCTTCAACACCGGTACGGTCTCGTTTGCAGCCCCCAAACCCGTACCTGAGCCCGGTCTAGCATTAGGTTTAGTCGCCGTCTGCGGCCTAGCTGCCCGCCGCAAGCGATAGTCACGCTGCACAGTTCGGTTCCAGCATTCCTAATGCCATCTACCGCTAGCGACCGAATCAGGCTGGGGGCTTCACCGCTCGGGAGTTCTGTCGAACCGCTGCGCTTCCTATCCAACTCTCCATCCTCTCCGCTTAAAGCAGGAATCAGACACATGCCTCTCTCCCCCGAACAGCTATTCTCTCATCGCATCAGACGGCGTAATCTGCTTGCAGGCATGGGCGCATTCACAGGTGTCGTGCTGCTCGGCCAGTACTCCGGCCCTGTTCTGGCGCAAACGCGATTCTCCAGCTACCCGTTCACCCTCGGCGTTGCCTCCGGCGACCCCTTGCCCGACGGGGTTGTGCTGTGGACCCGCCTTGCACCTGACCCGCTCAATGGCGGCGGCATGCCTGACATGGATGTCTCGGTGACCTGCACCGTCGCTACCGATGAAGCCTTACAGAATGTGGTGCTACGAGAGACGGCAGTCGCCCGCGCAGTGCTAGGACACTCGGTCCATGTGGAAGTATCGGGTCTAGAGCCTGGTCGCCACTACTGGTACCGGTTTGAGGCCGGTGGCGAAGAGAGCCCCGTGGGTCGCACCCGGACTGCCCCCGCGCCTGGGACACCGGTCAACCAGCTCCGCTTTGCCTACGCCTCCTGTCAGGACTACCAGAACGGCTTCTTCACCGCCTACGAGAATATGGCAAAGGAAGATCTGGATTTGGTGATTCACCTAGGCGACTACATTTACGAGTACGGCCCAAACCCTGAAAGCGTGCGTCAGCACAGCGGCTCCGAAATTGTGACGATAGAAGACTACCGCAACCGCTATGCCCAGTACCGACTCGACCCCCACTTAAGCGCCGTTCATGCCGCTTTCCCCTGGACCTTCACCTGGGACGACCACGAAGTCGACAACAACTACGCCGACTTTATCCCAGAAGATGACCAGAGTGCGAGAGACTTTGCAGTTCGCCGAGCGGTCGCTTACCAGGCCTACTACGAACACCTACCCCTACGGAAGCCTTCCATGCCCAGGGGCGCGTTTTTACAGCTGTACCGTCGGCTTAGCTTTGGCGACCTGGTCACTTTTAACGTGCTCGATACTCGCCAGTACCGTACCGATCAGCCCTGCGGCGATGCCTTTGGTCCCCGCTGCGAAGAGGCCTTTGACTCCGCTGCGACCATGACCGGACAGCGTCAGGAAAGCTGGCTACTGTCGGGTCTCAACCGCTCTCGTGCCCGGTGGAATGTGCTGGCACAGCAGACCATGTTTGCCCAGTTCAACTTCGGTGATACCCAATTCTTGCCCGGTAAGTTCTACAACCCCGACCAGTGGGACGGCTATGTGGCTCAGCGCGATCGCATTATCGACTTCCTGGCAGCCCGCAAGCCCGCCAATCCAATTGTGATTACCGGCGATATTCACTCAAGCTGGGTTCACGACATCAAAACCAACTTCGACGACCCCAGTTCTGAGACCGTCGCCACCGAGTTTATCGGCACCTCCATCGCCGCCAGCTTCGGCGACGAAAGCACCAACGCGCTGGTGGCTGCCGCCGTCCCCGGCAACCCCCACACCCAGTTCTTCGATGGCTTAAACCGGGGCTACGTGCGCTGCACCGTCACCCCAGAAACCTGGCAAACCGACTACCGCGCCGTCGAAACAATTGAGTCACCCACCTCTGGCATTCGGACCTTGGCCTCATTTGTTGTCGAGAACGGTCAACCCGGAGCCTTGCCTGCCTAAACCGCGTCCAAGTTGAAACCTGTAGCTTTTTCTACAGAAAAACTCCAGTTCTGGACGTGGCCCAAGTTTAGAAACCAGTAGCCCAGATTTCAAACTGGGGATTAGTGAGAATATAGCCAGGCTCGCTGTAATAACCAGTGCCTTGAATCGTGACAGGGATCTCGACCCGTGCACCGGGATTAATCGCGCCGCGATAGGTGTACTGGGCCGAGTGGGCAAAGCCCGCACCGCTATCGTAAAGAGAGGCCAGAATCTGAATGTCTCGATAGGCTTGGCCGGTATTGTTAACAATTGTGCCGTACACCACGCTGCCGCGATGGTACACGTTCGCGATAGTTAGCGGAGCACTGGTGTCTCCAGTAATCACAATGACGTCGCTGCTGGGCGGGGTAGGGATGCCGCTACCCGATCCTGATTCCAGTGCCGATAATGGTGGCGGTGGGCTATTGAAAGTCTCACCGCCCAGAGGGGCGAGGGGAGGTTCGTCTTCACTGTTGGCCGATTCAATCGGCAGGGTAACACCTTCACAACCGGGAACCGAGTCAAACTGCGTTTGGTCGGCGGCGTAAAGAACATATTGACGCCGTAAATCAACTAAGTCTTGCCTCAGTTCTGGGGTGACGCTGGGTAAGGCCATCAATATGCTCGCCTGGCGTTCGGCTTCGGCCCAGTCTTGACGACACACTGCAATTTGATGGTCAGAGGCCACCTGATCAACATCAGGAAGCGTCGTGTTAGCACTGACGGCTATATCCGAGAAGACCTTAGCAGAGAGGAACAATGTTGCAGCTGACAAGCCCAGGAGACATACTTTCATAACAGGTAACCCAGAGAACCGTTTCAAAGGTTTACACCCCCCGAATTGATCGATCCGGGAACTGGATAAACTGTTGGAACTGCCCTACGAATCGACCTCGGACCTTAACGTGTCTTGTCAAATCAGGAATGCTGTCGGCAGATTTCGTAGGTAAACGCTAGTACAGGGTTTTCATCGTCATCATGCCAGACCTAAAAACCTTCCACCCCAGCCAGCATGGATTTCGCTTTCCTAACCGATTTGCCTATACTGACGTTGCCGATGCGCTACCGCTAGATAGCCTAGATGTAAAGGTTCCACCCTTATCGGGAAGTTACGGCCTGTGCGGTGGCATGTCGGCGGCGGTCGCCGATTACTACGCCAGCGGGCACCCCATTCCGCCTATCGCGGACATTCCCAAACCGGGTGACTCACTTTACCGCTATCTGGTCAAACGCCAGCGTCACACATTGGGTAAAACGGGCAAACCCATTGCCCGTTTTCTAGCTTGGATGAGGCTTAGCGATATTGGCCTGCAGGTATTGACGGTCAAAGAGCTCGATGGCGTGCTGAGTAAGCTGAATCGGGGCGAGTTCGCTGTGCTAGGGCTAGTGCATGTTGGCACAGGCGGCAAACCCTGGGACAACCATCAGGTCCTGGCCTATGACTATGAGCAAAAAGAGGCCGATACGCTACGAATCAAGGTTTACGAGCCTAACGCACCCTTGGCAGACGACGCCTATATTGAAGTCACCCGAACGCAGGTCAAACTGACGAAAGACACGGTGGCCGGACTACGCTCGGTTTCTGCTTTGCCTGCCTCACTGAGGACGATGCTGCTACGGATTCCCGAGGTCTTCCCAGATTTTTTGCTGCCGACAATCGGGGCGGTCACCTGCCACAAGCATCGCGGTAACGCATTGCCGGTTCGAGGCTTCTTTCAGATGCCGTACAGGCCTCAAGTGCCACCGCTGATCAGCGATGTACAAGACAGAATAAATCCCGCCTAGTTTGCCGGTTTGAGCGCGGGCTGCACAGGCCGATCGCGCAGGACCACCTCACGAATCAGCCGCGCCAGGGCTCGCTGCATTACGCCCCCGACGACACGCTGGCCCAAATGCCGCGTCTCAGGCTTCGTCAGCAGCTTAGGCAGCAGCTGCGCCACCGTCGCTGCATCGAACCCAGGCGTATCGCGTAGGATGCCTAATATCCGTACCAAATGCTCCCAGTTGCTGGCGGCAGGGGCCGATCGTACCTGGGTGACCGTTTTTGCCACCTTTGCCGGGTCGCGCAAGGTCTCTTGAATGGCGCCACGCAGCTGAATTAGCAGACCGTAGCCAAACTTGTCGATTTCTTTGGCTAGCTCGTCGGCTACCCGATTTCGAATATACGCACCGCGCTCAGAAAAGAGAAAATCAATCGCCTGGTTGAGGGCCCGGTCCAAATCGTAGTCATCGCTGTTGCGAGCGTTCTTTAGCAGATTCTCCAGTCGGTTCCAGCGAAAGCTGCCGTCTTTGAATAGCAGCTCTTGTAGCGACTCGCGCAGTTCGGGGGCCGGATCGGTCAACAGGCGCTTACTGACGTAGGGGTAAGCCTTGCTCAGCACCTTGAACTCAGGGTCTACGGTAATCGCGATACCGTCTAAGGTCACCAACGAGCGGATAATCAGCGCATAGTAGGCCGGTACACGGAACGGGTACTCGTACATCAGAGCGGAGAACTCGTCCGTGATGCTCTTCAGATTCAGGTCCGCGACCGAAGCACCCAGCGCATTGTTGAACACGGCTGCCAGCGCCGGAATGATAGGTTCCAGATCTGTCTCAGGGGTGAGAAATTCGAGTTTGATGTAGTCCTGGGCTAAGCCATCAAAGTCGCGGTTGACCATGTGAACGATGGCCTCAATCAGGCCATAGCGCTGGTAGGGCTCCACCTGGCACATCATACCGAAATCGAGGTAAGCCAGTTTGCCTTCGGGGGTAACCAACAGGTTGCCGGGGTGAGGATCGGCATGGAAAAAACCGTGCTCCAGCAGCTGACGCAGTGAACACTGCACGCCAATTTCAATCACCTTTGTGGGGTTGATGCCCTGGGCGGCCAGTTCATCAGGCTTTGTCAGCTTCGTTCCCTCGATCCACTGCATCGTTAGCACGCGCCGCCCGGTATATTCCTCGTAGATGCGTGGCACGATAATGTCTGGCAAGTAACCATACAGCTCAGCAAAGCGCTCAGCGTTGCGGCCCTCCTGGGTGTAGTCGATTTCTTCAAAAATGCGGGCACCAAACTCGTCCATGATGCTGACCAGATCGCTCCGAACCAGCGACACGTTGTTGGTCACCCATTGGGCAATAATGCGCAGAATGTAGATGTCGCGGGTAATCTTCTGGGCCAGACCTGGGCGCTGTACTTTGATCGCCACCATTTCGCCGGTCTTGAGGTGGCCTCTGTACACCTGTCCCAGCGAGGCGGCGGCGACAGGCTTGGGCGATAAGTCAGCATAGATATCTTCAGGATGCGCGCCCAACTCTTCTTCAATAAAGCGGAAGGCAATGTCGTTAGAAAAGGCGGGCAGCTGGTCTTGCAGTTTGACCAACTCGGCCATGTAGATAGGCGAAACCAGGTCAGGACGAGTAGAGAGGGCCTGACCGATTTTGATGTAGGCGGGGCCAAGTTTAGTCAGGACTCGGCGTAGCTGTACCGCACGACGGGCTTCGTTTTTCACCTGCAGGTTAAACAGGCGATCCCACACGAGCCCCAGGGCAAAGCCTAGGAAAATCCACAGAACCTCGAACAGGCGGGCGACGATCTGAAACGGGCGACGGCTGTAGTAGGCTGCGATCGCAACTGGGTCGTAGACCAAAATATCTTCTAGTCGTTCGGGTACCGCCCGATTGGGTACCGCCGCACGCGGCTTTGCGACCACCACCGGCTCAGCCGTGGGCACAAAGGATTGAGAAGATACCGAAGTCATAGGCTTAATTAAGATAGAGCGGGTTAGACAGCCAGGCGGGTTACGATAGAGCGCTGTGCAATAGCATCCTATTCAGGACCTGTAAACTATTGTAACAACTGCCCCTTACGATTTATCGCGAACCGCGGAAATCAGGCTAATCCCGGCCAGGTTATTGTGTTACTGGGCCATCATGGACAATACACATGTTCGCTGACATCCCCACAAAGGCTATGCTCGTCTCCCTCAAGATAGAGAACTTTGCCCTGATCGATCAGTTAGACCTCTCCTTGGAGTCTGGGCTCAATGTCTTGACCGGCGAAACCGGCGCAGGCAAATCCATCATTCTTGATGCTATCGACGCCGTCTTGGGCGGCAAAACCAGCGGGCGATCTGTCCGCACGGGTGCCACGAAAGGACTAATCGAAGCGACCTTCAAACTGCTGCCGTCGGTCAAAACCTGGCTGAAAGAAAACGACATTCCCACAGACAACGACGAGCTCGTCTGCACCCGAGAACTCACTAGCGGACGTGGCGCAGTTCGCAGCCGCTCGAAGCTCAACGGCATCTCGGTGAAAAAGCCCCAGATGGAGGAGCTGCGCCAGCATCTGGTCGAAATTACCGCCCAGGGGCAAACCGTGCTGTTAGGGTCGTTAGACCTGCAGCGCGACTGGCTTGATGGCTTTGGGGACTCAGCCCTGCTACAGCAGCGTGAAAAGGTGCAAAAAGCCTACACTGCCGCCAATGAGGCCAAACAGGCCCTCGACCGCCGCCGCCGCGCCGAACAGCAGCGCCTACAGCAGCTCGATCTGTTTGAGTATCAGGCCCGCGAACTCAGCGCCGCCCGCCTAGAAGACCCAGACGAGCTAGACAACCTCAAGCAAGAGCACCAGCGCCTCAACCACAGCGTTGACCTGCAGCAGCAGAGCTACGAGGCTTACCAGATTTTGTACGAAAGTGACGGATCGTTTGCCGCCTGCTCTGAGATGCTGGGCAAGGTAGAAGGCATACTCACCGATATGCAGCGCTTCGACGAATCGGTGGAGCCCATACTTGATATGGTCAGCGACGCCCTGGCCCAGGTCGAAGAGGCCGGACGCCAGATCAATACCTACGGCGACGGGCTAGAAACCGACCCTGAGCGGCTAGAGGAAGTCGAACAGCGTCTCAGCCTACTAAAGCAGCTTTGCCGCAAGTATGGCCACGACCTGCCGGGACTAATCGAGTATTACGAAGAGATTCAGACCGCGCTGGACGTACTCAACGGCGACGGCCAATCGGTCGAAGACCTGGAAGCCGCCCATGAACAGGCCCAGGAAAAGCTCGAAACCGCCTGTGCCAAGCTGACCAAGCTCCGCAAGAAAGCAGCCGGTCAGCTCGAAGCCCAGCTGGTCGCAGAACTCAAGCCTTTGGCGATGGACCGAGTCAAGTTTAAGGTCGGCATAGAGGCCCAGGCTCCTACTGCTGCAGGCGCAGACCGGGTCGAATTTTTGTTTAGCCCCAACCCCGGCGAGCCGCTGCAACCTCTGGCAGAAGTTGCCTCAGGCGGTGAGATGAGCCGCTTTTTGCTGGCCTTTAAAGCCTGCCTGTCAAAGGTAGACCCAATTAGCACAATGGTCTTTGACGAGATCGACGTGGGCGTGTCGGGTCGCGTCGCCCAGGCAATTGCTGAAAAGCTGCACCAGCTCAGCCGCGAGCATCAGGTACTGTGCGTCACTCACCAGCCGCTGGTAGCCGCGATGGCCGACGCCCACTTTCATGTGGGCAAGCACGTTGTCGAAACAGAATCAGCAACGGACAAACCGCGGAGGGGTCGCAAGCGTAAGGTAGATGCCGATAAGGTCGAAGCAAACGGCGCTAAGACGGCAACGGAAGAACGTACTATCGTACGGGTTGCACCGTTAGATCTAACCGAACGACGAGAAGAACTGGCCCAGCTAGCGGGCGGACGGTCTCACCAAGAAGCGATTGCCTTTGCTGAGTCGCTACTGGCCCAGGCCGAAACGTTGCGTACAGTAGAGTAATTGCCAATACCTAGGCAATTGCACGCGTACTGACAGTACAGCCATGCAAGATGTAAGTTCTCATACCGAAGCAGACCGCTACTTATTTGAGCGCCTGACTCAGCAGGATAATTGCCATCGGATGGCGATGACTGCCAAGCTGACGAAAGGCGCTAAACGGCTGTCCTTAATGGGTCTTAAGCACCGATTTGGCCATTTCAACAAAAATGAGTTTGCCCAGAAGGTTGCTCAGGCCTGGTTAGGTAGTGCCTGGCCAATAAATTTTGACCTTAGCAGCGATCCCATGACCTGGATTCAAGACTCGCTAGAGTTAGCACTGCAGCTTCACCCTGTTTTTGAGCGTTTAGGCATTAAATACTACGTAACAGGTGGGGTGGCCGCAACAACCTACGGAGAGCCCAGAACCACTATGGACCTGGACTTGGTTATCAGCGTGTCGGGCGCTGAGCTGTACCCGCTGGTAGCAGCGCTAGAGGCTGAAAACTTTTATGTGCCAGGTGTCGAAGAGGCTGTTCTCGGTCAGACAAGAACCCTACAAATTACTCACCAGGAGACTATCGCACGGGCCGACCTGATGCTAGCGGGGACGGAGAATTGGGATGCGGTCAAGTTCTCGCGGCGGCAACTGATCAGTGGAATCTATCTTGCTTCGCCCGAGGATATCATCTTGAATAAGCTTAGATGGCAAGAACAAAGTCTGTCTGAAAAGCAGTGGCGGGACGTGTTAGGAATCTTGAAGGTGCAAGGAGCTGAACTAGACTTTGAATATTTGACGGAGTGGGCTAGCCGACTAGGAATCGAGGCAGTACTTGCGCAGGCAAAGGGTGAAGCGGGACTATCGTAGCCGACACCCCCGCCCGTAGACCTAAGCGACTCTGACCCGCTTGGTCAAAATCGCCATGACTTCATTGGGCCTGCCGGTTGAAATAGGCTGGCTCCAGTCGTTGGGTTCGGCGTAGTGCTTGATGTGCAGGTCTTTGATGGTGGGCTGGACCGCCGTTAGGCTACCAAACAGCAGATGACGCACGGTTTCGTACTCGGGTGTAGGGAATTCAGCGGCAGACTGAGCATCAGCAAAGTCATTGAATGGCGCCAAAAGCGATTAGTGCTTCCTTTTGCGCTTCCGTAAGCCCCGTTGCACCAGTAATAGTCATCCCCTCATACAGCCGATTTCCTTGGATGGTCTGAATCAATTCGCCGGATTCTATCTGCCAAAACCAAATTTTTTCATTTTCGCCACTGGCCGCTAGAATTTTTCCATCGGGGCTAAAAGCAATAGACATGAGTCTGCTTGGAGAAGTGTAGAAGGTTTTGAGGCATTCTCCCGTTTGCACATCCCAAATTCTTGCTGTTGCGTCATGACTGGCACTCGCTAATAATCTGCCGTTCGGGCTAAACACAACCGATATGACCCAATTGGTATGACCTTGAAGTACATTGAGGCATTCTCCCATATCGATATCCCAAATTCGAATAGTGGTATCGTGGCTACCGCTAGCAAGCAGGGGAGTAGCCGTTTGATTGACAGAACTTTCCTTGGCATTAGAGGCTGAGGGCGCAAAAGCAAGTGCCCAAATCCAGTCTGCATGACCATCCAGTATTCTGATGCAGGTTTCAGTATTGATATCCCAGAGGCGAATCGTCTTCTCCATCCCGCTACTGGCCACAACTGGGCTATCTGGCAGGCAAGCAACAGCATCAATGATATCGCTGTGCCCCTGCAACGTTTTGAGACATTCTCCAGTACGCACACACCAGACTCTGAGCAGTCGGTCAATGCCACCACCAATGATCCATTGCCCATCAGAACTTAGCGCAAGCCTCAGTATCGCGTCCGTATGCCTGATCAACGTTCTTAGACATTGTCCGGTTTGAAGATCCCAAAGTCGAATGGTGCTGTCG